>JBDTUR010000148.1:0-5260 GCA_040007635.1 Chloroflexota bacterium
TCGGCGTCGCGGTCGGCGTCGCGGTCGGCGTCGCGGTCGGCGTCGCGGTCGGCGTCGCGGTCGGCGTAGGCGTGGCGGTGGGGGTCGGCGTCGCGGTCGGCGTCGCGGTTGGCGTCGCGGTCGGCGTCGCGGTTGGCGTCGCGGTCGGCGTCGCGGTCGGCGTAGGGGTGGCGCAGGCCTTCCCATAGCCCTGCGAGACGACGTTCTGGTCGTTGGTCCAGCGGACCCACACCTGGGCGACGCTGCTCGAGGTCGTAACGTCGACGGACAGGGTCGACGAGTTCAAGACATACGAGGCGTAATTGGTGAACTGCGCGTTGGTCGCGAATTGAATGCTCAGATCGGTTTCGCTGTGACTGGCCTTGACTGTCCACACGAGATCGTGGCCATTTGAGGAACACTCGGTGGTAACGGTCAGTGGCGACCAGGCGAAGGCTGAGCCAGTGAAGAAGACCCACATCAGCAGGCCGGTGGTGAGCAATCCCAAGCGCGGCAGGATGTGCTTGGGCGAGAGGGCCGATCGGGCTCCGGCGGTGGCGACGCCACGCGTAAATGTCTTCATGGGATGAGTCTTGCCGGAGGTACTACTCGCCGTCTAGTACTTCTGGCGGCGAGCGTGGCGACCTAACCACCCAAGACCGCACCAGTCATCAGCGGAGTGCCCACGGGCACCGTTGACGAAAAACAACGCGGGGCCTAGTACGGACGGCCTATGCCGGTCCCTCGCGCGCGGGCGCTCCCAACCAGACCGACCCGCTCGAAAAGTGCTCCGCCTTCCAGATGGGGGCGCGGGCCTTGAGTTCCTCGATGGCGTACCGCGCGGCGTCAAACGCCGCTCCCCGATGAGGTGCCGCGGCCGCAATGAGCACGCTCGCCTGGCCTACCTCGACCGATCCGGTGCGATGGATGATCGCGACGCGCTTTACGCCAAACCGCTGCTCGATCTCATGGCCGATGGTCCGCAGCACATCGAGCGCCATCTCCTCGAAAGCTTCGTATTCGAGCCGCGTCACGTTCTCGTTCGTGTGGCTTGCGGCAGCAGTTTCCTCGCCCGGCGCGGGCGTACCCGGCGTGTCGCGCGTCTGCCCCTGGAAGATCACCAGCGCGCCGTCGCTGGCCGTGGGCACCATGTTGCGCAGCTCCGTGAGGAGTTCGTCGTCGAGGGGGCCGGAGCGGATCTCGACGCGCAACAGGGTGTCGTCGCTGCCGCCGGCAACAGGCGGAATGAGGACGAGCTCATCGCCGTCCTCGAGCCGCGCGTCAGCGCCGGCGTACTCGCGGTTTCGCGCGAAGCGCACGACCTCGCGGGAGGCGGCGAGTGCGGGTGATTGCGCGACCAGCGCCTGCCAGGCGTCTTCGATGGTGGCACCGACTGGCAGCTCCAGCCCTTTCTCGCGCCAGCCAGCCTGCTGCCGCAGGATCGCGAAGAGTCGAACGTTGACCTGCATCTAGAGCAGCAGGCCCGCCGAGAGATACAGCGCGGCCGCGCCGATCGTCCCTGCCATGACCGCGGCGAGATTGATGTATAGCAGCCCGGTCGCCGACTCCATTGAGCGCGTCAGCGCGGTGCGCCACGCCATCCAACACAGCACGACCGGGAACAGCAGCGTCACGGCGAGGCGCAGCACGACAAGCAGCAGGTTGCCGCCGGTGAAGGCGTCAAAGGGGCCCTGGCCGGGGCCACCGCCGAGCGTCGTCCAGACGAGGAACAGCAGCACCTGCAGGCCGATCACCCCGAGTAGCAGTTTCGCCTGTAGCACCAGCGGCTTCTCCGAGATCTTGGGCGTCACGAGATACCAGTGACCCAGGATCACGGCCGCCATGGAGCCGCCCGTCGCGAGCGACAGCACGACGAGTTGGACGAGCAGCGGCACGCCGTTGACGGCAGCCGGCGCCCAGCCGAACGCGGCCGCTGCCAGGGCAACCACTGCACCCACCAGACCGGCGAGGTCGAGTACGAGGGCTGCCCGTGCGCGGCGCCCGAATATCGGGTAGAGCAGCGTCGCCGCGGCAAAGAGCCCAAGGCCGTACTGCCGGAGCATGAAGAGGTCGGCTGGACCAATCCGCACCACCGCCTCCGTCCCCGCCGGGCCCAACAGCTTCGTCGCGAGCGCAAAGAGCGCAAGCAGGCCGGCGCAGAAGGCAGTGAAGCCAAGGTAGCCGCGTGTGGCGTCGGTTCGCCACCGGGTGATGACCACGAAGGCGAACGAGCCGAACGCCAGCGAGGACACCAGCACAGAGGCGACCCAGGGCAGGCTGTCGACGATTCGCATCAGGGCTTGTCGAGCGCCTCGAGGATGGGCGCGCACTCGGCGATCGACTCAACTGTGATCGGATCGAGCACCAGTTGGACATGGCTGATGCCGGCCGCGGCATAGCGGCGCAGCGTCGCGGCCATCTCGTCCGGCCTCGTCCCGTCGTGCGCCGGCGCGGGTTCCGCGTATGAGCTGCGCCGGCCCTTGCCGCCGCTCAGCTGCACCAGGACTGTCACGGTGCGCGCGATCTCTGCCGGATCACGGCCGGCCACGCGTGCGGCCTCATCAACCTTGTCCATCAGTGGCGCGACGTTATCGGGCGAGTTGGCGAACCGGTCGTGCCACTCGTTCCAGGCATCCACGTGCGGCGCGGTGATCGCGAGCATCCGCGGAGAGGTCGAGCCGATCATCAGCGGCGGACCATTGGGGTGCCGCTCCACGGCGCCGCGCGGCACGAGCTCGCAGTCGCGCGCCGTGTAGAACTTGCCTTCGAAGTCGATCGTGCCCTCGCGCAGCAGCGTGCGGATGATGGTGAACGCCTCTTCGAAGCGGCTCACCCGCTGATCGTATGGAAAGCCAAAGGCGGTGTAGTCGGGCTCATTCCAGCCCGCGCCCAGGCCCAGGATCAGCCGGCCGCCGCTGATCTCATCGACGGTCGCGGCCATCTTGGCCAACATCGCGGGTGCATGGAACGAAGTCGCGGCGACGAGCGGGCCTATTTCGACGCGCTGCGTCGCTTCCGCCAGGCCCGCCAGCGAGGTCCACACTTCCCATGGGCCGACATTGCCGTCTGGCCGCCGATAAAGCAGATGGTCGCCCACCCACAGCGAGTCGAAGCCAAGCCCTTCCGCAGCCTGGGCCATGTCGCGCAGCTCGGGCCAGCGCACAGGTCGCTCGACCTCGGGCAGCTGGACACCTACTTTGAGTGGTCGACCGATCACGCGGCCGAGTCTACTGGTGTTAGTTCGGGCCGACCGCCGGCGCGTTCAAAAGTCGCTCCCCCAGCGGCATAGGGCGGGAGAGCACCATGCCGCCGGCCTCAAGGGCCGCGACATCGACGGTGCGCAGGTTGGGCTCGGGCATGGGTCGAGCGAGCAGGTAACCCTGGCCGGCGGAGATGCCCAATTCGCGCACCAAGCGCAGTTGCGAGGCAGTCTCCAGCCCTTCGGCAATGACATCTGCCTGCCAGCGCGCGGCGAGTTCGCGCAGCGAGCGCAGGACGGCGCGCGACGAATCGCGTTCAGTGCCCTCCTGGACGATGGACAGGTCAATCTTGACGATGTCGAAGCGAATCTGGCTGAGCAGGCGCAGGCCGGCATTGCCCGCGCCAACGTCATCGGCCGCGACACGCAGGCCAAGGCGTTGCAGCGCGCCCAGGTTGGCCTGAAGGCGATTGAGGTCTTCGACCGTCTCGCGCTCGGTCAGCTCGACAACAACGCGGTCAACCGCGATGGAGTAACGCCCCAGAAGCGTCGTGAGCGCCTCCGCAGAGAAGTGCGGCGCCTCCAGGGTCCGCGGCGAGATGTTGATGCTCAGCATCTGGTCGGCCGGCATGTGGCGAGCGCCGGCGATTACCGCGTGCAGGCACGACAAATCGAGCTCGACCGTTCGGCCAACGGCTTCGGCGGCGTTGAACATCGAGGCCGGATCGGCAAAACCGGATTCGGCGGTGGGCCGCGACAGGCCCTCGAAGCCCATCACCCGGCCCGTGGCCAGATCAACGATGGGCTGGTAGACAGGGCGGATCAGCCGGTCGGTGACAACCTTGGCGATGGCGGCCGTCAGTGCGTTGCTCGCCTCCTGGTTGGCCGCTTGGTCACGTACGGGGTCGAAGACGTCGATCGACGCCCGGCCGTGGCGTTTGCACCAATGGAGGGCCGCGTCCGCCTGCGCGTAAAGCTGTGAGCGTGTAGTGGCCAGCGTGGGGCACGCCGAAACGCCGCCGGAGAACTGAATCTGGCGTGAGCCGCGACGGGGCTGCAGCGCTCTTTCCTGTAGCCGCCGCGCGAGATGAAGTGCGCCATCAACGTCGGTGTGCGGCATGAGAATGGCAAACTCATCGCCGCCGATGCGGAACGCTCGATCGGCGTAGCGGCCGGACTCAGCGATGAGCGCGCCCATGTCGCGCAGTATTTCGTCGCCACCGACGTGCCCGGACGAGTCGTTGACCAGCCTGAGGTCGTCCACGTCGATCAACAGCAGTGCGACCGGCACCTTGTAGCGCTGGTACCACTCCAGCTCGCGGTCCAGCTCCTCCTGGAAAGCACGGTGGTTGCCCAGGCCGGTCAAGCCGTCGCGCAAGGAGTCGGCCCGCGCGACCTCGTACATGTTCTTTAGATCAGTGCGCGAGCGATCAAGATCCTCGGCAGGCTTGAGGATCTGGCGCGACATCCAAACGGTTATCGCGGTCAGCAACAGCATCAGCGCGCCCATCATCGCAAGCACGAAGAGGCCCGGGCCGTGGGCCATCGGGGTGATCAGCGCGTTGATCAGGGCCATGGAGATAGCCGTCGGCACGATGGCCATCGTGATCAGGCCGAGGCGCAGCCGCAGCCGAACCAGCCGCAATGGGCTTGGCGGTGTGGGGACATCCTCGCGGGGTGGCGGCGCAATGGGCACAGGTAGTCGGGTACCCGATGGGAATGATTGCTGCCGCTAGGTATCCCAGAACTGTTGCGCGGAGCACATAGCCCGATCGTCCCCGGAGGGCCCGGACCACGGCACCTCGCCGACTAGTGAGCGGAGGCTACTGAAACTTCCTGGTCGACCAGACCCGCTCGAGGCCCGCTGCTGCACGGGCAGGCCGCCGTCGCCGAGATCTATTGGCGGATCCAAGAACAATGGCGGCGGCGCTCAGGAGTCCCATCGAGAGCATGGCCAGCACGGTGCCTTGGCCGCCCTGCCCGCCCGACTGGCCGGGAAGTGTGGTCGCTGTGTCAGGCAGCGTCGGGGTTGGCGCGTTGGTCGGGGTGGCGGTTGGCGCGTTGGTCGGGGTGGCGGTTGGC
>JBDTUR010000149.1:0-5257 GCA_040007635.1 Chloroflexota bacterium
TGACGGGCGTCGCCTGCGTGATCGGCGCCTCGCGCTCGATCTTCCTGCGCTTCCACGGCGGCCGCGGCGTCGCCACCGGTATTGGCGCGACCTTGTTCATGGCGCCGCTGGCGATCCCGCTTGGATTGCCCTTCTTCATCATCCCGATCCTGGTGACGCGGCTGGTATCGCTCGGTTCACTCATCGGCACCGCGGTGGGATCGGCAATCATCGGAGTGTTCGTCTTGCTGGGCTGGGCGCCGTGGCCGTACTTCCTGTTCGCGGTCCTGGCGACGGGAGTCGTGTGGATCGCGCATCGCGACAACATCGACCGACTCCTGCGCGGCGAGGAGCGTCGCTTCGATCCGCTCGCCCGCGGCGGTTAGGGAGGAGCGACGGCGGTTAGCGGAAGCGGCGGCGGCTAGCTCGGCAACCAAACGCTCGGCCTTGGTTGGCGTCAAATGCAGAACTGGTCTGCATGCTTTCCCGGGAAGACCACAGAAACGGCAGTTCTTCTGTCCGATGCAGGACTGGTAAGGCTTATGGCACATGATTTGAACACTCGCGCAGACCAGTCCTGCAAATGGCACGAGACGTCCGTCGGCGGCGGCTAGGGCGAGCGGCGCGGCCGGAGAGCGCGCGCGAGGATCAGGATCGTGACCGCCACGAGCCCGATGATCACGACCGGTTCGAAGGCAATCGTCTGCCACAGGGCGGGCACCAGGTTCGTCAGCCAGGCGACGACGAGGACGCCGACGACGATCAACAGCGCGACCTCGATCGCAAGGAACAGATCGCGCGAGCGCGGGCCGGGCGTGGGCGCGGCGCCCGGGTCAGTCGTGGTCGGCCTCCACGGGAATGCCGATGGGCGCCACCAGGACGCGTCCGCCCAGGACGCGGCCGGCCCGCGTGAGCAGCCCGTCCTTGGGTCGGTGGAAGGTGACGGTCAAGTCGGCCTGGACGTTTGGCTGGGACGGTTCGCCCGACGAGAGGTCGAGCGCCGTGGGCGTATCGATGGCCAGGATGGGGACACCGTGCTTGCGAGCGGTCAAACACAGATCAACTGCTTGCGCGACAGGCTCGCGTAACGCGCCGCGCACGCCAGTCCCGAGCAGACCGTCGATGACCAAGGCAGCGCGCTCGATCCCGTTGAGCAGGATGGCCACGTCGTGGCCGTCGCCGGCGTGCATGCGCTGAACCGGTGCGACACCCTCGAGGCGATCCCAGTTGGCCGCCGCGTCGGGCGTGCCCGGTCGTCCGGCGGCACTCACCAGAACGACGTACGAGCGCACGTTCGCGTCCGCCAGCCGCCGCGCACAGACGAATGCGTCGCCGCCATTGTTGCCGGGGCCCGCAAGGATCAGCACCTGGCCTGACGAGGGGCGATCGGTCGAGTTGAGCAGCGCCTGCGCCGCGGCGGCGACCGCGGTCCCGGCCTGCTCCATGAGCTCGCGGCCGGACACGCCCAGGCGCTGCGCGCGGCGATCGGCGCCCTTCATCTCTTCCGCGGTCATCGGTCGCCGCGCGGCATAGGCCGCCCAGTGAGTCGCGAGGGTGTCCAGCGTCAGGCCGGGCTCCGCCAGATACGCATCAGCGACAGGGAGTAGCTCGGTCGCTGGCACGGTCGGCATTTCGCACTCATCGTCTCACGGCCAGAAGTACGGTGCCGGCACGCACCGCGTGGGTGTTGATGAACGCACGCCAATCAGTGAGACTCAGGCGCACATGCCGCCCAACTTCGACCTGAACGCACTGCTCCAGAGCCCGGAGATCACCGCGCTCATCCGGGTTGCCCTGGCGGGTCTCGTGGCAGGGTTCATCGGCCTCGAGCGCGAGCTGGCCGGCAAAGCGGCCGGTATCCGGACGTACGGCCTGGTCGGCGTGGGCGCGGCAATGTTCACCGTGACGGCCATTTACGGCTTCGGTTCACTCGACTACGCGTCGCGCATCGTGGGCGGTGTGATCACCGGCATTGGCTTCCTTGGCGCGGGTGCCATCCTGCATACCAAGGCACACATCGTCGGTCTGACGACCGCCGCGGGACTGTGGGTCGCGGCAGGCCTGGGGCTGGCGATGGGTGCCGGCCTGTACATCATTGGCATCGGCGCCGGACTCCTGTTGTTGCTGTTCCTGCAGTTCGCGAGCCCCGAAGAAGCGATCCGTCAGCGCCGCCGCCGTGCCGGAAAGTTGGACGCAGCCGAGCTGGACGAGATGGAAGAAGACGAACTCGAGGAGCGGATGCGTCGGACCCCGCGCGTGCTCAACGCGCCGGAGGGGCAGCCGCCACTGACTCAGTGGCCGACGCAGATGCCTGCGCCATCGCAGTACGGACCGTGGTCGACCGGTGCGCAGCCGCAGCAACGGCCGCCGCAGACAACCGGCCGGAGCTGATCGGGTCCGACTTTCAGGGTCGGTAGGTTCCGCCCAGTCGGATGAGATAGACACCGCCGATAACGCAGCCCAGGGCGAATACCGCGAGCCAGCCGCAGATGGCGTAGACGGCCAGTCGAACCGCGTCGAGGCTGGCGGTCGAAATCTCAACGTCCGGGCTGTCGCGGACAAGAGTGGTCAACTCGCCCAGCGACACTGCCAGCTTGGCGAGATCGGTGCTCGTAGTGCTCACCGCGCTGCGGTTCTCATTGAGCGAAACCCCGATCGTCGTCAATTCCGTGCCAAGCGTCGAGAGCTGTTGACCACTGCTATCGAAGCCTGACGCGAGCCCGGCCAATGGCTGCGTGCCAAAGATGCTGAGTGCCATCGAATCGCGCAGGCCGAACATGCTCGAGGCAAGGGTGTTGGCGATGCCCGCCGCGCGGTCGGTCGCCGCCTTGGCATCGCCGAGCGATGTATCCGCGCCGCCCACGCCCAGGCTCATGTCCTCGAGCGTCGTCCGCGCCTGGCCCATCGTTTCGATGAGCGCGGTGCGCTCCTGGTCGAGTGCCACCGATAGGTTGTGGGCTCGTTCCAGCGGCCGATTGATCGCTACTGCCACCACCACGAACAGGATCAGGCCGATCACGCCGTACGTGGCCAGCGCCACGCCCAGCAGGCTCAGCCGACGATGGCGCCGCCGGGGCCGCTCAGCAGTCACGGTCACGCGCCGGGCAGGGTTCGTCGCAGAAGCACGCCAGTCAGGATAAATAACCTGCCGGACAACGCGCCGGAAGCGGTTGGCGCACCGCGCCGCATAGCGCGGCTCCAGATCGTCCACAATCGAGCAAGGTGTATCGAGGTCAGCCCACGCGCAGGAACCGGCCGCGCAACGGGAGCAACGGCAACGGACATGGCCGCCGCAACGGACGCGGCAATGCCAACGCGCGCCGAATCGCCTTGTCGCGCGTGCGCGAGCGGCCCAAGCCCAAGAGCAGGCTGGGGCAGTTCATTGTCCTGGGCATGCTGGGAGTTCTTGGTTTCTTCGGGTTCATCGGCCTTTCCTTCGCCATTGGCACTTCGGCGACGCTCGCGTTCGTCGACAAGCTGGAGTCGGAGCTGCCGCCGGTGTCGGACTTCGAGCAGCTCGATTTTGCCCAACCCACGGTCGTCTACGACCGCACCGGGACCATCGAGCTGGCCCGCTTCCAGATCGAGCGCCGGCGTGTCGTCGCCTTCGAGGACATTCCCAAGGTGCTGCTCGACGCGACGATCGCGGTCGAGGACCAGACGTTCTGGGAGAACGAGGGCTATGACCCCAACGCCATCGTCGCGGCGGCGCTCGAAAGCCTCGCCGGCGAAGGCGATCGCGGCGCCTCCACCATCACCCAGCAATTGGTCCGTCAGCGGCTGCTCGATCCGGAGCTCGTAGCCGATCCGTCGCGCCTGCTCGAGCGCAAGATCAAGGAAATCCTCGAGGCGCGCAACCTGACCCGCGCCTACCCCGGCGCAGAGGGCAAGCAACGCATCCTGACCGCGTATCTGAACCAGATCTACTACGGCCACGGCGCGTATGGGATTGCCGCGGCGGCCGAGGTCTACTTTGGCGTGACCGACCTCAAGCTCCTGACGCCCGCCCAGGCGGCGATCCTCGCCGGATTGCCCCAATCGCCCAACACGTACGACCTATACAAGTGGGCAGAGACGGACGCGGCCGGACAGCTAATCGTGCCCATCGCGCCGACCACGCTCCATCCGGACGTCGCGACGCCCGTGAAGCGGCGCAGCAAGATCCTGGAGAGCCTCGAAGCGGGCGACGGCCACTTCATCCGGCTGACGCCGGACCAGCTCGACCAGGCCCTGGCCGAACCGATCGTGTTGCACCCGCCGACGCCCTTCCAATTCAAGGCGCCGCAGTTCGTCTTCTACATGAAGCATCAGCTCGAGGCGCTCGTCGCCAATCGCGCGCCGGTGGAACGCGGCGGCTACAAGGTGATTACGACGCTCGACATGACCGCCCAGGGCCTCGCCGAGAAATACGTCGCCGCGGGCACGATTGTGCCCAACCTGCCGACTGACCAGATGGAGGCACAGATCGACCTCCAGGGCCTGGGCCAGGATCGCAAATGGGTCGAGGCGCTCCACAACACCGACATCCACAACGGGTCACTCGTCGCCATGGATGCGCGCAGCGGCCAGATCCTGGCGTATGTCGGCAGCGCCGGCTACTACCGCGATGACCTCGCGTCACCCCAGTTCGATCCCAAGTACGACGTCGCGGGGACCGCGTATCGCCAACCGGGGTCGGCGTGGAAGCCGATCATGTACGCGGCCGGCTTTGACGAGGGCGTTGTCACGCCGGGCTCCCTGCTGCTCGATGTCGTGACCGAGTTCAGCCGCGGCTGGTTCCCCAGAGACGCCGACCGGCGAGAGCGCGGCCCGGTGTTGATGCGCGACGCGCTCACATACTCGCTCAACGTCCCCGCGATTAGGGCGCTGGACCGCATCGGCCTCGAGGCCGTGTCGTCCCTGGCGGCGAACATGGGCATCACCTTCCAACGCGGCGACCGGCAACTGCTCCAGGCCGGCCTCGCCGGGGCAATCGGTACGGTCGAAGTCAACCAGGTTGAGCTGACGTCGGGTTACGGAGCACTCGCCAACAACGGCGTGCAGCTACCCATCCAGACGATCCTGTCGGTCACCGATGCCAGCGGCAATCAGGTGCCGGTCACGCCTGAGACGCCGCACCAGGCAGTCAGCGCGCAGGCCGCGTGGCTGATGAGCGACATCCTGAAGGATTCGACCGACCCGTTGCTGAATACGGTGTTCGGCCCACGGCTTCAGATCGTCAACGGGACGGTTGACCCGCTGGTGCCGGGGAGCGGCCGCCGACCGGCCGCGGCCAAGA
>JBDTUR010000150.1:0-5206 GCA_040007635.1 Chloroflexota bacterium
CCGCCGAGGCCGTTCAGTGGGCGTGCTTCGTGCGCGGCCTGCTCGTCCTGGAGGCCGGCGAGAACGTCGTGCGCCTCTGCCCGCCGCTCGTGGTGACGGCGGACGAGATCGATACCTGCGTGCGCATCCTGGGCGAGGCCGTCGCGGCCGTCGCCAAGGATCCCAAGAGCGCGTACGAGGACTCGCGTCGCTGGATGTCGATCGACGACGGCGAGGTCGACGACTAACGACGGATCTGGCTCCACAGTCGGCCCTCGCTCGCGAGCATCGCCGGACTGCTGTTCTTGTTCCTGCCGCGGCGCAGAAAGGACCAGAGAACGAGCGGAGAGAGTCCATTGGCTCCCGCCACTGTGTCTGAAGCAGCATCAGCGCCGACCGTGACCGAGCCTGACGCCCTCAAGGAGAGGTCAGCTTCCTTCATCGATCCCACGGCCACGATGTTCCTGCTCGTACTCATCGTCAGCACGGCGGCCCTGATCTATCTCAATCCCGGTTCGGCACCACAGCCACCCGTGGGCGATGACTCACCCGACCGTTGATACCGGTGCATCATGGAGAGGTGAGCGCCGCTGACAAGGTCACGTCCATGCACGACGCGATCGCTGATCTCGTGCGCGACGGCGATAGCGTCGCGATCGAGGGCTTCACCCACCTCATCGGCTTTGCCGCAGGCCACGAGATCATCCGCCAGGGCCGGCGCGACCTGACCTTGTGCCGGCTCACGCCTGACCTCGTGTATGACCAGATGATCGCCGCGGGCGTGGCCAAGAAGCTCGTGTTCAGCTGGCTGGGCAACCCGGGCGTGGGCAGCCTCCATGCGGTTCGTCGGTGGGCTGAGGCGACTCCGCGCAAGCTCGAGCTCGAGGAGTACAGCCACTTCGGCATGGTCTGCCGCTACACCGCGGGCGCCATGAACCTGCCCTTCTTCCCCTTGCGCTCGTACCAGGACACCGACTTACCCAAAGCAAACCCACTCATCCGGCCGATCAGATCGCCCTACTCGGACGAAGAGATCTATGCCGTTCCCCCACTGAAGCCCGACGTCACCATCGTGCATGCACAGCGCGCCGACGCCGCCGGCGATACCCAGGTGTGGGGTTTGCTGGGCTGCCAGAAGGAAGCCGCCTTCGCCGCCGATCGGGTGATCGTGGTCGTCGAAGAGCTGGTCGATGAGTCGGTCATCCGGGCCGACCCCAACCGCACCATCCTGCCCGGGCTGGTGGTCGACGCAGTGGTCGTAGAGCCTTTCGGCGCGCACCCGTCCTATGCGCAGGGCTACTACGACCGCGACAACGCGTTCTATCTCGAATGGGATCGCATTTCGCGCGAAGAGGAGTCCCTCCAAAGCTGGCTCGACGAGTGGGTCCGCGGCGTGTCCGGTCGCGCCGAATACCTCGAGAAGCTGGGCAAGGAGCGGCTGATGGGGCTGCGCCCCACGCCGGCGCCAAGCGGCTCGGTCGACTACGGCGAGTACCGCTGAGTTGAGCGCGGTGCAAAAGACCTGCTGATAGGGGCCAAACGAACGTGCTCGGGGCCACGAACCCGCCATAGAGTGGCGCCAAATCCGGTCCTGCATCAGGGAGACGCCAATGTTCACTCTGTCACTGCGCCAACTGGCTGTTGGCGCCCTCGCCTCAACCCTGGTGCTCGCGATGTGGGCGCCGGGCGTGATGGCTGCCCCCCGGCCGCTGACGGTCAGCGTGCTCATCGGTGACACGTGCGTTACCGGCACGGCGCGCAAGAACTCGTTCGTGAAGGTCGTCGTACGCGACCCAGCGGGCCACGTCATCCTGCGCGAAGCAGGTGACACGGGCACGTACGGCGAGTGGCAGGTCTGCGGCTATGGCTATCCGATCCTTGCCGGCGCCAAGGTCCGCGCGACAGTCTTTGAAACCGGCCAGTCACGCCACTTCACCGTGCCCAAGCTCACGATAGACACCGACCGAGTGAGCGAGGTCGTATCAGGCAAGGCACCGGCTGGCAGCAAGGTCACGCTCGAGGTATCGACCTCCGGCGCCTCGGTGGTCGGGCTGCCCGAGTATGACTTTTTCCAGCATGTCGTCACCGCTGGCAACGGCACCTATTCGCACGATTTCTCGAGCGACGGCATCGACCTGATTGGCGGCACTGCGGCAATTGCGACCTGGCAGTCGGGCAGCGGTGCGGTCAAGGTATGGCGCCAGACATACGTTCCCGGCCTGGCGGTCGCCATCGGCGAGTCCCGTTTCTCAGGTGTCTTCAAACCGAACGCGCACCTGGGCATGGTCGTCAGTCATAACAGCAACCAGGTGGCGACCGGCGATGCCGTCGCCGATCCGTTCTACGGCGGCCAGATCGCTGGCGAGTTCGTCGATGCGGATACGGAACCCTACGCAATCCAGCCAGGCGACCTGATCGAGGCGCCGGGCCTGGGCTCGGACGGCACGTTTACCGTGCCCAAGGTCGCGGGCACGGTCAACCTCGCCACAGATCGCGTCTCGGGCACGTGCTTCGCCAACGGCATGTATCTCGTCTACGTGGTGGGGCCGCAGTACGAAGTCGGTTTCGACTTCGGAGTGGCCGCGCCAAACGGCAGTTTCACTGCAGACCTGTCCTATCAGCTGAACATCAAGAAGGGCTTCAGCGTTGAGATAGGCTGCTATACGAGCAACGCCGACTTGGTCGCTCAGATATTCACCGCGCATTGAGGTTTCTCATTTGGTGAGTGCGCCGGCGGCGGCCTTCTCCGCCTCGGAGATGATGATCGTCGCCGCCGCACGTGAGCTAGCGGAGCAACGGGTCTGCTTCGTGGGCGTGGGCTTGCCGAACATCGCAGTGAACCTGGCCAAGCGCACCGTCGCCCCGGAGCTCGAGCTGGTCTACGAGGCCGGCGTGTTTGGTGCCCGTCCGGCCCGCCTGCCGCTGTCGATCGGTGACCCCACCATCGTCACCCACGCGACCGCGGTCACGAGCATGTTCGAGCTGTTCGGCTACTACCTGCAGGGCGGGCTGATCGACGTGGGCTTCCTGGGCGCGGCGCAAATCGATCGCTGGGGCAACCTCAATTCGACGGTGATCGGTCCGTACGAAGCGCCCAAGACGCGGTTGCCCGGGTCGGGCGGCGCGTGCGAGATCGCCCAGAACGCGCAATCGATCTTCGTGATCATGCGCCAGTCGCCGCGCTCGTTCGTGGAGCGGCTCGACTTCAAGACGAGCGTGGGCTCACGGGTGCGCGTCGTCGTGACGGACCTGGGCGTCTATCACCCGGTTGACGGCGAGCTACAACTCGACGCGCTGCACGAGGGCGTGACCCTGGACCAGGTGAAGGGAGCGATGGGCTGGTCGCCGCGCGTCTCCACTCAGTTGGCCCGCACGACCCCACCCACAGCCGCGGAGCTGAGCCTCATTCGGGACGAGCTCGATCCGAGCGGCGTCTACACCAAGTAGCGAGGCGTCAAGCCGGTCGGCGGCGCGCGGACAACAACAACACCAGGCCGAAAATGATGATCAGCACCGGCCACAATGCGCCCAGCTCCGGAATGTCGACCAGCCGGCCCGAGACCTGGACGAAGCCGATCAACCCAAAGGTGGCCGCGCCCCACAGCGGCCAGGTGCTGCGCACACCGCGGGCATAGTTGAGTACCCAGATCAGCACGAACGCGGCCGCGAGTACGAGGGCCGTGAGACCCGGTCCGTCGTAAACATTGAGCTCGCGCGCCAGACCCACGACGCCAAGAGCCAGGATCAAGAGGCCCGGCACGACCGCCCAGCGCGAGCGGCCGAATAGCCACGCAGCCAGGAAGAGCGCGCCCAGGGCCGTCAAGACCAGCGTTCCGGCACTCACGCCGGGCACGAAATACTGGACCAGCAGCCCCACTCCGACCAGCACCAGCAGCAATCCCAGCCAGGGGAAGTTCCAGCCACGTTGGGCGGGCTCCCAGAAGCCCGGGGTAACGTTGCGTGGCTCGTTCATTGGCTAATCATCGGCGGTTCCGGCCAAACGCACAGCGGACAGGAAGGCGCGAAAGAGAGTCGCGGCGTCGTCCGCCGAGTAAGCGATCGCGCGATCGCCAGTGCGGCTGAACCCCGGGATCGTCGCCGCGACGTCGGCCTGGCCCGCATTGGCGAACTCGACGCTCAGCGTCAACGGCGCGGGCAGCTCCAAGGGCTTCATGCTGGCGCGACCAGCGACGGCGCGCTGCGCCGCTGCCTTGATCAGCTCGCGCGCCTTGGAGGGGTGGAGCGAATCCGCCGCCTGCCAGGACACCCCACGCTTGACAACGACGCGCTCCGCCCAGGGGAGCCAATCGGCCAGCTCTTGGGCCAGCGCGTCGTCGCCGCTGACCAGGCCGACAGGGATGCCCAGCGAGCCCAGGTACAGGCCGTTGATCACCGCTTCGGTGACGGGCCGGCCGTTGACTTGGGCCAGCGTCACGCGGCCGGTGTATGTGTGGGCGATGGTGCCGCGCGGATGGCCGGCCCGGGCGTGGTAGCCCACGAACAGGGCCACGTCAAACTGCCCGTCCGACGCCGCTTCGACCATGCTCCAGGGCTTCTTGCCCTGCACGAGTCGCGCCCGCGGGTCGATCTCTTCGGGCGTCAGGTTGAACATCTGGCCATGGCTGTCGTTGACCACGACCTCAGTTGCGCCACCATCGAAGGCGCCCGCGACCGCGGCATTGGCTTCGCCGTTCATCAACCGAACCGCGTCGGGATAGCCGGCATCGCCGCGCATCGTGGGCTTGGCGTGGCTTATGCCGGCCACGCCCTCCATGTCAACTGAGACGTACACCCGAACCATTAAGCGAAGAATAAGTCGAAGGGCGGAGCGTCATTTCGGACGCTCCGCCCTGCGCTTCAAGGTGACTGGCTAGATCGGCCTAGCGGCGGTGATTGGGTGCATTAGTCGACCAGGGCCCAGTTGTCGTCGCCGCGACCACCCGGCGTGGCCGCAGCGGCTTCCGAGCGGCCATTAGGACGAGCCCGATAGCCAAGATGCTCAGGGACACGATACCCATGATCCCGCCCGATGCCCCGCCACCGCTGACCGTTGTGGTCGCGACAGCAGTGTTCGGGAGCGTGGGCGTCGGCGTTGGGGTCGCTGGGTCCGTTGGCGTCGCGGTTGGCGTCGCGGTCGGCGTCGCGGTCGGCGTCGCGGTTGGCGTCGCGGTCGGCGTCGCGGTCGGCGTCGCGGTCGGCGTCGCGGTCGGCGTCGCGGTCGGCGTCG
>JBDTUR010000151.1:0-5161 GCA_040007635.1 Chloroflexota bacterium
ACATCGACGCGAACGGCATCCTGGACGTCAAGGCCAAGGACCGCGCTACCTCGCGTGAGCAGCAGGTGCGCATCACGGCCTCGTCGATGCTGTCCAAGAACGACGTCGATCAGATGGTCCGCGACGCGCAGGAGCACGCCGAGGAAGACCGTAAGCGGCGCGAGGTGGTCGACACGCGCAACGACGCCGACCAGCTGGCGTTCCAGGCCGAGCGCACGCTGCGCGACCTGGGCGACAAGGTCTCGTCCGAGGACAAGGCCGACGTCGAGACCAAGGTCACTGCTCTGCGCGAGGCCCTCAAGGGCGATGACGTCGAAGCGATCCGCTCGAAGATGAACGAGCTCGCCGCGTCACTCCAGAAGGTCTCGACGGCCGCTTATCAGGCCGCCGGCCCTACCGGTGGCGACGGCAACGGCTCCGCCGAACCAGGCGCTCCGGAAGGGGAACCAGCCGGCGCAGCCGCGGGCGGCGGCGAGGAAGAGGCCGTCGAAGGCGAATTCAAGGAGGTCTAGCGCCTCACACCCAGTTGTAACCAGAGAATGCCGTCGGCACTGCGCCGGCGGCGCTTCTGTCATTTAGCCACGCGCTGACTGCAATCCGGGTCCGCCCATGGCTTCTCCTGTCAGGTAGCCAGCAGCGAGCGGAAGTTGACGGTCAATCGGCGCTTTTGCGGCCTAGATCCCGGCTACCAGCCATCCCGTGACTACCTGACGGAGGCCCGCTCCGGCGCATGTGCTAGTATGCCTACCAAGTTACTAGGAATAGTGAGGTAGGCAGGACAGTGGGTCGCCTTGGGGTCAGTCGCGTGGTCGTGGTCGGGCTGGTGGTCGGGCTGGTGGTGGGAGCGTGCGGAGGGTCGGCCGGACCCAGTGCGAGCGCATCGCCGGTCACGTTGCGGCTGGGCTATTTCCCCAATGTGACCCACGCGGCCGCAGTCGTCGGCGTCGCCAAGGGCTATTTCGCCGATGCATTGGGTCCGAGCGTCAACCTGCAGACCCAGACTTTCAACGCCGGGCCTGAAGCGGTTGAGGCGATCTTCAACGGCGGCCTCGACGCCACGTTCATCGGCCCCAATCCGGCGATCAACGCCTTCATCAAGTCTCACGGCGAGGCAATCCGGATTGTGGCCGGCGCTACGAGCGGCGGCGCGTTTCTGGTCGTGCGCGACGGCATCAACTCCGCGGCAGACGTGCGCGGCGCCAAGCTCGCCACGCCGCAGCTGGGCAACACCCAGGACGTGGCGCTGCGCGCGTGGCTGGCCGAGCAGGGCTACACGACCGACGCGCAGGGTGGCGGCGATGTCTCGATAACGCCGCAGGGCAATTCGCAGACACTCCAGGCGTTCGTTGCCGGCCAGATCGACGGCGCGTGGGTGCCCGAGCCGTGGGCGACGCGGATGATCCAGGATGGTGGCGGCCACGTGCTCGTGGATGAGCGTGATCTGTGGCCGAACGGCCAGTACGTGACGACGCACCTGATCGTGCGGACCGAGTTCCTCCAGCAGCATCCCGACGTGGTCAAGAGCCTGATCAAGGGACTCCTGAAGTCAACCGACTACGTCAATGGATCCCCTGGCGACGCGCAGGCCGCGCTCATTGCCACCATCGGCACGATTACGGGCAGCACGCTGTCGGCCGACGTGGTGGCTGCGTCATGGTCGAATTTGACTTTCACGCTTGACCCCATCACCACGTCACTCCAGACGTCGGCCGACGAGGCCAAGACGCTCGGTTTTCTCGACTCGAGCGATCTCGCTGGCATCTACGACCTGAGCGCCCTCAACGAGGTCTTGCGCGAGGCCGGCAAGCCGGAGGTCACGCAGCCATGAGTGCGGTCGCGATCCAGAACGGTGTTCCTACGCCTCTGCCCACGAGCGGCGAAGTGGTGTTGTCCGTGCGTGATGTCGGCAAGACCTATGGACCCGCCGGCAACCACGTCCTGGCGCTGGAAGGCATCTCGCTCGAGGTCAAGAAGGGCGAGTTCGTGTGCCTCGTCGGCGCGAGCGGCTGCGGTAAGAGCACGTTGCTCAACTTGGTGAGCGGCTTGGACCATCTGTCGCACGGCGAGATACGCATGGACGGCCGGCCGACGCTCCTCTTCCAGGAAGCGGCGCTCTTTCCCTGGATGACCGCGGCCGCGAACATTGAGCTGCCGCTCCGCCTGGCGAAGGTTGGCCGCGAACAGCGCCGCGCCGAGGTTGAATCACTCCTGCGGCTAGTTCACCTCGATGGCTTCGGTGACAAGCGACCGCACGAGCTGTCGGGCGGCATGCGTCAGCGCGTCGCCGTTGCCCGCGCATTTGCACAGCATGCAGACATCCTGCTCATGGACGAGCCGTTCGGCGCGCTCGATGCCATGACGCGGGACCTGCTTCATGACGAGCTGGAGCGAATCTGGCGCGAGACCGGGGTCACGATCGTGTTCGTAACGCACAACGTGCGCGAAGCGGTTCGCCTGGGCGACCGAATCGTCGTTCTGACCAGCCGACCCGGTCGCGTTGCCGAGGAATTCCCAGTCGACCTGCCACGGCCGCGCAACACCAGCGGCCCGGAGGTCGCCGAACTTGCAGTGACCGTCACAGAGCGGCTGCGCGCAGAAGTCCGGCGGCACGCCGATGACTGAGGTCGTCCGATTGCCCCAAGGCAAGCTCGATGACGAGCTGCGCGGTCTTGACCGGCTGGACCTGCCCATCAGCCCCGGCGTGGACCGCATGCGCGGGGTGTGGTCTGGCCTATGGCCAAAGCTTGCCGCCATAGGGATCGTGTTCCTCATCTGGCAAATGCTGGTCTGGTTGCACTGGAAGCCCGACTGGGTCCTGCCGGAGCCGCTCGTCGTGCTCCAGCGCCTCGCGGCTGACCTGGTCGGCTCGGACCTGCCAAAGGCGATCTTCATCACGCTGCAGCGGGCGCTGATCGGCTACGGCCTGGCGCTCGTGATTGGCGCGGCATTGGGCCTCGCCATCGTGCGCTCGAGCCTCCTCCGCTCGGCCATCGCGTCGCTCATCACCGGCCTCCAGACCATGCCTTCGATCGCCTGGTTCCCGTTCGCCATCCTGCTCTTTGGCCTGACGGAGACAGCGATCATGTTCGTGATCGTTCTGGGTGCGGCACCCTCGATTGCCAATGGCCTGATCACCGGCGTCGATCACATCCCGCGCATCCTGCTGCGCGCCGGCCAGGTCATGGGCGCGCGCGGGTTCGCGCGCTACCGCTACGTCGTGCTGCCGGCCGCGCTGCCGAGCTTCATCGGCGGTATCAAGCAGGGCTGGGCGTTTGCCTGGCGCAGCCTGATGGCGGGTGAGCTGTTGGTGATCATCGCCAATCAGCCCTCGTTGGGCGTCCGGCTTCAGTTCGCGCGCGAGCTGAACGACCCGCCTGCACTGATGGCGTCGATGATCGTGATCCTGGTCATCGGCATCATCATCGACCTCCTGTTCTTTGGAACCCTCGATCGCCGGATTCGCCGGCGCTGGGGACTGCTCGAGTCCTAGCTGTACTGAGTGGTCTACGGACCGGCTACGGACTTCAAATGAGCAACAAATGAGCGCGGACGTTAAGGCCGCGATGCGTGCCCTCCCGGGCGGTATCGGGCTGGGTAACGAGCCTTAATCCAGGGTCGCGATTCCTTCATCAACCTCTCAGCGTCCGCTCAACAACGGCGGACGACCTTGATCCCAGGCCGCGCAGGAGTTTGCGGGGCCAGCAGAGGAGGCGGGGCGTGCGGCAGGCAGGGCTCGGTCGGAGGTCCGACTCTGCGGGGAGGAGTCCGAACGCCCGCTGGAGGTGGGCAATGTCCAGGTCTTCACTTCTTGCAGTAGTGGGCGTGCTGGTGGTCGGCTGTGCCGGGGTGGCATACCCGACATCGGGCCCAAACGATCCCAACCACTGGCGGCCGACCACACCGCCGTGGCCTACTCCTGCGGCAACGGCCGCTCCCTGGTGGCCGACCACGGCGCCCGGGGGACAGCCGACCACGCCACCTGACTTCAGCAACCCGGGCGTCAATCCCTTCGAAGATCCCAACCACGACCGCTACTCGACGTTCGCCATGGACGTCGACACGGCGTCCTACGGCGTCTCGCGCGGCTTCCTTGACACGGGCTCCATGCCGGACCCCGACAGCGTGCGCGTCGAAGAGTTCGTCAACGCCTTCGACTACGGCTACGCGCCACCGGCTGACGCGGCCTTTGCCATCCATCTCGACGGCGGCCACACACCGTTCATCAGCGCCAACTCGATCCTGCTGCGCGTCGGCATCAAGGCGCGCGACGTTCCGGCCAGCCAGCGGCCCTCTGTCTCGCTGACGTTCGTGATCGATACGTCGGGCTCGATGGCGGGTGACAAGCTGAATCTCGTAAAGCACGCGCTGGAATTGCTCGTCTCGCGTTTGCGCGGCGACGACACGGTGGCAATCGTTTCGTTCAGCGACAGCGCCAGCCTCGTGCTGGGTCCCACGTCCGCGGCCGACTCATGGAGCATCTACGACGCGATCGACGCGCTCCAGAGCACCGGCTCAACCAACGCGCAGGCGGGACTCGAGCTGGGCTATGACATCGCCACGCGCGGCCACCGCGCGGGCGCCAACGATCGCGTCGTCCTGGCGTCGGACGGCGTTGCCAATGTGGGCCTGACCGACGCCGACTCCATGCTGAGCCGCATCGACCATGAGGTCGCGCTTGGCGTTGACCTCGTGACGGTTGGCGTGGGCATGGGCGACTTCAACGACACGCTGCTCGAGCAGCTGGCCGATCGCGGTAACGGCTTCTACACCTACGTGAACGACCGGGTCGAGGCAGACAAGGTCTTCGGCGACCAGCTGGCCGGAACGCTCGAAACCGTTGCCCGCGACGCCAAGGTCCAGGTGGAGTTCAGGCCCGAGGCGGTCAGTCGGTACCGGCTCCTTGGCTACGAAAACCGGGCCATTGCCGACCAGGACTTCCGTGACCCGTATGTCGACGCCGGTGAGGTTGGAGCGGGCCATTCGGTCACGGCGCTGTACGAGATCGAGCCCGCGTGGAACTCAGATGGCTTCCTGGGCACGGTCCGATTGCGCTGGACCGATCCCGCCACGGGCAGCGAAGTGTCCGCGGTCGCGGACATCGATCTGAACCAGCTGGGCAGCGAGTTCTTCAACAGCGGCCCCAGCTTCCGGCTCGCGGCGA
>JBDTUR010000152.1:0-5070 GCA_040007635.1 Chloroflexota bacterium
GACCTGCGACGGCGCGCAGAGCCAGCTGCGGATCATCGTGAGGCTCGTTCCCGCCGACTAGACTCGCCCGATGGCGAATCTCTCGCGGGCCGCGCAGGAGCTGCTCGCCTCAGCAGCTGTCGCAACAGTGGCCACCATCAACTCGGACGGTTCGGTTCACCTTAGTTTGGCCTGGGTCGGCATTGAGGACTCCGAAATCGTCTTCGCCACACTGCCCGATCAGCGCAAGCTGCGCAACCTGCGGCGCGATCCGCGCATCGCGCTGACCGTTCACAGTGAGCGCATTAACGAGTGGGGCCTTCAGGAGTACGCGGTCTTCGAAGGCGTGGCGCGCATCACCGAGGGTGGCGCGGCGGAGATGCTGCAGCACCTGGCACGCACCTATCTTGGGCCTGAGGTCGTCTTCCCGGGCATGCCCAATCCGCCGCCGGGCTACATCACCCATGTGAAGGTGGATCGCGTCAGGGGCATAGGCTCGTGGATGGGAGACGACAGCTGAAGTTGCGCCAGACCGCTAGCGCGGAGTTGACAGCCGCCGAGGTGGCGCGACTGCGTGAATTGATGCATGACGCATTTGAGGGCGACGAGCATGGTGGCTTGACCGAAGAAGATTGGCAGCACGCCCTGGGCGGGACGCACTTCCTCCTCGAGTCGGACGGCCAGATCGTCTGCCACGCGTCCGTCGTGACGCGCGAGCTGCACGTCGATGGCGTGCCGCTGGTGACCGCATATGTTGAGGCGGTCGCGACCGACCCGGGCCAGCAGGGCCACGGCCTGGGCACGGAGGTGATGCGCGCAGTCGGAGACTTCATCGACGCCGGCGATTGGCAGATCGCGGCACTGGGCACCGGCAGCCAGGCATTCTACGAGCGGCTGGGCTGGCAAATCTGGCGTGGTCCATCGTTCGTGCGCAGCCCAGATGGCGACCAGCCAACGCCCGACGACGACGGTTACATCATGGTGCGCCTGACGCCGCGCTCCCCCGCACTCCGTTGGGACGCGCCAATCAGCTGTGAGTGGCGCCCCGGGGACGTTTGGTAGCCGACTCCATGTCGCGCGCCACGGCGCGCTCGCGCGGCTCGCCCGCGCTCAGACCCGCGAGCGTGCCCTCGAAGTCGGCGGCTGAACGGTTCTGCGTCAATTTCTGTTTCGCGTCGATGCGCTTGATCGTCAGCTCAATCCCAACAATCGCCTTGGCCTGCAGATCGATGTAGTCGGCCGGTGCATCGTCAACGAACCAAGGATCCTGGCGCTGTGACTCGTGACGTGTGACGAGCGCGCCAACATTGGCGAGGAGCCAGTCGTGCTCGTGATGCACAGTGACCGTGCCATGGACGACGACCATCGAGTAATTCCAAGTGGGCACGACCTTGCCGTTGCGTCGCTTTTCCGCGTACCAGGACGGCGAGATGTAGGCGTGGGGCCCGTGCAAGATGACGATCGCGCTGGGCTGCTTCTCGAGGGCGCGCCAGTGTGGGTTGGCCCGGGCCACGTGGCCGCGCAGAGTGCCATTTGGGCCCTGCGCTGAGTCCACGATCAACGGCAGCATCGTCGTCAGGTAGCCGTCAGCGGAGAGCGACACGAGCGTCCCGGCCTGCGTCTGCGCCAGCTCGCTCAAGAGCGCCAGCGGGTCGTCAACCGTGAATTTGCCGTGCGCCGGTTGGTACATCGCCGCTGATTATCAGCGGTCGATGAACTCGCCCAAGACAGTGGCCAGAAGGTTGGGGTGGTCGGACGGGATCGTGTGGGTCACGTCCAGCTGGCGGTGGTCGAGCCGCGATTGTGAGGCTTGTCGCCGACGGCGGGCGCTACTCCTTGGGCAGCAGGTAGAGAGCGAAGACGAGAGGCGTTGTGGCGGTCAGGGCGTGCACGGTGCCGGCGGCCATCCGCAGCCAGGCTCCCGGCTGGAGATCGTGCGCGTCACCGGCGACAGTCAGCTCACCTGTGCCGGAGAGCACGTGGACGATGGCTGGCCGCGCTGCCGTGTGTTCAGACAGGCGCTCGCCCGGGGCCATGGCGAACAGCACCAGCTCGACCCCGCCTTCATCGGACAGCGTCTGACTCAGGATGCCGCGTTGTGGTGGCGGCGCCTCGGCGCCAAGGTCGGCGAAGAACCGGTAGCTCATGCTTCGCGCGGGACACTGCCCGTGAGCGAGAAGAAGAAGCGCATCACCTTGTGGCCGCCATCGGCCGTTGGGCCGAACATGAGCGGGCAGCCGCCTTCGATGACGGTGATGCCGTTGTCACGGCCGAGCTTGGTTGCTTCGGGCGAGCACGAGCCACCCCCGGCAAGGCGGTGCATCCAGACGCGGCTGATGCCCAGGTCGCGGCACTCCTGGACGGTAGCGGCGGCATGCTCGGGTCGCGTGGCGATGACCACGAAGTCGACACCGCCGGGGATTGCCGCGAGGTTGGGATACGCCGTTACGCCCTCAACCGTCGTGGCGTTGGGGTTGACCGCGAAGACTTCGTAGCCGCGGTCCCGCAACCGGTTGAAGACGACGTTGCCACCGTGCGACTTGGGTGTACGCGAGACGCCGGTTACGGCGACGCGCTTATGAGACAGGAACTCGTTCGCGACCTGGGCGACAGGCGTCATTGGGGCGTGCTCCTACGGCTGATACAGGGCGGTCGCATCGCATCGTCCCGCGCCAACGCACTCGCGGGGAGTGCCGAACGGCCTTTAGGTGGCCTCCGCCGCTCGGGTCCTAGTGCAGCAGGTCGAACAGCGTGCCCAAGACGCGCTCGCCGTCGGCGCGCAGGCCGTTGTGCTCGAACTCGGCCGTCTCCCACGCCTTGAGGCCGCGGATCGTCGTGGCGGTCTCGGCTGCGAAATCACGGTCCACATAGAGGTCGTTGGTGTAGATCGAGGCTGCCACCGGAACGTCGTTCTGACGCAACACAGCCGCGTCGTACAGCCGCGGCCACTCGTGCTCGGCGAGGATCTGGGCCGCCGCGGCCTGAGGGCGCAGACCGCCGTAGTCCTGCCACATCTCGGGGTAGATGTGCTCCCCGGCAAAATAGCCCTCCGCGTCGACCTCAGCGGGCTTCGTCCGGGCGGCACTCCACCGGGTGGCGACGCCGTCGGCGTACGACGACTCATGCAGCGTCGCGTAGATGGGGTTACGTTGGAAATTGCTTGCACCCGCCTCCGCGTCCCACAGGAACGCGGCCGAACCAAAAGGCAGCTCGAGCAGGTTGTGCATCAGTTCCCAACCGTCACCCCTACCCAGCCACATCCCATTCATTCGGAATCGGTTGGGGGTGAGTCGGTCGCCACCGGGTAGTCGGATGTCCTCGTCGGCCAACCGTTTGAAGATGTCCCGCGCCCGTTGTCGGTCGTCGGGGAAGCGGTCGAAGTAGCCCTTGCTCTTGCCGATTGCTCTCTGCCAGGTACGCGCGTAGACCTCGTCCGCAGTGCGGCCGATGGGTGACAGGCCACCGGTGATGAATGCTTCGCGCAGTCCCTCCGGCGCGATCGACAGGTAGGTCATCGACGTAAAGCCACCGAACGACTGGCCCAGCACGCTCCAGCGCTCACTGCCGATTAACTCCTCGCGAATCAGCTCCGCGTCGCGGACGATCGAATCGGCCCTGAAATGGGTCAGGTAATTCGCCTGCTCTTGCGGCGTGGCGCCTGGAATCTGCGCACCCACCGGCGTGGAGCGGCCCACGCCGCGCTGATCAAGGAGCAGCACGCGGTAATCCCGCAGAGCGCGCTTCATCCAACCGGACGGCGGTGCCGTGGGCCGTGTGGCCTCCATACCGGGACCGCCCTGGAGGAACAGCAGGTACGGCTTGTCGTCGCCGCCCTCGCCGGACACCTCGCGCGTAAAGACGGTGATGCGTGGTCGGTCGGCCGTCGCGTGATCGAGCGGCACGCTGTGCTCGCGTTCGATCAGGGTGGCGCCAGGAACGTGATAAGTGACGGCATTTGGCATGGCCCGAAGACTAGCCCGGTAGCATCGCCGCCGTGGAAGATGAGGGGGCGGGGCTGCGCGCGACCCTGATAACGGCAGCGCCACTGGCATTGGCGATCGGCGTGTTTGGCGTGGTCTTTGGAGCAGCTGCGAGCGCGACGATCGATCCGCTACTCGTCGTGGCCATGTCGTCGGGCAGCGCGGACAGGCAATCATCGACTTCCTTCACGGGGTCAAAGGCTAGCGCCTAACCTTGCTCGAAGTGGACGAGGGAACGGATCCAATCACCGACTTTCTGGCCGACTATCCGGCACCCATTGCGGCCCAGTGCCAACGCCTGCGCGAGCTGGTGAGAGAGGCGGTGCCGAGCTCAGTCGAGCGAGTGCGACCGGGCTGGCGGCTTATCGGCTATGACCTGCCGATCACGCGTCACGGGACGTATTTCGCGTGGGTCTGGCCCGAGCGGGAACACGTCCACGTCGGCTGGCAGATGGGCACACTGATGGCCGATCCGTGCGGCCTGTTGAGTGGCGCGCACCTGCGGCTCAAGAAAGTGCGCTACCTGACCTACGGGCCGCGTGAGCGGATCGCGCCCCGCGTGGTGATTCACTTCACGCGTGACGCGGCACGCATCGCGGCCATGTCGCGCGGTGAGCGCCAGCTTCTCGCGCTGGCCCGCTCGGCTTAGAGACGCGTTTCGTGCGCATCGCCACCTGGAACGTCAACTCGCTCAAGGCGCGCATGGACCGCGTCACCGAGTGGCTCGGGCGCGCGGCGCCAGATGTGCTGTTGATGCAGGAAACGAAGCTGTCCGACGCCGACGCGCCTCTGATGGACTTCAAGATGCACGGCTACGAGCTGATCCATCACGGTGAAGGCCGCTGGAACGGCGTGGCCATCGCGTCGAAGCTGCCGATCGAACCCGCCTCGATCGTCACCAACTTCGGCGACGGCCCGGTGCGCAACACCGGCGCCGGTTCAGCCGTGAGCCAGGAAGAGGACGATTTCGATCCCTTGCACGAGGCGCGCATGGTCAGCGCAGTTGCCGGCGGCGTTCGCTTTGTCAGCCTGTACGCGCCCAATGGCCGCGTAGTGGGATCGCCGTTCTTCACCGGCAAGCTGGGCTGGTATGCGCGCCTGCTGCGCTGGC
>JBDTUR010000153.1:0-5027 GCA_040007635.1 Chloroflexota bacterium
TATGGCTACGGCTTCCCCGATGCACCCGAGCGCCTCGCGATCCTGAAGGACACGCTCGAGGTTGCACGGGCGATGATGACCGAAGACCGCGCCACATTTTCGGGTGAGCACCTGCAGGTCGAGGGCGCCATCAACGTTCCCAAGCCCGTCCAGCAGCCGCGCATCCCGATCATGGTCGGCGGCAACGGACCCAACGTCACGTGGCGCCTCGCGGCGCGCTACGCCGATGAGCTGAACCTCGATGGCCTGACGCCGGCCGAGGTCAAAGACGCGCTGCCCGTAATTCATTCGCGCTGCGCAGAGATCGGCCGCGACCCGGCATCGCTCGCGGTGTCGGTGCACACCTGGTGGGAACAGATCACCGACGCGGGCGAGGCACGGGCCGAGATGCTCGCGGGTTATCGCGAGCTGGGGATCAGCCGCGTCATCGGCCTCGTGCGTGATGCCGCCGATTCAGACGAGGCGCTCGACCGTTGGGCGGCCGACGCTCGGGCTGCAGGGGCGGACCTCGCCTGACCGCGCGTCGGCCCTCAGACATCTCCCAGCGACTTTCGCTACCGTGACCGCGATGGACCGACTGCGCAGCACCCGCGTGTGGCTGACCCTCCTCGCCGGCGCAGCGGGCGGGCCGGCACTGCTCCTGGCGTGGCCCAGCGTGGCGCTCGCGCACCAGTTGAACGACCGCTACGAGGCGCCGCTGCCACTCGTGGTGTACGTGGGCGGTGCGGCGTTTGCGGTGGCGATGTCATTCGTTTTCGTCATCCTGCGCAACGCGCCGGCGTCCAGGACCGAAGTCGCCGGAACAACGCGCACGGTGCCGCGCTGGCTGCGCCTCACGCTCCAGGCGCTGGGTCTCATCGCGTGGCTGTGGATCGCCATTCAGGCCCTGAGCGGTGGGTCGAGTGATGCCGACGTCGCGTCGCTCTTCCTGTGGGTCTACGGCTGGGTGGGCCTCGCGTTGATAAGCGCCCTTGGCGGGCCGCTCTGGTCGTGGATCGATCCGTTCTCAACGATCCACGCGATCCTGAGCGGCATCGCCGGACGCTTGGGCATATCGGGTGGACAGGCATCGCCCTATCCAGTCGTATTGGGCAAATGGCCGGCGGTGGCCGGCCTCGTCGTCATCGTGTGGCTCGAGCTTGTTCTTCGGGTCGAGGGTGGCCGGTCGCTCGGGCTTTTTTTCGTCGGCTACACCATCTATACGGTCGCCGCCATGTCGTACTTCGGGCGGCAGGCGTGGCGCGCAAATGGCGAGACCTTCAGTGTCTGGTTCGGCGTGTTGGGTCGCTTGGCGCCGTTTGCCCTCAGCGATGAGCCTGAGCGCGGCAAGGTCGTGCGCCGGCCGTACGCATCGGGCCTTTTGTCGACACCGTGGACGACTGCCGACGTGGCGTTGATTGCGCTGGGCACAGGTTCCATCATCTTTGATGGCCTCAGCCAGACGCAGGCGTACTTCGACCTGTTCGTCAAGAACGGCCTATTCGGCTCGACCGACTTGCGCGACAGCATCACCGCGATCGTCTTCTTGGGCGGCCTGACCGTGATCGTGTTGCTCATGTCACGCCGATTGGGCGTTGCCACCCTTGGGGCGGGACTGCTGCCTGTCGCAGTTGGCTACCTCGTGGCGCATTACCTGAGCTACCTGCTCGTCGATGGTCAGCGCATCGTCGCGGCGCTCAACGACCCGCTGATGCACGGCCAGAACCTGCTGCCATTCGACCTGGGCTTCTGGGAACCCACGCTGCCCCTGCCAACTTCTGTCCTGTGGAGCATTCAGCTCGCGGCGGTGGTGGGTGGCCACATCGTTGGCGCTTGGGCGGGCCATGCCGAGATGGCCCGAGAAAAGGGCGGGACGACTGTCCTCGCGCAACTGCCGCTGGCGATCCTGATGGTTGCTCTGACCACCATCACCCTGTGGTCGCTGGGTCAAGCGGTGCTAGTGGCCTCCACCACGTAACGCAGCCGCTGGCGACGTCTCTTTCATCGAGACGATCGGCTCCCCGGCCAGACCGCCGGCCTAGACTGCCGAGGACTGTCAACGGTGGACGAGGAAACGCCAGTCGAGCGCCGATTCGAGCTCCGATCAGGCACCGATCCGGCGCTCACCCTGGGCCCTCTCTGGTGGGGGCCAGGCGACCTGGTAATGCAGCTCGGGCCGGGCCACGCGATCCGCGCGATGCGCCTCGCGAGCGGCCCCGCGACGCTGGAGATCACGTGGCGCAGCGACGGCGTGGCGGCACGCGCCTGGGGAGCCGGAGCAAGCGCGGCGCTGGACCTTGTGCCAGGACTGGTCGGCGAGCTCGACGACGCGCCACCGCTTGTCGCCCACGACGCCATCGTGGGCGAGCTGGTGCGCCGCATGCCCGGTCTGCGGCTTACCCGCGGCGCGCCGGTGGTCGAGATGCTGGTCAACTCGATCATCGGCCAGAAGGTGACCGGGCTGGAGGCGCGCCGGAGCCAGCGCATGTTGTTGGCGCGCTTTGGCGAACGGGCGCCCGGGCCGCTGGGCCTGACGCTGCCGCCGTCGCCGGTGACACTCGCCCGCACACCCTACTGGGCGTTCCACCCGCTGGGCCTCGAGCGGCGGCGGGCCGACGCGATCCGGGCGGCGGCGGCCATCGCGCCCCGCCTCGACGAGATCCGCAACCTCTCCGCGCAGGACGCCCGCCGCCGGCTCGAGTCGGTGCCCGGCGTGGGGCCGTGGACGGCGGCAGAGACGATGCGCCTCGCATTGGGCGATCCGGACGCGGTCAGCGTGGGCGACTACAACCTACCGCGGCAGGTGTGCTGGGTGCTTGCCGGGGAGCGCGACGGCGACGATCCCCGGATGCTCGAGCTGCTTGAGCCCTATGCCGGACAGCGTGCACGCGTGGTGCTGCTGATCGAGCGATCAGGGCTGCGACCGCCGCGCCGCGCTCCGCGTTATGCCCCACGCCAGATTGCGGGCATGTGACGTCTCGAACTTGTGACGTGCGGTCTGTGACAATCGGTGCGTGTCCAACCGCGTGCCGCGCCGCCAGGGGGTTATCTACGGCCCCCCTCGTTTCCCCAATGGTCGGGGCGGCAACGGCGCGCTGATCGGCCGGATCCTGGGAATCGGAATGGTCGCTCTTGCCCTGGCTGTGCTCGCCGGAGCGCTCGTTCTCGTCAACCGACCACCCGCGCCAACACCTACACGCCAGGTTGGCCCAACCGCCAGCCCACCGCCCCAATCACCCAGCGCCCAGCCCTCGGCGACGGCATCTGTGGTCCCGACCGGCCCCGTACCCACACCCACGGCCAGCCCATTTGTAGCGACCGTTCAAGTCGGCCCGGGCTTCGTCACGTTCGGCACGCAGCTCAACCCCGACCAGACCGTCGCTGACCCGCGCGCGAGCTTCGTGCCCAGCGACCGGCTGGCGTGGAGCGGCTTCCTGACCGAGGCGTCCGACGCCGCCGACGTGACCGTGCGGCTCTTCAAACTCGACGACACCGCGCCTAACGGTGAGCGCCTGCTGAGTGAGGGCGGCGCACGACCGCGGCTCAAGGCGTCGCTGCACTTCTCACGCAAGGACATCAATCCGGGCCGCGCCCTCGACGGTCCGGGGACCTACCTGGTGCGCTATCTCAAGGGTGAGCAGGTCCTCGCGCAGGGCTACTTCGAACTGGGCGGCTGAAGTCTTCCGGGCTATCCTGACCAAGCCCGTGGAAGCCCCGCTGGACCGTCACCCCCAGGTACCGCCCTCCGGCCGACTCGCCGCGCTTGGGCTGGCCCTGGTCTGTCTCACTGCCGGCGTGCTCGGCTGCGACTCGCCGGCCAAGACGCCACGTCCCAGCTCATCGCTGGTCGTCCTCCAATTCACCCCGCGCCCCAGCCGCTCGTCCGGCCCTACCGCAACGCCGGGTGCGTCGCAAGCGACGTGGCCACTCGGTTGGGACGCCAACTTCTGCGCGATGTTCAGCCAGGCTGTTGACGCACAACAGCTTTTGGTCGACGTGCAGCTCGATATCGACGACGGCAAGAACCACGACGCGCGCTTGCTCGTCGACGAGTTGATTCAAAGCGCTGGTGCGGCCACGGACGCCATCGCGACGTTGCCCGATTGGCCGGACGGCCAGCCGGTGGTTGTGGGTATTGCCGGGCTCATGGACCTCGCATCGCGCGCTGGAACCGAGTACCACGCGTGGTTCGCCCGCGGCAAGCGCGCGGCATTGGGTCGCGCCGCGGATCTGCGGACTGAGAACGGGGGCCAGGTGCCGGAAGCGAACACTCACCTGGCTGCGCTGGCCGACCAGGGGCTCGCCTGCCAGGACACGCCGCTGGTGCTCGAGGCTCCGGAGTAGGCGCGCTTGGACGGAGCAGCCCTCGCGATCCGATTGGCCGAGTTGCGCATCGTGCCGGTGGTCACCATCGATGATGCTGCCGACGCGCCCGGGCTGGCCGACGCTCTGGCCGCCGGCGGCCTCCCGATCGCCGAAATCACGTTCCGAACGGATGCTGCTGCTGACGCCATCGCCGCGATCCGCGCCGCGCAGCCCAACGTCCTGGTGGGAGCTGGCACCGTCTTGGACGCCGCGTCCGTTGACCATGCGCTCGATGCTGGCGCGGAGTTCATCGTTGCGCCCGGCTTCAACCCGACCGTGGTCGCCTACGCGCTGTCGCGCGGTGTCGCGGTGGTTCCGGGTGTGGTGACGCCGTCGGAGATCGAGGCGGCTATGTCGCTCGGCCTCCGGCTGCTCAAATTCTTCCCGGCCGAGGCATCGGGTGGCCCGGGCTATTTATCGGCCGTTCGGGCGACTTATCCGGGCGTGCGCTTCATGCCCACGGGCGGCATCAACGTGGGCAACCTGGCCGCTTACCTTGCGCTACCGAACGTCATCGCCGCGGGTGGCACGTGGATCGCCACGGCCGACGCGATCCGCAATCAGCGCTGGGACGAAGTGACGCGGTTCGCCGCGGAAGCCGTGGCCCTCGCAGGCACCGTGGCCTAGCGGGCCACCTGGACAATTGCGTGACCCACGCGCACTAACACCAGCCCAGCGCCGCA
>JBDTUR010000154.1:0-4987 GCA_040007635.1 Chloroflexota bacterium
ACGCGAGAGCCCGCTTCGGCGGGCTTTCGTATTTCGACTACGACCCCTCGTTCCGACTGACGGTTGAATTGGAAACGACCGACTCGGCCGACGATCCCCACTCGCCCGACCTGCCGGCCGGCGAACTGCTGCAGCTGCCAACCAGTGGGTCGGAGCCGTTCTCGTTCAAGCGCATTGGTTTGGTGCGACTGTCGGGGCCGCTCGCGGGTGCAACGCTCCCCGTGTTCTGGATGAGTGGCTACGCCGGCGGCCTCTTCCTCCCCTTCCGTGACGCGACTTCGGGCGCTGCCACCTATGGCGCGGGACGCTACCTGCTCGACACGGTCAAAGGTGCCGACCAGGGCGGCGATTGGCAGAGCGGGACACTCACGCTCGACTTCAACCTCGCCTACCACCCATCGTGTGCGTATGACCCCAAGTGGAACTGCCCGCTGGCCCCGCGCGACTCTTGGCTGACCGTGCTGGTCAACGCGGGGGAGCGGCTACCATCGGCCGCGTGACCGCAGAGACCGTGGCAGGAGTGGAACTGAGCGCCAACGCGCGCAGCTTCCTGGGCTCGACGCCGCCGCGTTACGCGACGCTCGCGACGATCAATCGCGACGGCTCGCCCCATCAGATAGTGATCTGGTTCCTGTTGCGCGGCGACGAGCTGGTGATGAACTCGCGCCGCGGCCGGCGCTGGCCGGCCAACCTGGAGCGCGATGGCCGCGCCAACCTCGCGGTGTACGAGGCGGAGGACGCCGTGACGATCAACTGCAGCGTTGACCGAGTCTATGAGGGCGACGCGGCGCAGGCCGACATTGCCGAGATGGCCCGCCGCTACGACACGCCAGAAATCGCCGCACGCGAGATTGCCCGCTTCAGCACCGAAGAGCGCGTGACCTTCATCCTGCGCCCGACCAAGGTCAGCATCCACGGAGACTTGCAGTAATGCCCAGGCCCCAGATCGGTTACGCCGCGATGCTCGAGCAGTTCCACCCCACAGAGCTGATCGACTACTGCGTGGCCGCGGAAGACGCCGGCTTCTCCGGCGTCATGGCGGCCGACCACATGCAGCCGTGGACACCGCAGCAGGGCAACGCCGCCTTCGTGTGGGCCTTCATGGCGGCCGCCGCGGAACGCACCAAAGGTGACATCGGCCCCGGCGTCACGTGCCCGTCCTTCCGCCAGCACCCGGCGGTGATCGCCCAGGCCGCGGCGACTCTCGAAGCCATGTACCCGGGTCGGTTCTGGCTGGGCCTTGGGTCGGGCGAAGCGCTCAACGAGCACATCGTGGCCGACTACTGGCCGGAGGCGCCCGAGCGCATCAACCGGATGTTCGAAGCGATCGAGATCATCCGCAAGCTTTTCACCGGGAAGGACGTCAAGCACAAAGGTGAGTTCTTCAAGATGGAGACCGGGCGCATCTGGACGATGCCCGCCGCGCCGCCGCCCATCTTTGTCGCCACCGCGGGGCCCATCACGGCCGAACGCACGGGCAAGCTGTGCGATGGCCTGATCACTGTTGGTGCGCCGGAAGGCAAGATCGAGGGCATCTTCGAGCGTTTTGAGAAGGGCGCGCGCGAAGCGGGCAAGGACCCGGCCACGATGCCCAAGATCATCCAGATCCACATGTCGTGGGCGCCCACAGAAGAAGAGGCGCTGGCCAACGCCATGACCGAGTGGCCCAACGGCGGCATGAAGTTCCCCAAGCAGGACATCCGCTCGCCCTTGGACTTCGAGCAGATGGCCAAGCTCGTGCGGCCAGAAGATTTCAAGGGCCGGATGCTCATCTCGTCCGACCTCGAGGCGCACCGGAAGGAAATCCAGAAATACGCGGACATGGGCTTCGATCGGCTCTATCTGCACAACGTGGGGCGCAACCAGCGCGAGTGGATCGAGGCCTTTGGGCGCGAGGTCCTGCCGGGTATCAAGTAGCGCAGACTGCAGCCTGGCAACCGTTACGCGGTTGGTGTTGTCGGAACCGCCTCGGCGCGAGCGTGGCTGAGCCCAACTTCATGCTCGGCTTGCAGCCACGGTGCAGATAACCCGGGTATTCGGGACCGCGTGGCGCCTAGCGGTTGCCACCCTGAAGTTTGCCGAAGTTCCGACCCAGCTCCGACGACCAATGGTGCCCCACGCTGTCCGCATTGGCGGCGATCCACTCGCTGAAGCGCGTCGGCGTCGTTCCGTTGGGGTTCGAAGCGCTCGTCAGCAGGCTCTCCATCAGTTCGCGGATTTCGTCGCGCGTCAGGACCACATCGCGGACGGCCAGGCCCAGGAATCTGGTCGTGCCCAGGACGACTGGGACGGGCATGTGCATGAGCAACGCCCGGCTGTGGACAGCATTCTTCACGCGTCCCACGAGCTCGTCGAACGTGAACGTCTCCGGGCCAGCCGCGTCGGTTTCGATGGGTTCGTCGGTGCTACCTAGCTGAACGCACAGGTCGGCGACGTCATCGACGTGGACGGGCTGAACGCGGTAACGGCCGCCGCCCGGAATGCCGAAGACCGGCAGCCGGCGCAGGGACCAGGCCATGTTGTTGATCAGGATGTCGCTTGGCCCATAGAGCAAGGTGGGACGGACGATGGCTACCGACAGTCCGCCTCCAGCCGCAGACCGGATGCGCTCCTCTGCGGCGGCCTTGGCCCGGAAGTACGCAGTAGAGGAATCGTGGCTGGCGTTGGAGACGCTGATGTAGACGAGCCGCCGGACGCCCTGGCGACGCGCCCCACCAGCCAGCCGCTCGACGTTCGCGACTGTCTCATCCCAGGTCGCGCCGTCACGCGGAAAGCGCATCCAGTAGGTCGCGTAGATCGTGTCGACGCCGGCGAGCGCGTGCTCCAGGTTCGCGTCATCGAACGTGGCTGCGAAAGTCTCGATTCGCTCACTCAGCGGATGCACTACCGCCGTGCGCCGGGTCATCGTTCGCACGGCGCGACCGCGCTCCAGCAGCCGCTGCGCGATCCGACTGCCCGTGTAGCCAAAGGCGCCGGTCACGAGATCAGTCGGCATGTCAGCATTGTCGCGTGAAGCAGCGGGCCAACGTCGTCGTTCTCGCCGGCGGGTTTGGCGGGGCGCGCATGGCGCACGGGTTCGAGTTGCTCGGCGACCAAGTCGAGCTCTCAGTAATCGTCAACACGGGCGACGACCTCGAGTTGCACGGACTGCTGGTATCGCCCGACCTCGACACGGTCATGTACACGCTGGCCGGCCTGGCCAACGACGCGACCGGTTGGGGGCTGCGCAACGAGACCTGGTCCTCAGCGGAAATGCTCGCGACCTACGGTGCGCCGACTTGGTTCAAGCTGGGCGACCGCGATATCGCCACGCACCTTGTGCGCACTGCCGGCCTTCGTGGCGGTAAGACGCTGACGCAAGTGACGGCCGATCTGGCCGCTCAGCTTGGCGTGCGCGCAGCGCTCCTGCCTATGACCGACCAACCGATTCGCACCAAGGTGCGAACGGCAGCGGCCTGGCTCGACTTTCAGGATTACTTCGTCCGGCGCCACCACGCCGACGAGGTGTTGGAGCTCCGATTCGACGGCATGGAGGCTGCCACCATCACATCTGAGGTGGCCCGGGCGATCGAGTCGGCCGACTTGGTGGTCATGGCCCCATCCAACCCATTCGTGAGCATCGGCCCCATCCTGTCCATTCCGGGGATGGCCAAGGCGCTACTTGGTGTTGCGGCGCCGGTCGTCGCGGTGAGCCCGATCGTGGGTGGCTCGGCAGTGCGCGGACCGGCCGCCGACATGCTCGCGGCGCTGGCCAAAGTCGAGCCAACTGCCGCGGGCCTGGCCGCGTACTACGCCGCGACTTACCCCGGCCTGATCTACGCGCTGGTGCTCGATCGCGCCGACGCCGAGCATGAAGAAGCGGTCGCACGCACCGGCATGCGACCGCTCATCACGAACACTTTGATCGGCGCGGCCGACGCTCGTCGTCAGCTGGCCGAGGAGCTACTCGCCCTGGCTCGCCACTAGGACGCGCAAACAGTCAATCTCCGCAGCAGCAGCTCACGCGCGCTGCTGCGCGTCGTCCGCGACCCCGCTCCTTGGAGCGTTGTCGCGGCCTGCTTGCGGATTACCAGCGCGGGGCGGCGATGTTGGCGATCTGCTCGACCTTAGACATGGCCGTGGCCGCTTCATCGCCCAGGAGCACGCCCTGAAATACAAGCTGCGCGTTGCCGTTCTGAAGATAGATCAAAGGGCTGCTTACGAAGGTCCCCTTGAGGCCGGGATGGCCGCCAATGTTGACGTCCTGCGCCGTATCCCCCAGCAAAAAGCGCGCCGCCGTCAGGTCGCCACTTTCAGTGCGGACGTTGATCGTCTGGAAGCTGCCGACCGCCGTGTAGGTGCAACTCTCGGCGTCACCCTCGCTCACGGCATACGCAGCGCCCATGACGCCGCTCACCTCAGCCGCGCTCAGCAGCCGACAGATGCCGGTTGTCGGATCGACCGACTGACCGGGGACGCTTGTCGGGAAGCCCGACGGGAGGTCGAAGCTGGGGATGGGCGGAAAGCTCGGGATGGGCGGGATGCTGGGGATCTTGATTCCGCCGCACGCGCCGACGAGCAGGGCAACCATGCCCAGCGCAAGGATCTTGGCAAAACGCATAACGATTCGAACCTCACTCCCTCGAGTTGGCTGCGCCAGTCGAAACGCAGCGGCCGAGTGTACGACAGCGTATCCGGCGCGGGCTTGTGAATTCGACCGCGGCTACCATCGCGCCAATGACTGGGGCTGATCTGTCGGCGGTGCACGTGGTTGTGCCGCTGCGCGGGATCGAGTCCGGCAAGAGCCGGCTTGGCCAGGCGCTCGACGCGGAAGAGCGCGAGGTCCTGGTAATCGGGCTCCTGGGTCGAACGCTGGACGTCCTCGCGGCGTGGCCGCCGGCGCAGCGGGTGTACCTCGTGACGGGCGACGCGGCCACGGCCGACCTCGCGCGTCGCGCCCAACCCGCGCTGACCGTGTTGAATGAGCCGCGCGCCGGCGGGCTGAATG
>JBDTUR010000155.1:0-4895 GCA_040007635.1 Chloroflexota bacterium
CGGTGTTCGACGTCGCCGACTACGTGGCCGAGTTCGCCGAGAGCGTGATGCCGGCATACCGCAGCGGCGCGGCCGATCGCGGCTATGCCGCGGACAACGGCCTGGCGCGCAGCATCATTCCGCCCGGCACAGCGGCGACGCGCGACTTCTCCACGCTGGCGCCGCGCATCCCCAAGCTCCTCGCAGAGGCGTGCGTGGGCTGCATGGCCTGCGTCAGTGCGTGCCCGGATACGGCCATCCTGGCGACCGCGCAACCGCGTGCCGCCCTCCAGACCCGCATCGCCGACTTCGCCGCTCTTCAGCCCGACCCGGCTGCGGCCGTCGCCGACCTTGGCAAGCAGTTCGCGACAACCCAGAAATATGCGGTCGTGCCCGAGCGGCGCGGCCTGGAGCCGGCCGACTTTGGCATCTTCATCGACCCCGCCCACTGCAAGGGCTGCGCCGAGTGCGTGGAGGTCTGCGCGCACCTCGGTCACAACGCGCTGGTCATGATCGACAAGCAGTCACCGTCCGATACCGACCCGGGAACGGTCACCAACTACCGCCGCCAGATGGCGTTCTTCCACAGCCTGCCGCCGACTCCGCCCGAGTACCGCAACGAGAAGGCGCTCGCCGACGTGATGCTGGGCGAGCACGCCCTGGGCTACGTGGGCGGCGCCGGTTCATGCTCGGGCTGCGGCGAAGCGTCCGCGTTGCGCATGCTCGTCGCCGCGACGCGCCAGGTGCACGGGCCGGAATCGATGGGCATCGTCGCTGCCACGGGCTGTAACACGGTTTACGGCAGCACCTATCCGTACAACCCGTTCGTCGTGCCCTGGACCAACTCCTTGTTCGAGAACGCTCCGGCCGACGCGATGGGTATCCGTCTGCGATGGGACCAGGCCGGCCATCGTGACCGCAAGCTGTGGGCCATCGGGGGCGACGGCGCGATGTATGACATCGGCTTCCAGTCGCTCTCGCGCATGGTTGCGTCGGGCATGGATATCAAGACCATGGTTCTCGACACGCAGGCCTACTCCAACACGGGCGGCCAGAGCTCCACGGCCACATTCGGCGGCCAGGTGACCAAGCTGTCGGCCTTCGGCAAAGCGATCCACGGCTATCCGCAGCGGCGCAAGGAGTTGGGCCGGATCATGCTCGCCCACGGTGAGGTCTTCGTCGCCCAGACAACGCCGGCGCACCTCAATCACTTCTACCGCGCGGTCATGGATGCCAACGAGTACCCCGGGCCAGCCGTGGTGATCGTGTACACGCCGTGCATGCCCGAGCACGGCATCGCCGATGACGCGGCTTCACAGCAGGCACGCCTCGCGGTCGACTCACGTGCGTTCCCGCTGTTCACCTATGACCCACGCCGCGGCTCCACCCTGGCTGAGCGCCTGTCACTGCAGGGCAATCCCGCGCTGCGCGAAGACTGGTACACCCAGCCGGACGGCGTCGTCACTGACTTCCTCGCGTTTGCCAAAACCGAAGGCCGCTTCGCACCGCACTTCGCGGCTGACGGCACGCCCAGCGTCGAGATCCAGGCCACCAATGCGGACAGGCTCGCGAATTGGCGCGCGCTCCAGGAGATGGCCGGCCTCAAGGGCGCGTAAGCCCTCGACCCGAGCTGTTACCGCAGGAGTACTCGATGCACGTCCACCGCGGCTTCCTGAACTGGGGCGTTTTCCTGATCTGCCTGGGCGCGGTGCCGCTGGCGGTTCAGCTCAACGTCATCGACAGCGCCACGGCATCTTCGCTGTTGCGCCTCTGGCCGCTCATCCTGATCGGCATCGGCCTGGGTCTGCTGCTCCGGTTCAGCCGCTTCCAGGCACTGGGTGGGTTCATTGTCGCCGGCACCTTGGGCATCCTGGTGGGCACCTTCTTCGCAGCCGGCTTTCCCTCATTCTCCTCAGCGTGCAACGGTGACAACGCGCGCGGCGCGGCCGTCACCAGGGACGGCACACTCCAGGACCCCGCAGACGTAAGCATTGAGATCACCTGCGCCGACCTCGCACTGACCCGCGCACCGACCAACAGCTGGTCAGTCGAAGTGACGTCTCCGGCAGCGCCGGTGATCGAAGCCATCGAGGCGGGCCGCCTTGCGCTCGCGTCGGGCGGACACGACGACTTCTTGCCCTTCGGACGCGCCCCGGAGAACTGGCGTGTCAGCCTGCCCGCGCCGCTTGGCACGACCTATGTGACGCTCAACGCGTCGCGCGCAACACTCAGTCTGGGAGAGGGCCTCGTGCTCCTCTTCAGCGGCACATTGAATGCCTCGGACGCGCGGGTCGACCTGGGTTCCGCGGATTTGACTCACGGTCCACTCAATCTCGTCCTCAATGCGTCGACCGCCAGGGTGATCCTGCCCTCCGGCGGTATGGGCGCGACCAGTTCGATTGACCTCAACGCCTCTTCGCTCGACCTGTGCGCGGCGCCCGACCTTGGGCTGCGCATCACCTACGACGACACTCTATCCTCGCAGAACTTCGCCAGCGCCGGCCTTGCCCAGTCGGGCAAGATGTGGCAGTCGGCGAACTACACCACCGCCACCGCGAAGGCCGACCTGCATATCTCGGCCAACGTCTCGACCACCACACTCAATCCCGCAGGAGGCTGCCAGTGAACCGCAGGCTTTATCGCTCCCCGGACGACCGCGTCCTCGCCGGCGTTGCCGGCGGCATGGCTGAAACGTACGACTTCGATCCGTCGCTCGTGCGCATCGGCTGGGCGCTGCTCATCCTCGTTACGGGCGGCCTATTCCTACTGCTCTACATCGTCATGGCGCTGGTCGTGCCGCTCCGCCCATATGGCACGGCACCCGTCCCTGGGGGCACGCCCGACGCCAGCGGCGCCATGTCCGGCCCCGGGCCAATGAACGCGGCGCCCGACTGGTCGTATCGACGCCATCGGCGCGACGCGACGGGGCCAATCGTGATCGGCCTGATGCTGATCATGGCCGGCGTCTACTTCCTCGCGCGCCAGTACATCCCGGCGCTCAACTGGAGCCTCATCTGGCCGCTGCTCATCATTGGCGGCGGTCTGTTGCTGGTCCTGTTCGCCTTTGGTCGGACGCGGACCAATTCATGAGCCGCACGACGCCTAACCCCGCCACCCGCCAGGACCGCCGCAAGCTCGAGCTCGAGCAGCGCCGCGACCAGCGCCGCGCGGCACGCGAGAAGGCGCAGACGCCTTCGCCGCTGCGCTCGCCGATGGTGCTGATCACCGGCGCCGCGGTGCTGATCGGACTCGTGATCGTCGGCTTCATGCTCCTCACCAAGCCGGCGGCGCCATCTGTCGCCGATCTCACACCGCCGTCGTCGGAGATTCCGTTCGACGCGCCGGTCAACGGCCGCACGCTGGGTAGCGATCAGGCCAAGGTGACGGTTGACATCTGGTCGGACTTTCAGTGTCCGGCCTGCATGAACTTCGCGACGGACATCGAGCCGCTCACAATCAGCAGTTACGTCGTGCCGGGCAAGGTGCGCCTCGTTTACCACGACGCCGCATTCCAGGGCCAGAAGGTGCAACGGCCTTACGACGAATCGGTCGAGCCCGCGGCCGCTGCTCGTTGCGCCGCCGACCAGGGCTTTTTCTGGCAAATGCACAACTGGCTGTTCGCAAACTGGAACGGCGAGAACGACGGCGCTTTCAGGGCCGACCGGTTGCGTGCCATCGCCACCGGGGCCGGATTGGATCTCGCCCGCTACGACAGCTGCATGGCAGTCGGCGACAAGCAATCCGCCGTACGCAGCGAGACGGCCGATGCCCTCACCGCCAAGATCAACCAGACGCCAACCATCATCGTCAACGGCGTGACGTACGTCGGCTCGCCCAATAACTTCGCTGATTTCGCAGTCGTGCTCGACCAGGCCTACGACGCAGCGCCATGATAACCAAGCGCGTTGCAGCACGGCCCCTGCTGGGCATTCACCCGGCGCTGATTCTGGGCGTGCTCGACGTGATCGGCCTGATCGTCGCGAGCTATCTGTCAGTGGTCGAGCTGTCCGGCAACGTGCCGTCGTGCGGCATCATCACCGGCTGCGAGGAAGTGGCCAAGAGCCAGTACAACAACTTCCTCGGCGTCCCGGTGGCGGTCTTCGGCGTGCTGTTGTCGGTGGTTCTGCTCAGCCTCGCTCTGGCGTGGTGGAAGACCAACATTTACGGGCTGCTGCTGGGCCACTACGCCCTCTCGCTGGTGGGCGTCTTTTTCGACGGCTGGTTCCTGTACCTCCAGGTGTTCGTCATCCAGGCGGTATGCATCTGGTGCGTGACCTACGAGATCTCGCTGCTGCTGCGTTTCCTGGTCGCGTTGCTCGTCTACTTGCGACAACCTAAACCGGAGATGGAGCGATGAAGGTTCTGTTTGCTACCGATGGCTCAGAGTCGGCGGAGATCGCACTCGAGCTGGTGCACTCAATCGACTGGCCCAGTGGGTCGACGATTCGCGTCATATCGGTCTTTGAGCCGGCAGAAACAGCCCTGTCCGGCGCGTGGACGCCAGCGCTGGCCCAGGACGTAGAGCACCAGGCCGAGGACCTGCTCACGAGCGCCCGGGCAACTACCCAGCACGCCGTAAGCTACCTCCAAAGGGCCGGCCTCACGCTAGAAAACGAAGTCTTCGAAGGCCGCCCGGGCTCGTGCATCGTCGAGGATGCGGCTCGCTTCGGCGCGGACCTGATCGTCGTCGGCAGCCGCGGCCATGGGCTCATCGGTTCGATGCTCCTGGGCTCGGTCAGCGCCGAGGTCGCTGACCACGCGCTCTGTCCGGTCCTGATCGCCCGCGGGCCGCGCCTCACGCGGCTCATCCTGGGTGCCGATGGCTCTGAATACGCCCGCGCCGCGGAAGAATGGCTTGAGAGCTGGCCCATCTTTGGCCAGACGGCGATCGAGGTCACCAGCGTGGCCCCGGTGGG
>JBDTUR010000156.1:0-4883 GCA_040007635.1 Chloroflexota bacterium
CGTCGCGCACGCGGGTGGACGCGATGCCGAATATCCAGTGGCCGCCCAGCGAGGCTGCGTCGAGCGGCGTAGGCGGGTCGTAGTCGAGCACGACCAGGTCGGCCGGCGCACCCAGCGCGACGCGACCCAGCAGCGGCTCCTCGAAGATGCGGCCGGACAGCGTCGATCCGGCAGCCAGCCTTTCGAGAGCCCACCCGGCGCCCACCGCGAGGTCCTCCTCGTGGCGGCGGAAGAAGCCGGCCCGGCCCTCTTCGAACATGTCCGCGCCGATCCCGTCTGTCCCCAGCGCGACGGCGCCCTGCAGCAGCGCGAGCGGCGTGCGGCCCGCGCCGTTGTTCATGTTCGAGCGCGGGTTGTGCGCCACCGTCACCTGGTGCGCGGCAAGGACCTCAGCCTGCGCCGGGGTGACATGCACGCAATGTGCGGCGAGCGTCCGCTCGTTGAGCGCCCCAGCTGCGGCAAGGCGCGTCACGGCGGCGGCGTCGATGGCGTCCTCGGCCACGTGGATGTGCAACCCGGAGCGCGTGTCGCGTGCCAGCGCGGCGCAGTCGGCCAGGGTCTCGTCGGACAGGGTGAACGAGGCGTGCGCCCCAACCATGGCCCGCGCCAGCGGAAACGCCCCGCCCGCAACATGAGCCAGGAAGCGCTCGTTCTCCTTGACTCCCGCCGCGGCCCGCTCAGAGCCGTCGCGATCGCTCACCTCGTAGGCCAACACGGACCGGACACCGACCTCGTCGAAGGCGCGCGCGATGACCTCGAGCGAGCCGTCAATCGCGTTGGGCGAGGCGTGGTGGTCGATCAGCGTGGTCGTGCCGCAGAGCAGCGCCTCGCGCGCGGCGACCAGTGCAGAGGCGCGGATCGAAGCGGCATCGAGCGCGCGATCAAGGCGCCACCAGATGCGTGTGAGGATCTCGGGGAAGTTCAGCGGCGGTGCGAGGCGGTAGGGCATGCCGCGCGCCAGCGACGAATAAGCGTGCATGTGGGCGTTGACGTTGCCCGGGATGAGCACACAGCCCGTGGCGTCGATGGATGGGCCACCGACTGACAGGGAGGGCGCGATCGCAACGATGCGGCCGCCATCCACGTGCACATCGAGCCGCGCCACATCGACCGGCACGAGCGACGTGACAACGGTCGCGCCGCGGATGAGCAGGCTCATTCGCGCACCGCCGCCAAACGCGGGAGCGCCGCCCGGGCGGCCGGGCTGTCGCGCATCGGCAGGTCGCGCCGGACGATGCCGTCGAATGCGCGCAGGGCACCCGCGACGGCGGCCGCGGTGGGCACCAGGACCGCCTCGCCCGCGCCCTTGGCGCCAAACGGCCCGTCGGGCAGCGGCTCCTCGACCAGGATCGTTTCCACCTCCGGCATGCCCGCGGCGGGGATGATGCCGAGCGATTTGAGCGTGGTCGCGACGGGAACGCCATCAACCGTGGCGAAGTCCTCGCTCAGGGCGTAGCCCAGCCCCATGTGCACGCCGCCTTCGACCTGGCCGCGCAAGATCTGAGGGTTGATGGCGCGGCCAACATCCTGCGCCGCGACGACCTTCGCGAGGTGCCCGTGGTCGTCGAGGATGACCACCTGCGTCGCCCAGCCGTAGCCGATGTGGGTGACCGGGTCGGGCACATCGGGCCCTATTGGAGTCGTCCAGTCGATCTTGAACGTGCCCTCGAACTCCTGTCCCACCAGGTCCGACCAATCGGCGGCTTGCAGCGCCTCACGTAGTGACTGGGCGGCACGCAGCACTGCCTGGCCGCCCAACAAGGTGGCCCGCGACGCGGTCGTCTCGCCGGTGTCCAACTCGCGTTCCGTGTCGACCACGACGTCGATGCGATCGGCGCCGATGCCCAGTTCCTGGGCGCATACCTGGCGCAGCGCGGTGTGGATGCCCTGGCCCATCTCCGTCCATGAGTGGCGCAGCAGCACCCGGCCGTCCGCGAGGGGCGCGACGACGGCGCGGCCGTGCTCGGTCACGCCGTTACCGATGCCGGTGTTCTTGGCGCCGCAGGCAATGCCGGCAAAGCGCGCCGAGCGATATGCCTCGCGGACAGCTAGCAGCGTCTTCTTCAGGCCGACCCCAGGGCCCAGAACCTGGCCCGACCCGAAGCGATCGCCGGTTTCGACCGCATTGCGCCAGCGCATCTCCCAGCCATCGAGGCCGCACCTCTGGGCCAGCTCATCGAGCAGGCCCTCGATGGCGAAGGTGACCTGGGGCACTCCAAAGCCGCGCATCGCGCCGCACGGCAGATTGTTGGTGTAAACGGCGCGCGACTCAACATCCACGTTGGGCACGCGGTACGCGCCACAGGCATGTCCGGCGGCGCGTTCGAGCACCTTGGCCCCGAGCGACGCGTAAGCGCCCGTGTCGCCCACGATGCGCGCCTTGTACGCGACCAACCGGCCGTCGGCGTCGCACCCAAGGGTTGCCTCGATGCGCGTTGGGTGGCGCTTGGGGTGGAAACGAAGCGACTCCGCGCGGCTGAGCTTGAGCAGCACCGGTGCTTTGGTGAGCCGGGCGAGGAGTGCGGCGGCGGCCTGCGGCCCCAGGTCCTCCTTGCCGCCGAACGCGCCGCCGGTGGCCACCTGGGTGACGCGGATGCGCTCCTGTGGCAGCGCCAGGAGCGACGCGATCTGGCGGCGGTCCTCCCACGCCCCCTGGCCTTGGGCGTAGACGCGCAGTCCGTCTCCGTCCGGGACCGCCAGCGCGGCTTCTGGCTCGAGGAAGGCGTGCTCGATGCGCTGCGTGGTGAAGGTGCCGCTCTCAACGTGGCGTGCGCCTGCCAGCGCTGCAGGAACATCGCCGCGATGGACCACGGAAGTCGAGAGCAGGTTACCGCCCGGGTGGAGCAGGGGAGCGCCCGCTTCGAGGGCGGCGTCCGGGCTGGTGATCGGCCGCAGCACCTCGTACTCGACCTTCACCAGGGCTGCGGCCGCTCGCGCGGCGCGGCGGGTGCGGGCGACGACGAAGGCGAGCATGTCGCCTACGTAGCGCGTCTCCTCTGTCTCTGCCACGAGAACCGGCCAGTCGGCGCTGATGAGACCCTGCAGCCGTTCGCCCGGGATATCGCGCCAGGTCACGACGTCGACCACGTCCGTGTGCTGCGCGGCCGCTGCGGTGTCGATGCGTAGCACCCTGGCGCGGGGGTGGTCGGCGAAACGGATGGCGCCGTGGAGCATGCCCGGCACTTCCATGTCGCCCACGAACTGCGTCTCGCCCAGAACCTGGGCCACGCCGTCGTAGCGCGGCGCGGGCTGGCCGATCGCATTGCCTCCAGGGTCGCCGGAACTGGCCGGTTCCACGCCGGCCCGCTGCGCCGCGACCGCCTGGATCGCGCGCACGATCGAGACATAACCGGTGCAGCGGCAGACATTGCCGGCCAGCGCCCGCGCCACCTCGGCATCGCTCGGGTGGTCGACGCGACGCAGCAGCGCCTCCGCCTTCATGACGATGCCCGGGGTGCAGAAGCCGCACTGGCTCGCGCCGAGGCCGACGAATGCTTGCGCCCAGGAGCGACGCACCTCGTCAGCCAGGCCCTCCAGTGTCTCCACGTTTCGTCCAGCGAAACGCGACGCCGGCTGCGCGCACGACACGACAGGCCGGCCGTCGACGATGACCGTGCAGGCGCCACACGATCCTTCAGGCGCGCAGCCGTCCTTCATCGAGCGCAGGCCGCATTCGTCGCGCAGCAGCTCGAGCAGGCTCACGCCTTCTGCCGTCGCGACGTCGACCTCTCGCCCGTTGAGCGTCAGCTGCATGGGTCGCCCTTTGCACCGGTTCGAAGGGCCAAGTGGCCCTGTTGCAGCGCCTTGTTCACATTCGACTCTCGAACCGAGCGCCCACGCTCCGACTGTGCCGTTCGGCCCGACCTGCCGGTCCGTGCGTACCCAAGGGCCAGAGCGCCATAGGAGGAACACAGTGCAGCGACCGGGACTGGCCACAGAGGTCGTCGATCGGAACGTCTACGACCGCGCGGTCGAGCGCTTCCGCGAGCAGCGCATCGTCATGCCGACCTTCGCCATGCTGGCCGATCCCCAGGGGATCCCGGAATCTGCCGTGGGTGACGCAGACCCTGACGCAGCCGATCCACGCAACCTGTTCCGCGTCCACTGGCACAACGCGGCGGACGGCCGCGGCCGCATCGCAGCGCCGCTCCACGTCGTGCTGCCGCGCTCGCTGACGGGCGTCCAGGCGCCGATCGTGGTCGCACTGGCCGACCGCTTCCCGATGATCGCGTCGCACAAGGTGCTCGCCGCCTACGCCTGCCTCGCGCCGCGCATCGTCACCGGGCAGTTCGACCCGACGTCGCAGCGTGCCGTTTGGCCGTCGACCGGCAACTACTGCCGCGGCGGCGTGGCCATCAGCCGGATCATGGCCTGCCGCGGCGTGGCGGTGCTGCCTGAGGGCATGAGCCAGGAGCGCTTCGACTGGCTGGGCCGCTGGGTCGCCGACCCGGCCGACATCATCCGGACTCCGGGCACGGAGTCAAACGTCAAGGAGATCTACGACCGTTGCGCGGAGCTCGCGCGCGAACCAGATGTCGTGATCTTCAACCAGTTCAGCGAGTACCCCAATCACCTGGCGCACTACCTCGTTACCGGCCGCGCGCTGGAGACGACGCTCGCCGCGGTGCGCCAAGAGCACCCGTCGATCCGGCCGTTCGCCTTCGTATCCGCCTCCGGTTCGGCGGGGACGCTGGGCGCGGGTGATTGGCTCAAGGAACGCCTGGGCACCAAGACCGTCGCGGTGGAGGCGCTCGAGTGCCCGACGATGCTCGAGAACGGCTTCGGCGAGCACAACATCCAGGGCATCGGCGACAAGCACATCCCGCTCATCCACAACGTCATGGCGACCGACTACGTGGTCGGGGTCTCCGACCGATCGACCG
>JBDTUR010000157.1:0-4877 GCA_040007635.1 Chloroflexota bacterium
TGGAGTAGGTGTCCATGAACCAGGCCATCACCTGCGGCGTCGTGTTGACGTCCGGCGCCGGGATGTCCTTCTCAGGCCCGATCAGGACTTCGATCTCCGTGAAGAAGCGCCGGCTCAGGTTCTCGAGTTCGCGTCGTGACAGCTTCTTGGGATCGACGATCACGCCGCCCTTGCCACCGCCGTAGGGGATGCCGACGACGGCGCATTTCCAGGTCATCCACATCGCGAGTGCCTTGACCTCGTCGATGCTGACGTCCTGGTGGTAGCGGATGCCGCCCTTGGCGGGGCCGCGACTCAGGTTGTGCTGTACCCGGTAGCCCTCGAATACCTTGACGGACCCGTCGTCCATCTTTACCGGGAAATGGACATGCAGCTCGCGTCGCGGCTCACGCAAGACCTGGCGCAAGCCTGGGTCAAGGTTGAGCTTCTCGGCAGCGATGTCGAACTGCTGCTGCGCCACGTGCCACGGGTTGATGGCCGGCGCTGCTCGTTCGGTGGTCATTTGGACCGAAACCTCCAGGGGTTCGCAGGCCCGAGATTGGGGCCTTAAAGCGCTCGAAGTTTACACCGGGCCTTTGAGCCGCCCGACGTGCCAGAGGTAACCGAACCCTGCGGGCCGGACGGCCCACGGATGGCAGGTCTGGCCCGACTTGCGGTCAAGCACCCTAGGCTTTGGGCAGGATGACTGCCCCGTATACCCCGGGCCCGGTATGCGGGCCGACCGACGGACCGATGAGATAGATCCCGATTTGATCGCGCGGGAACTTGATGGCTTTGGCCAGCTCGTCGGCGAAGTCGCCGATGTCGTCGGCCTGGCCGTGCATGACCGCGACCATCTCCGGCTTTGACGCGCTGAGCATCTCCAGGACGCGCGAGCGCGCCTTGCCCCGGGTACGTGGCCGATCGGCGGTTTCGACCACGCCGTCGACGATGGTGATGATCGGCTTAACGCTCAGCACGTTGCCGATCGCCGCCCGCGCGGGGCTGATGCGGCCGCCGCGCTTGAGGTACTCGAGCGTATCGAGGGCGAGGAACAGGTTGAGCGTCCTGCGCCGCTGTTCGACCTCCGCGACGATTTGCGCGCCGGACTTTCCTTCACGCGCGCGCTGCGCGGCGAGCAGGACGAGCACGCCCTGGCCAAGCGTCGCGGATTCGCTGTCGACGACGTGGATCTTGCGCTCGGGCAGCATGCCCGCCGCGATCGTGGCGCTGTTCATCGTGGCGCTCAGCTTTGAGCCCACGCTGATGCACACGATCTCGTCGCAACCCTGCGCGAACAGCTTCTCGAACGCGTCCTTGAAGGCGCCCGGCGGTGCCGCCGCTGTCTTGGGAAAAGGCGCGCCCGGAGCGGTCAGCTCGCGCCAGAACTCCTCGTACGACATGTCGACGCCCGCGGTGTATTCGCGGTCGCCGAAGTACACGAAAAGCGGCACAACCGTGACACCGGCTGTGGCCGCGCGCTCTGCGGTGAGATCGCTCGCCGAGTCGGTGACGATCGCGACGCTGCTCATCTGTCTCTCCGCGCGCGGCTAGACGCGCTCAAAGGCCATCGCCACTGATCCGCCGCCGCCCAAGCAGAGCGTCGCAAGTCCATAGCGTCCCTCTCTCCTCGCAAGTTCGTACAGCAGTGTCGCCACCAACCGGGCGCCACTGGCGCCGATTGGGTGGCCCAGCGCGATCGCGCCGCCGTTGACGTTGACCTTGCTCCAGTCGAAGCCCAGCTCGCGACCGTCTGCGAGAACCTGCGCCGCGAAAGCCTCGTTGATCTCGACGAGATCAAAGTCACTCATCGCCATCCGGGTCTTGTCGAGCAACTTCTGCACGCCCTTGACAGGTGCGAGGAACAGCCACTTGGGCGCGACCTCAGCCTGGCTATAGCCGACGATCCGGGCGAGCGGCTTCAGGCCCAGCCGCTCGACGGCGCGCTCGCTCGCGACGACAGTCGCGGCCGCGCCGTCGGTGATGCCCGGCGCGTTGCCCGCGGTCACGGTGCCCTCTGTTGCAGCGGCCTCGCCCGGCTCCGGGCTGGGCAGTGCGAACACCGGCTTAAGTCGGGCCAAAGCCTCCAGGCTGGTGTCGGCCCGGGGCCCCTCGTCGGTGTCGAACATGACTTCTTCTTTGCCGCGCTTGATCGGCACGGGCACGATCTCGTCCTTGAACCGCCCGGCGGCGATGGCGGCAAGCGCCTTCTGGTGCGACTCGAGCGCAAACTGATCCTGATCGGCGCGGCTGACCTGGTCCTTGATTGCCACGCGCTCGGCGTGGGTGCCCATGTGGCAGCCTTCGACGCTGCACCACAGCCCATCCTGGACGGTCGAGTCGATCATCTCGGCGTTGCCCAGGCGATAGCCGAAGCGCGCCTTCTGCAGCAGGTACGGGCCCTGGTTCATGTTCTCCATGCCGCCCGCGACAACGATCTCGGCGTCGCCTGCGCGGATCTCAGCTGCGCCCAACATGATCGACTTCATGCCGCTGCCGCAGACGCGATTGATGGTCGTGGCGCTCGTGGTGTCCGCGAGGCCGCCCTTGAGCAGTGCCTGGCGCGCCGGCGCCTGGCCCGCCCCGGCCTGCAGCACCTGGCCCATGAGCACCTCGTCCACGGCGTCATTGGCGATCCCGGCGCGCTCTACCGCGGCGCGGATCGCGATGCCGCCGAGCGTCGTTGCCGAGACGTCTATAAGAGAGCCGCCGAACTTGCCGATGGGCGTGCGCGCGGCAGACACGATGAACACTTCGCCGTTGGGGTTCGTAGTCACGCCCGAATGTTACGACCCATGGCATTCAAGTCCACACCGCGGTGGCGATGTCCGCCCCGCGGACCACTCCGACGCGAACCGATCACAAAGCCCGATTTTGGCGCCAGCCCGGCAGCAGTTCCGGCCCGTTCGACCCCATTGGTCCGTCTGGTGGACGGAATCGACCGTATCTGGCCGCAGGTTTGCCGCAGTCGGTGTCTTCTCCATTGGTTGCTGTCCAAGCTGTCCACACAGCGGACAAGCGGCCGATAAGGCCGGGTGAAGTGAGGCCGGCAACACTGGCGCCATGCCAGCCAATGAGCGCTTTGTGGGCCGGGCGCGCAGATCCGCGCTGGAAACCGTGGCGCGGCTAGGTCACGACATCCAGGACGCGCGCATCGCGCTCGGCCTGAGTCAAGCCGCCATGGCTCGCGGGGCCGGTCTCTCGCGGTCCGTAGCGGGTCGGCTCGAGCGGGGCGAGGACATCAACGCGACGGTCGCGGACCTGCTGGTTCTGGGGGCGGTCGTGGGTCTGGAAGTATCTGTCCGTGCTTATCCCGTCGGCCCGCCGCTTCGTGATCGAGCGCATGCAGCGCTACTCGAACGCTTTCGTCGAAACCTACCGACCGGGCTGAAATGGGCGACTGAAGTGCCACTGCCCAACCCGGGCGATCTTCGCGCCTGGGATGCGATGGTCAGTGGCGCTGCCTTTCGCGTGGGCATTGAGGCCGAGACGCGCGCCCGTGATGGCCAGTCACTCGAGCGACGCATTCGCGCCAAGCAGCGCGATGGCGGCGTGGACGCCGTCATCCTGGTCCTCGCTGACACGCGCTCCAATCGAGCCTTCATGCGCGAGCGTGCCGCGTCATTCGACGAGCTCTTTCCCGTTAGAGCCACGGCAGCGTTGAGTGACCTGAGAGCCGGTCGCTGCCCAGTTGGCAATGCCGTCATCCTCGTCTGATCTGCGCAGCGTGGCCATCGCGGGAGCCTACTGAGCAAGGCGAGCGGCGGCTCTACAAGGTCAGTGGCTGACGCGACTCAAAACGGCGTCGGCCACGATCAGGCGGTGGATCTGGTTGGTGCCTTCGTAGATCTGCGCGCCCTTGGCGTCGCGCAACATCCGCTCCACCGGGAACTCGCGCGAGTAGCCGCTCCCCCCAAAGAGCTGCACCGCGTCTGACGCGACGCTCATCGCCGCGTCCGACGCGGTCCACTTGGCGAGCGAGGACACCTCGGCGATTGGCTCGCCGCGGTCCTTTGTGTCTGCCGCAACCCGCACCAGCGCGCGCGCCGCGGCTACTTTCTGGGCCATCTCGCCCAACATGAAGCGCAACCCCTGCTGATCGGCCAACGGCGCGCCAAAGGCCTTGCGCTCAGTCAGGTATTTGGCGGCCGCGTCCAACGCCGCCTGGGCCAGACCCACGCATGCCGCGCCGATCGAGATGCGCCCCTCGCCCAACGCCGAGAGCGCGATCTTGTAGCCCTGCCCCTCTTCCCCCAGCCTGTTTGCGACGGGCACCACGCAGCCGTCGAAGACAAGCTCCGAAGCGGTGTCCGACCGGATGCCGAGTTTTTTCTCGCGCTTGCCAAAAGTGAAGCCTGGGGTGCCGGCCTCGACCAGGAACGCGGTGATGCCCTTCGTGCCAAGGCTGGGATCGACCGTCGCGAAGACGAGATAGCGCTCGGCTTCGCCGGCATTGGTGATCCAGATCTTCGTGCCGGATAGTCGGTAGCCCGTGGGCGAATCGGCCGGTCCCACCCGGTCGGCCTTCAGCTTCAGTGCGCCCGCATCGGAACCCGCCGATGGCTCGGTCAATGCAAAGGCGCCCAGCTTCTTACCCGCCAGCATGTCGGGCAGCCAGCGCTGCTTCTGCTCGTCGTTGCCCCAGGTGATGACCGGGTATTGCGACAGGATGTGGACGCTGAGCGACACGGCCATCGCCATGTCGGCGTACGCGACTTCTTCCATGACGAGCGTCCACGCCCGATAAGTGAACCCGGCACCACCGACAGCCTCCGGGAACGGCACGGCGGTCAGACCCAGCTCGCCCATACGCGCGAAGAGCGATCGGTCGTATTGCTCGTCCTCGTCGCGTTGCGCCGCGCCCGGCGCCAGCTCTTTGGCGGCGAAGTCGCGCACGG
>JBDTUR010000158.1:0-4824 GCA_040007635.1 Chloroflexota bacterium
CGCTGCACACGATGGGCGTGCCCGCGGCCATCGCCTCGAGCAGCACGATGCCGAAGGATTCGCCGCCGGTCGCCGGCGACACGAAGACATCGGCCGTCGCGAAGTACCTCGCCTTGTCGTCGTCGCTCACCCTGCCCAGCAGCTCGACGCCGGTCAGTCGCCGCGTGGCGATGTAGCGCCTTATCTCGCGTTCCTGCGGGCCCGTGCCGATGAGCAGCAGCCGGCATTTGAAGCCGCGCTTGCGCAGCACCCGATAGGCCTTCAGCAGGTACATCGCGCCCTTGCGGCTTTCGAAGCGCCCCACAAAGAGGATGTTGAGCGTGCCGTCGCGGTAGCGCGCGACGGGCTGCGCGCTCGCGAGGCGGTGAATGTCGACGCCATTGGGAATGACCTTGTAGTCGCCCGGGAAGTAGCGATCGACAAAGTGCCGCGCGGCCGCGCTCACCGCGATGCGGCCATCGAGTCGCTTCGCGAACCGACCGAGCATCCGTTTGCCAAACTCGTACGCTGGACTCCAGCCCGCATAGGCGTGGAACGTGGCGACATTGATGCTCTGGCTCTCGCGTAGAACCACGAGCGACAGAAAAGGCACGAACGGTTCGTGGAAATGGAGCACGTCGAAACGCTCGCGCTCGAGCATCTCGCGCACCTGTTTGGCATAGCGCGGCGCCACGGTCATCGTCCCAACCGAGCCGTTGGCCGGCACGGAGAAGCCGTAGCCCAGCCGGATAACGTCACCCTCGCTCTGGCGCTGCGGACCGTGAACGCTGCTGATGATGCGCACGTCGTGGCCACGCGCGATCAGGTTCTCGTACAGGAACTTGACGTGAGCGTTCACGCCGCCCGGCAGCGGGTAGATGTACGGCGTGACCAGGCCGATCTTCATCGGTCGCGCACTTCCGCCCGCTCAGCGCGGGGATAGCCCAGATCGCGCCCGTCGCCCGCGCCCAGTAGGCGGTGTCGCGCCGTCGCACCGACTGCGCGGGCATTCTTCTGCTGCTGACGCACGAACATGTCCAGTTGGCCCTTCCACGTGTACGCCGTGCCCGTCCACTCCACCGTGCCGGCGAGGATCGCGGCGCGAACGTCGTCCGGCGTCGTCCCCGGGAAAGTCGTCACCGCCTGGCCAAGGTCAATGGCCCGATGGGCATCGCTGCCGGCCAGTGCCGTCAAACCCACTTTGCGCGCGAACTCGGGCGCGCGGCGCGACCAGCGCATGCGCGCTGTTGACGCGTTGAACGCCTCGATCCCATCAGGGTGAAAGATGGCGTCCGCCTCGTCGAGCAGCGCGCGCACCGCGCGGCCGCTGACGCACAGTGGATACGGCACCAGTGGATGGGGAATGATCGCCAGGCCGCCTTGCTCATGGATGCGCGCCACGGTCGAGCGCAGCGAGCCCCAGGGAGCAATGCGCTCGCGCAGGAACAGGCCGACCACGTGGCCGCCACGCGAAGTCACCTCCTCGCCGACGACGACGCTCACCGTCGCACCGCGCTCTTCAGCCATTGATCTTGCCACCAGCGCCGCGTCCATCCGCTCATGGTCGGCGATGGCGATTACATCGAGCTGGGCGCGCTCGGCGGCGTCGATGATCTGCGCGACCGACGAAATGCCGTCCGAGGCCAGGCTGTGGATGTGCAGGTCGGCCCGCCCCATCAGCGCCCCACCATCAACGGATGTCCGACCAGATCGGGAAGAAGATCGTCCACCACTGCTCGGGTGCGTCGGCGATTGCGCGCTCGAAAGCGCGCGCCTCCGCTTCAAGGAACGCCGTGAGTCGATCGCGCCGGTTGTCGCCCGTGACGCGCGGCACGATCTGTTCCATGTGCGAGCGGTAGTCGGCCCAACCCACGCGACGGGTCACGATGAGCCAGGCCGGTGCGCCCGTCTCGTCGGCCAGGACGGCCGGCCCCGCAGGCAGTCGAGCGGGAGCTCCAAAAAGCTCGACTGCGCTGCCAACGCCGCCCACCGGACGGTCGGCCACCAGCGCGACCATCTCATTGCGTCCGAGCGCGGCGCGCAGCTCTGTTGCGGCGCCCGCGGTTGGGATCACGTTCATGCCAGTCCCGGCGCGAGCGCGTTCGAAGTACGCCTGGAGAGCGGAATCGCCGATGGTTTCCATGGGCGCGGTGATGCGCGCGCCGAGCGTCTTTGTGGCCCACAGTCCAGGAACCTCGATGGCCCCGAAGTGGAGGCCGACGATGATGAGCGGCCCCGACTTACCGGGTGGGAAAGCTTGCGCAGCCACGGCCCAGTCGTCGGCCTGGACGTGCTTCAACTTGGTGGCGCTGCCGTACACGGGCAGGATGGCGCTCTCGAGGTAGCCGCGGACGTAGTGGCCGAAGGCCGCACGCACCAGGCGATCCATTGCCTTTGGGTCGCGCGCCGCAGCGGCAGTCTGCGGATTGGCCATATCGTGGGCGGCGAGCCAGCGCACGACGCGCTCCAGGTTGGCGCGCACGAGGCGCCGTCGCTTGGACTGGACGCGGTACAGCACGCCACCCAGCAGGTAGGCGACGCGCTGCGAGAAGCCAGTTGGGATGTGGCGCAGGGCGGTCGCGCCCAAAATGAACAGCCGCGTTCGCAGGCCGGTTCGCGGGGTCGTAGCCCGGGGAGCGGCCGGGGCGTCAGCGCGGGCGCTCACTTGCCTGATTCCATCTGTGCCGCTCGGTCGGCCAGGGCCTGCTTTTCCGCTTCAGTGTCGGGCCAGATCGGCTTGAAGCTGTACCACTGGTCCGGCGCGGTGGCGATCATGTCTTCGACCGCGGTCGCGATCAGGCGAGTGACGCGCAGCGTTTCCGCGGGCGAATCGTTGGCGACCTCAATCGGCTCGTAGTGACGCGCCTCATAGAAGCCGTCGGGCATGCGCCGGCAGACCACCGGCACAATCGGCACATTGGTCCGCGCGGCAAGCATCGCGGGCCCGGCGGGCAGCGTCGCCCAGTCGCCGAACAACTTGACCGGCACGTCCTCGGCGCGGTAGCCCCAGTCAACGACGAGCCCGACGACGCCTCCTTCGCGCAGCGCCTTGAAGGTACGCCGCAGGTTCTTCCAGGGGATGACCTGGATGCCCCAGCGACGGCGCTGCTCATTGATCGCCTCGAAGAGCTCGGGGTAGGCGGAGTCGTCGGCCACGCCGTAGCACGGCAGGCCGCGATAGGCCATGGACCCCGCCATCATGTCGATGCTGCCGATATGCGCCGACACCACGATCATGCCCCGGCCCTGGGCGCGGTACGTCTCGAACAACGCGAAGAAGGACTCGTCGCCCTGGCTTGCCGCGCCCCGAACGAGGCGGGCCGGCTCCGACGCAGGCAGCCGCGGCAGGCGCATCAGCTCGATGATGAATTGGGCGTAAGTGGCGTAGATGCGCCGCGCAAGATGGCGCACCCGCTTGTCGCTCGCCGGCAGCTGCAGCACGTGCGACGCGTTGGCCAGGATGATGCGCCGCTTCCTGGGCCACGCGAAATACGAGCTGACGAGCAATGCCTTGCCCACGGGCAGGCTGACGCGCGACGGGATGCGGCCTATCGCGGCCGCGGCGGCACGATAGCCACGTACCGCTGAACGCTCACGCGCTCGGCGGACGGCTTGACCGATGCGACTCCGTGTGGCCGTGCGGCGGTGGGGCGAGTACTCCACACCGCTGCTTGGCCGGTTCATGGCCGTGGCCCTACCTGGCCTTGGCCTCGACCTTGGCCGCCGTCTCAACCTTGGGCTGCGAATTGCGGCCGCCGGTATGTGCTCCCAACGTGCGCTTGCGCGCCGCCGGTGCCTTCTCGGTGCCGACCAGGGTCTCGTTGTCCTCGCCGCGGATGAACGCCTCGACCCGGTTGAACGCGATGTCGTCGTGGATCTGGCGCGGCGGGCTCTTCATGAAGTAGCTCGAGGGCGCGACGAGCGTGCCCTTCAGGCCGCGGTCCAGACCAAGCTTGAGGCAGCGGATGGCGTCGGTGATGACGCCGGCGCTGTTGGGCGAGTCCCAGACTTCGAGCTTGAGCTCCGCGTTGAGCGGCACGTCACCGTAGGTCGTGCCCTCCATGCGGATGTAGCACCACTTGCGGTCGAGCAGCCACGGCACGTGGTCGCTCGGGCCGACATGGACGTCGTCGGGATCCATCTCGTAGTCGAGCATCGAGGTCACGGCGTTGGTCTTGCTGATCTTCTTGGACTCGAGGCGCTCGCGCTCGAGCATGTTCAGGAAGTCGGTGTTACCGCCGAAGTTGAGCTGATAGGTGCGATCGAGGCGCACGCCGCGATCCATGAAGAGGCGCGTCAGCACGCGATGGGTGATCGTTGCGCCAACCTGGCTTTTGATGTCGTCACCAATGATCGGCAGGCCTTCCTCGGCGAAACGGCGCTGCCAGTAAGGCTCGCGGCCGATGAACACCGGGATCGCGTTGATGAAGCCGACGCCCGCCTTGAGCGCCTGCTCGACGTACCACTTGGTGGCTTCCTCGCTGCCGACCGGCAGGTAGGAGACCATCACGTCGACCTGGCGCTCCTTGAGGATGCCGACGACGTCAGCGGTGGGGCCGGGCGCCTTCTCGATGATCTGGGAGAGGTACTTGCCCAGGCCGTCGTGGGTCATGCCGCGCTCGACCTTGACGCCCAGGTTCTGGACCTGCTGGAAGACGTAGGTGTTGTTGGGCTTGGTGTAGATCGCCTCGGACAGGTCCTTGCCGACCTTGTTCTTGTCGATGTCGAAGGCGGCCACGAACTCGATGTCGCGAATGTGGTAGCCGCCCAGATTGACGTGCATCAAACCGGGCACGAACTCGTCGGCGGCCGCATTCTCGTAGTAGTAGCGGCCCTGGACGAGGC
>JBDTUR010000159.1:0-4786 GCA_040007635.1 Chloroflexota bacterium
GCCTTCCCGACTACCTCGGCGTGCTGGGCGCGCTGGTCGTCGGCGGAGTGCTGACAATCGTGCTGCTGGCAGGTTCGCTGGGCACGGCCCCCGTGCTGCCGACTCGTCCGCCGGTGTCCATTCCGCCACTTCCGACGCCTACTGGCAGTGATTCGTTGCCTTCGGCGTTGCCATCTGGCACCCCAATCGCAGGCAGCCTGGCGATCGGTGAGGCGGCGCCCAACCTGCGAGTCACCCTCACCGACGGCAGCCTGATGGATACCGCTGACTTCGCCGGACTGCCGCTCTGGGTCAGCTTCACGGCCACGTGGTGTCCGCAATGCACGACCGAGTTACCGATGATGGAGCGCTTCCAGGGGCAGCTGAAAGACCAGATGACCGTCCTCGTGGTTGATGTCGGCGAGGATCGCTCAACCGTGCGCGACTTCATCAAGGGGCTGAACGTGGACCTCACGGTGGGGCTGGATCAGGATGGCTCCATCGCGGCGCAATGGGGTGCAAATGCGCTTCCGATCCACTACTGGATTGACGCCGACGGCGTGGTTCAACAGATCCTGTACGGCGGTGCCCCAGAACAGACGTTCATCGAGGCCATAACCGCGCTCGTGCCCGAATTTTCGGCCGACAAGTAGCGCGTGTGGCTGACCCCGCGCGACCTTCGCGACGAACCGTTCCGCGCGGCCTGCGTGGCGCGGTGGAAATGGCCGCCCGGCATCTACAGCAACGGCCGCTGCTTGTCATAAGCGATTTCGACGGAACACTGGCACGGATCGTCGACGACCCGTGGGGCGCGTCCATCCTGCCCCTCGGCCGGCGCGCGCTGCGCACACTGGCCGGCATGCCCCAGGTCCACGTCGTGGTCCTGTCTGGCCGCACGGCGCGCGACGCGGCGACGCGAGTGCGGGTGGGTGGCGTGGCCTATCTGGGCAACCATGGCATGGAGCGCGCCTTTCTGCGCCGCGGCGGTCGGCCGGAGCGGCTACGGACCCAGGTCGACGACGCTGCGCATGAGGCCGTGCACGCCGCAGAGCGGCTGGCTGATGAGGTGCCGCGGCTCCTGCCGGAGTCGTGGCTGGTGGTGGAGCGCAAACCGCCCGCGGTCGCGTTTCATTTCCGGACCGCGCCCGATCTCGCGCAGGCGTCGGCCAGCTTGCGTGCGGCCGTCAACCAGCTTGATCCGGGCGGCATCCTCGAGCGTTTCCCCGGGAGGCGGGTGCTCGAGTTGCGGCCCTTTGGTGCCGTGGCCAAGGGCGAGGCGCTCCAGGCGCTAGTCGAGCGCTACAAGCCGCGCGCCGTGTTCATGCTGGGCGACGATGTCAGCGACGCGATGGCCTTCCGCGCGCTGCGCCAGTTGCGCGACAAGGGCGTCACGGACGGGGTTGCTGTCGCCGTCGTGGCGCGGCCTGACTACGTGCCGGAAGGCGTCGTTGAATCGGCGGACGTGGTTCTGGGCTCGCCGCAGGAGGCGACGCGCTTTCTTGCGGCCCTGTCGCGCAGGCTGGCAGCCGAAGAGAGCTAGTTGGCCACGGCAATCGAGCACGACTCGCCGCCCACCTGAGTCACGGTCAAGGCGATTACGTCACCCGATCCAACGGTGAAGCGCCCTTCGCACGTTGCAGCGGTGGGACCGTACTGGACCTGACCATTGACGACGGCATCACTGGCATAAACGATGCTGATCGCCAACTTGTATTCACCCGGCTCAAGATCCACGACCTGGTTCGACGGTGGCGCCTCGCCTGCGTCGAAGTGCCTGACTGCACCGCTCCATGCGAAGTGGTCCGTGGCGTCTGTCAATCGGGCGAACACGCCGTAGCCGCCGATTGAAAGAGATGATCCGGGCGGCGGCTGGACGTAGTGCAGGTCAAAGACGACTGTCGCGCGGCTGGGCGCGGGAGCTGAACCACACCCGAGCAAGAAAGCGAGCACGAGGAACAACCCGGCCCTCATGGTGCCCGGACGATATGCCCCGGCTGCAAGTTCCCTAGCCGCGCAGCGTCGGCTCGAATTGGCGGATGGTGTCGCGCAGCGCGCGCGACGGGGGCCGGTGACCGCGCGATACGGCGGCGAGGTCGCGCAGCTGACGCGTCAGCCACCACTGCAGATCTTCGTCGCGGACCGACGCGCGCAACCGGCGGATGCGGCCCAGCCGCTCGTCGGGAGGCATGTCGAGGGCGCGTTCCAGCATTTCCGCAGTGCCGGCGACGTCCGCGGCGCTGACCATCAATGCGTCGCTGGCAAGCTGTTCAGCGGCGCCCGCGGTCTCGCTCAGGACGAGCGCCGCGCGGCTGACAACCGCCGCTTCCTTGGCGACGAGATTCATGCCGTCGACGACCGGGTTGACGAGGACGACGTCGGCGAGGGCGAGCGCGGCAATGGCCAGGTCGTAGTCGGAGCCGTCCAGCAGCCAGATGGGGGCTTGGTCGGGGTCGGCCATGCCGTTCACGCGGGCCACGACTTCGCGCACCGCGGCCGCGTAGTTCGCGTAGTCCGGCACGTCCGGCCGACTGACCGACTGGATGGCCAGGAATCGGACCGATCGGCGCAGTTCCGGCCGTCGTTTTAGCAGGTTCTCGAATGCGATGAAGCCGCGCAACGCGTTTTTCGACGGCTCCAGGCGGTCAACCCGGACGATCAGCTTGGGATTGCCGGCGCGTTCGAGGCGCGCGTGCAGCTCAGTCTTACGGCGTTCGACCGCAGGGCTGCGCGCGAACGTGGCCAGCGCGTCAGGCTCGATCGAGATTGGGTAAGCGCGCACCCAGATAGTGCGGCCGCGCCAACGTACGTGACGGCCGTCGGGATCGACCTCTGCGTCGCGCACGAAGGCTTCGACGCTGTGCAGGAAGTTGGTCGCGTAGCGGTCGGTCTGTAGCCCAACGATGTCGTTTGCCAGGAGCCCCTCGCAGATCGCGCGGCGCAAGCCCTGGGGCAGGACCAACCACGAGTCGACCGCCGGCCACGGGATGTGGTTGAAGTGCAGGATCAGCGCGTCTGGCCGCTCGGCGCGGATGTTCGCGGCAGCGAGGTACAGGTGATAGTCCTGGAGCAGCACCACCGGCCGGCGCTGACCCTGGGCGTGCTCGAGCACGGCCTCGGCGATCTCCTCGTTGACCACGCGGTAACCGTGCTGCCACGCGTTGATGAGCCGGTCGTCGACGGTTGGCTCGTAATGCAGCGTGAACAGCTGGTGCTGCACAAACCAGAGGAAGGGATTGGACACGATGCCGTAGTGGCGCCGCCACGCCTCACCGGCAATTGGCCGTAGGTCTAGGCGCAGGTCCTGCCCGGGCAGCTCACGCTCGATGAGGTTGAGCAGCGCCCGCTGCTTGCCATTACCGGACGCGAGTGCGGCGGCCGCCGCGCGGTCATCGCGGTCCATCGCCGCGCTGACCCAGGTCACCGGCGCGAGGCGCCCCAATTCGACCAGCGCCGTCACCAGCCCGCCCGACCCGCGCTTGGCGTGCCACTCGCCCGCCTTGGTGCGGCTGAAGCTCAACGGGCCGCGATTGGACGCGACGATCAGCCGCCCGTCGTTGCCGAGGAGGGCGGTCAGGTAGTCGCGCAGGTGATCCGGATCTGGTTGTTGCCGCCGGTTGCGGGCGTCGATTTCGTCCATTGGGCGCCGCCAGCCTAACGCAGTGCCCCAATCTCACGACCTGGCGGGTACCCGCGAAACGGGCCTAGAAGCATTCGGTCCGCATTTCCTGATGCGCTCAGCCCAAGGGTGGGCGCCGCCTAAGAGGGTTTTAGAGCAGAGCTTGCGCCGCCTGCTGGGCCATGGCGATTACGGCGATCGTGACTGGTGGAACCAAGCCAATTGCGACAGTGCCGATCGCAGCGAGCCCAAGCCCGAGGCGCGTCTCCCCGCCCACCGTGACCGGCGGCGCGCCCTCGGCGGGCTCGCGCATGTACATGTAGACCGCGATGCGCAGGTAGTAGAAAGCGGCCGCGGCGGCGTTCAGAACGGTGAGCACGGCGAGCAGCGTCAGCCAGCCGCCCACCTGGAGCGCGGCCTGGATGACATACCACTTGGCCCAGAAGCCCGCGAGCGGCGGGATGCCTGTCAGCGATAGCAAAAAGAGCAGCATCAATACGGCAAGCCACGGCGCGCGCCGGCCCAGTCCGGCGAAAGTGGCGAGCTGGCTCGTTACGCCCGGCCGGCGCTGGAGCGCCGCCACGCAGGCGAACGCGCCCAGGTTCATGAACGAATAAGCGACGCTGTAGAAGAGCACCGCCTGCAAGCCGGCCTGCTCGGCGGGCGAGCCGACCGGGGCGGCACCAAACGCCGCCAGGCCGACCAGGATGTAGCCCGTGTGCGCGATCGAGCTGTAGCCGAGCATGCGCTTGATGTTGTCCTGCGACAGGGCAACGAGGTTGCCGAGCGTCATCGTCAGCGCCGCGAGGACGACGATGAACGGTGTCCAGTCAGCTTTGAGGCCGCCCAGCGCGTCCACGAACAGGCGCAGGATGAGCGCGAAAGCAGCGACCTTGGGCCCTACCGACAGGTAGCCCGTGACCGGCGTGGGCGAGCCCTGGTAGGCATCGGGCGTCCAGTAGTGAAACGGCACCGCGGCGATCTTGAAGGCAGCGCCGGTGGTCAATAGAGCGAGTCCCATCAGCAATGCGGGCGAGAGCGAGGTAAAGCCGTTCGCCCCGACGATCGCGCTGACCGACGCCGCGACCTCGCGGATGTTGGTGGTTCCGGTGTAGCCGAACGTCAGCACGAGCCCGAACAGGAAGATCGCGCTCGAGAACGAGCCGAGCAGGAAGTACTTGATCGCCCCTT
>JBDTUR010000160.1:0-4769 GCA_040007635.1 Chloroflexota bacterium
GTCGGAATGGGTGTTCTCGAGCATGACGAGGCTCGTCAGGGGTTCGTGGACGTCCCTGGGGTTGCGCCAGGCCCGGCGGATGTCGTCGAGGTTCAGCATCCCGCGGTCGTCCCACGGCAGCAGCTTCATGGACGCGCCGACGACGACCGCGTAATTGGCGGCCTCGTGGGCGAATGAGTGCGCGCCATTACCGGCGATGAGCTCACCGCCGCGCGGCACCTGAGCCATGATCGACACGAGGTTACCCATCGTGCCGCTCGCGACGAAGAGCGCGGCCTCCTTGCCGGTGATCTCCGCGGCGCGCTCTTCGAGGGCGATCACTGTTGGGTCGTCGCCAAAGACGTCATCGCCGAGCGGTGCTTCAACCATTGAGCGGCGCATCTCGGGGCTGGGCTGGGTGACGGTGTCGGAGCGAAGATCGATCAATCGGTCACTCATGGGGGCCCGAGTATAGGTGCGCAGGGCCGGATCTCAGCCCAAGGCTGGTATGCTCACCGACCGCTGCCCGGGCCCGTGGTGTAGCGGCCAAACATGCCAGCCTGTCACGCTGGAGATCGCCGGTTCGAATCCGGTCGGGCCCGCCAGTCCCTTCGTGATTACTCGCCCTAGGCGCGCACGCCCGCGAACAAGTCGTCTTCGGGGATGCGCACGCCCGTGCGCGACACCTTGAGCGTGAACTCCTCGGTCGGCATGAGCTCGCGCCAGTCATCCTGGGTCAGAGCGAGGAAGAATCCGTCCGTCGGCAACTGGCTCACATGCGCGCGCAGCGCGGCGATCTTGTTGGGGATCCACTGGCTGATGTCGATGGTGGTGGTCACCGGACCCTGGGCGTCGGCCATCTTCTTCAGGAAGGCCTCGCGCTCCACCTTCTGCCCTGCGGTCTCCTCTTCAGTGCCGCTCCACCATGACTTGACGCCCCGCTCCTCGGCTCGCTTCTGCACCTCTTCGCGGCGGCGACTGCCTCCGGCGGTCTCGTACAGCTTCAGCGGCTTGTCAGCGTCGGCCGCCGTCGCTTCGAACGCGGCCTTGGCGATCAACCCGGCGCGAATGTGATCGGGGTGGCCGTAGCCGCCGAAGTCGTTGTAGCCGACGATCACCTGCGGCTTGACCTCGCGCACGATCTTGAGCAGGCGTTGGGTTGCGTCATCGACGCTGGCCTGCCAGAACGTGCCCGGCAGGTCGTTCTCCGGGGTGCCCATCATGCCGCTGTCGGTGTAACCCAGCTGGCGCGACTCAACGGCTGGGTTCAGCGCGGCCAGCGCATTGTGCAGCTCCACCGCGCGGATCTCGCCCAGCCGCGCGTGGTTCTCCGGCGTGTCCATGTCCTTGACGACGATCTCACCGTGCTCGCCACCGGTGCAGGTGACGCAAACGACGCGCGCACCCTGCGCCGCATAACGCGCCATGACGCCGCCCGTGCCGATCGACTCGTCGTCGGGGTGGGCGTGAACTAGCAGCAGGGTCATCGGCGCAGCCACCGGCGGATGATATTGTCCCGACCGATGCCCAGCACCGATTCACGTCAGCCGTGGGCGCTCATCCTTGGCGCGAGCAGCGGCTTCGGTGAGGCGACCGCGATTGCCCTTGCCCGGGCCGGGTACGACATCTGTGGCGTCCACCTCGATCGCCGCCAGGGTATGGCGCACGTCGAAGAGATCAAGTCTGCAATCGCGGCTCACGGCCGCAGGGCGCTCTTCTTCAACGGCAACGCCGCCGATGACGAGAACCGGGCCAAGGTGCTGGCCGAGCTGAAGCCGGCGGTCGGCCCGAACGGTTACGTCCGGGTAATGCTGCACTCGCTCGCGTTCGGCACCCTGAAGCCTTACCTGACGCCTGACGCCGAATCCGGCATCACGCGCAAGAACATGGAGATGACGCTCGACGTCATGGCCAACTCGCTCGTCTACTGGGCGCAGGGCGTGTGGCGCGCCGGGCTGTTGAGCGACGGCTCAAAGATCTATGCGATGACCTCTGAAGGTTCCTCGCGCGTCATCCCGTCGTACGGCGCGGTGAGTGCCGCCAAGAGTGCCCTGGAGTCAAATTGCCGCCAGCTGGCGATGGAGTTCGCCAAGTTGCACAGCGGCGTGACGGTGAACGCCATCAGGGCCGGCGTCACCAAGACCCCGGCGCTGATGCAGCTACCGGAGGCGCAGGATCTGATCGATCACGCGCTACGGCGCAACCCCATGGGGCGCCTCGCGTCCGTTGACGACGTCGCCTCAGCGATCGTCGCGTTCTCTGGCGAAGGCACCCACTGGCTGACCGGCAACGTCCTGGGCGTGGACGGCGGCGAGCTCGTCACCGGCTGAAGCCCGACCATTTTTGGTGGCAGCGGACCGCCTAGATCACTCATGTCAGCCGTACCGTCACCGAAGCAGCAGCAGGGCCGAATGGCAGCGTCAAGCAGGGTAGTGGGCGCAATGACGATCGCTGTCATGAGCGCGAGAGCTGACACGTGCGTGCCGAAGTACAGGCTGGTCGGTGCCCTGAGGGCTCGTTGACAACACTGGTGACGGTATGGCCGGCACCGCGGTCACAGGCGCGGACCGACCCTCCCGCTAGACCTCAGGGGCCGTAGCCCGTGAGCTCGACGTAGGCCTTGCCCAGCACCGGGGCACCTGCCCGGGTCGCGTCGACGAATTGCGACCCTTCCCAGTAGATGACGCCGGTGGTTGGGCGCGTGTCCAGCTCCTGGTCCGCGACCGTGGACGTCAGCTCGATCTGAAGCTGTTCCGCAGGGATGTCGATCTGCCAGTGCGCCGGGTACGTCGCGCCCGTGCTGGGGCTGGTCCATGTGTCGAGCGACGTGACTGTGAACGCGTCGCGATCGAGGTGCTGGACGCTCCCATCCGGCGCGACGAGCGTGCCGTAAATAAGCGGGTAGTTCCCGTCCCCGTCGCGAACGAGCGAAAGCGTCAAGTCGGTGCCGTCGTCGAGGTTCACCGCGAACCAATCCCAGCCGCCGCCGCCGACCGCGATGAAGTCACCCCACTGGTGGTCGAACCATGCCTCGCCGCTGACCTCGCTCGATTGGCCGTTCACCGTCAGGGTACCGCTCGCCGTCATCCGCGGGCGCGAGTAGTAGTAGGACGAGCCGGCGTCGCCGAAGTCGATCCAGCCAATCGTGTTGTGCAGAACCGGCGCGCTCCTCGTATCTGTCAGAAGCAACGAGATCCCGAAGTTGCGCGCCGCGGCATCCAAACCATCGCTGCCGGCCGACCCGGCCATCTCCCACGGCTGGGCGGTGGCGTCGATCAGGCCAGCATCGTTTGAGCCGTGAAGCCGGAGATCGAAGCCGTCGCCACTGGACACATCGACCTGCGGCCCGATCTGTGAGCGCTGCTCGTAGGCGAACGAATTGCCCGACTCATCGGTCAGGGCCAGGTGCGACGCCCAGGAGACAGGGAAGTTGCCGCGTTCCGCCCGGAAGATGACGAATTCGAAGCCGTAGTCGCGGATCGGTCCGCCGTTGGCGTTGGTCTGCAGGTGGCCGGTGTAGTACCACCACTCGGTCAGTCGGTCGTGGGCAGCTTCGTCGCGCGGGAAGACCAGCGGTTGGGGGTCGGTCGGCAGTACCGGCGTCGCTGAAGCCGGGGGGATGGTCGGATGCTGAGCCGGCGGGTTGGAGAGCAACCGACCCGACGAGTCGCAGCCCAGCACCAGCGGGCCTATCAGCAGCAACGCTGCCAGGGGCGGCAGCAGTCGCTTGAGTCGGGCGGGCATCCACCAGTTGACGTTGCCGAGCAGGCGCATGGCCGACGGGACGAGCAGCGCTCGCACCAGTGTTGCATCGAGCGCCACGGCAATGGCAACACCCAGGCCCAGGGCCTTGATCAGCACGATGTCGGCGAACGCGAAGGAGCCAGCGACCACGACCACGATCATCGCCGCGGACGTGACGATCCGGCCGCTGCGCTCCATGCCGCGCGCCACGGCCTCGCGGTTGTCGCCGGTCCGGTCGTAGACCTCCTTCATGCGCGACAGCATGAACACTTCGTAGTCCATCGAGAGCCCGAAAAGGACGCAGAACAGGATCACGGGCAAGGTCGTTTCGACGAAGCCCAGCGGCTGAAAGCCGAGCAGCGCCGACAGATTGCCGTCCTGGAAGATCCACACGAGCGCGCCAAAGCTGGCGGTGAGCGAAAGCGCGTTGACCACGATCGCCTTGAGCGGCAGCACGACCGAGCGCAGCAGCACGAACAGCACGAGGTAGGTCGCCACGAGGATGAACGCGGCTGATCTGGGGAAGTCGGCAGCGACCCGGTCGACCACATCGCGTACCTCGGCTGCGCCGCCGCCCACCAGCACGCTGACGCCCTGCGGCGGCGCGAGGCTCGAGTTGGGGTTTCGCAAGTCCGCAACCAGTTGCAGGGCCTCCGGCTGGTTTGGGCCGTATGGGGTGTAGACGGTGAACGCCGCGAGGTCGCCGCTCGTCGTGCGCGCGAGCACGTCTCTCACAAATCGGTCCGCGGGTCCACTCGGTGCGCCGTAAATGAGTTGGTATTGGTCGCGCGACAGGCGCGGGTCGACGTTGACCATGCCCTCGACGCGGCTCACCCGCGGGTCGGCGGCGAGCTCGCGCGAGTAGTCGTACAGCAAGCCGACATTTGCCGGGTCGGTCACCGAGCCGTTCGTCTTGACCGCGAGGATGAGCGGCGCGAACTCGCCCTCGCCGAATTCGTTCGCGAGCAGGTCATACGCCTGGCGCGACGGAACGTTGGGCGGCAGGATCGTTGCGTCCGGCGCGTTGAAGCGCACGTGCAGGAACG
>JBDTUR010000161.1:0-4757 GCA_040007635.1 Chloroflexota bacterium
CATCGGTCGAGAGCGTGTGCAGGATCGCGACGTCGCAGCGCGTGCCGGCAAGCTCACTGATCGCGCGCTCCACGTTCGCGTCGAACAGATCGCTGATCAGCAGCAAAGGGCCACGCTGCGTGATCTGCGCCGCGTAGTGGCGGCAGGCTGAGACGAGGTCCGTTGGGCCTGGCGCGGGCTGCACGCCCGACAGATCGGCCAGCACCTGGAAGACGCGCCCCGTGCCGCGGACGCTGGGGAAGCGGCGCGCGACGCGACCCTGCAGTACGGCCATGCTGACGCGGTCGTAGGACGCGAGCCCAACATAGGCCAGCGCAGCAGCGGCGCGCTTCGCGAAGACCAATTTGTCCGGCGCGCCGCCCTCCATCGAGGCGGACGCATCGACCAGGACGTGCACGTTGACGTCCTCTTCCTCGATGAAGAGCTTGATGAAGAGCTTCTCGAGCCGCGCATACAGGTTCCAGTCGAGCGCGCGCAGGTCGTCGCCCAGGGTGTAGTTGCGGTAGTCGGTGAACTCGACACTCTGGCCGCGCTTGACGCTGCGCCGGACGCCCTTCATCCCGCCACGAACGGCCTTGCGCGTGACCAGCATCAGCCGCTCGAGCTGGCGCAGAAAGGCCTCGTCGAAGACCGTGGGATCAACGGCCGACGGCAGCAGGTCGCGCTTCATCGGCGGCGCGGTCCAGATGTCAGCCATACCGTCACCGACGGACTTAAGGGTCGCGATCTGGGCCGATCTGAGCTTGCAGTGGCAAAACTGTGCACGAATTCCGTACGCAGACGCGGTCCACGTGCGCTAATACCGCCCCTTGACGATATGGCCGGCACGAAGGCCGGTCGTCCCGCGGCCCCGGTATGAATGCTGGCCCGCGCCATGGTTAGTCGACGCTGGGCGGCGGAACGGCGTCGAGCACCGCGCGCACGATCGCGTCGCTGGTGATGCCCTCGGCCTCTCCCTCGAAGTTGCGGATCACGCGGTGGCGCAGGGCGGGCAAAGCGACCGCGCGGATGTCGTCAGTGGCGACGTTGTAGCGGCCCTCGAGCAGGGCGTGGATCTTGCCCGCGAGGACAAGCGCCTGAGCGCCACGAGGCGACCCGCCGTAGCGAACGTACGACTTGACGAGCTCGGGCGCGCGCGGCGAGTCTGGATGAGTGGCCGCCAGGACGCTCACCGCGTACGCGGTCACATGCGGCGCAATCGGGACGCTCCGCGCCAGGCGCTGCATCTCGACTACCTCCGCCGCGTTGGCGGCCTTGCCTGCAGTGGGTGTCTTGGTGCCCGTCGTTCGCTCCATGATCTCGACCAGGTCCTCTTCGGAAGGGAAGGGCACCCAGAGCTTGAAGAGGAAGCGGTCGAGCTGCGCTTCAGGCAGCGGGTAGGTGCCCTCCATCTCGAGCGGGTTCTGCGTCGCGAGGACGAAGAACGGCGGTTCGAGCTTGTGCCTTTCGCGCGCGACCGACACCTGCTGTTCCTGCATCGCCTCCAGCAGGGCGCTCTGCGTCTTGGGCGTCGCGCGGTTGATCTCGTCGGCCAGCAGCAGGTTGGCGAACACGGGACCCGGCTGGAACCGGAACTGGCGCTGGCCGCCCTCCTCGACCAGGATGTTGGTGCCGACGATGTCCGCGGGCATCAGGTCAGGTGTGAACTGGATGCGGTTGAACGAGCAGTCGATGACGTCCGCGACGGTCTTGACGAGCATCGTCTTGCCCAGGCCCGGCACTCCCTCGAGAAGGGCGTGGCCGTTGGCGACCAGGCAGATCAATGTTTGGCGGACGAGATCGTCCTGGCCCACGATCACCGACTTGATCTCCGACTCGATGGCTCGGGCCCGATCGGCGAACTTCTCTACGGATAGCTCGGCCGGCTTGGCTTCGAGCGTCGACTGCGCCATCTGACGGCCTCCTACTGCCCCGAGCCGGGGTTGAGCGAGCTGAAGTAGTCGCGGACGTAGTCCTTGACGTCGAGCGGGACGTACGACCGATCCAGGCTGGTGATCGCAAAGTCGTAGAAGTCCTGGAAGACGCTGGTGTACGGAACCTCCGACTGGTTGTCGGTGCCCTGGCCCTGGCCCTGGCCCTGCTGGATCTGGCCGTCGCCACCGGTACCTGGGATGTACGACGGATCACCGGGCAGCCCCAGGCGATTGAAGTCGGCATAGACGCTATCGAGGTCGCCCGTGCCGAACTGGCGGTTGCCGCTGGTGGGGCCACGGAAGCCCGACTGACCGCCGTTGCCGCTGCCCAGGTAGCGGGCATTCGAACCCCCACCGCCGAGTGAGCCCTGGCCCTGGCCTTGACCCTGGCCCTGGCCCTGGCCCTGGCCCTGGCCCTGGCCTTGGCCCTGGCCCTGGCCCTGGCCCTGGCCTTGCCCTTGCCCTTGACCCTGGCCTTGGCCCTGACCCTGGCCGGGACTCTGTCCGGGCTGCTGGCCCTGGCCCTGACCCTGGCCGGGACTCTGTCCGGGCTGCTGACCCTGGCCCTGACCCTGGCCGGGACTCTGTCCGGGCTGCTGACCCTGGCCCTGACCCTGGCCTTGGCCTTGCTGTCCTTGCTGGCCGGCGTTGGCCAGGTCGCGTCGCGCCTGCTGGAGATCGGACGCCGCGCGCGCGATGTCGCGGTTCACGTCAACCTGCTGCTGCCCGCGCTCCAGCGCATCGCCAAGTCGATTGAGCGCGTCGGTCGCGGCCTGGCTGTCGCCGCTCTGGATGGCGCGGACCGCGTCGGCGAGGGCAGTCTGCGCGTCGCCACCGGCCTGCCGCGCCGTCGAGTCCTGTTGCGAAAGCTCGCGCGCCATGTCCTGGCGCTGCTGATCGGTCATCTGGGGCAGCCGGTTGGCGAGGTCCTTGAGGTCCTGCTGGGTCTGTTGCGGGTTGCCCTGCGGGTTGCTGTCGCTGCCGGTTGCAGAGCGGCTGAGGGAGCGCGACAGCGACGTGACTGCCGCTGCACGCTGTTCGTTGGCGGGATCGATGCGCGACCGCAGCGCGTCCTCGAGCGAGCCGAGCCGCGCCAAGTTCGCCTGAAGGTCCTCCGGGTGGTCGCGCAGCTGCTGGGCGAGGTCGCGCAGCTCCTGTGCGATGTCCACGCGCGGATCTGGCGCCGTGCGGCCTTCGTTGAGCCGATCGGCCGTCTCGTCGAGCCGCTGCGCCTGGTTCTCAGCTGCCTGGCGCTGGTGCTCACGCTGGTTGAGGACGTCGTTCTGGATGTTCGGCAGCAGCAGCGCCGGCACGAGCAACAGCGCGGCAAACACTGACGTCGCGCTCTGCTTGCGCGGCAGCGGGATGCGCAGGCCGCGCGGGTCGGCCGAGTGGAGATAAGCCAGTGCGTCGCGCCGTTGCAGGCGGACCATGCGCGCATAAGTGGTCGGCTCCGAATCGGTGCCATCATCGGTCAGGGGCGCGTCAGAGGCCAGGTCGGGCGACGAGGTCGCCAGCGATAGGGCAGTGGAGACCCGGTCGGCCAGGCCATCTTCCGAGTCGACCGCCAATGCCGCCTCCGCCAGAGTGGGCCGGACGCGGATCGCGTCGATCAGCAGCGCCACGACACCCAGGGCGATGACCGCGACCGACGAGATGGCGTGCCACTGGAACGGCATGACCCGAGCGATGACCGCGAGGATGAGCTCAGTGACGACGACCGCGGCCAAGATGATCGTGCCGTCGCGGACGATGCGGCGCAGCCACACGCGGCGGCGGAAACGGCCGAGCGATCGGCGGATGTCGAGCAGTTGCGGGTCAAGACTCATGACGCGTTCTCCACGGCGACGGGCTCGCCTGGTTCGATGGTCTTGGGCGGCGACGGGCGCCTGAACTTGGGGCGCGAGAAACGTAGACGCCGCGTGGGCGAAACAAGTTGCGCGGCGAGTAACGTGAGCACGATGCCCAGGACGACGAACGCGGTCGCGCTCTTCGGCCAGAAAGTGTCGCGCGGGAAGCCAAAGGACAGCGCCTGGCTCGCGTCCTCACCCGTGCCCGGCACGACACCCGTGCCGACGCAAAGGTCGCGGGGCGGGCAGTCGACGGCGACCGGCTGGGCGACGCCGACGCCGTTGACGACAATTCCGCCCGAATTTGGCACGTTCGGCGCAGGGGCGGGCTGGGTGACCGGGCCGCCCCTGAAGATGGGCGGGAATGTCTGGGTGTTGGTCGGCGACCCGAAGTACGGCCGGCCGGTGACGCTGCTCACGTACTCACACGAGAGGTGATAGGTATCAGGCGCCGTGGCGCAGACCATGTCGAGGTCGGCTACGAAGGGGTTGAGCCAGAGCAGTGCCTCAGGCGCGCGGCCGGAGCGCGACGTCAGCAACAGGCCGCTCGATTGACTCGTCGAGCGTGCCGCTACCTGCCAGAACTGATGCGCCGCCGCGGTACCGATCGACAGCACCAGCACCAGCACGAACGTGAACACAGTCGCCGTTTGGGTGCGCCGCACGAGAGCGGAGACGAACAGCCCGAGCGCGCCCATGCCAAAGGCAAGCGCGAACAGGAACAGGTACGCGCGCACGAGATCGTCGGGGCCCACGGCGCCAAAGACAAAGACGAGGCTCGCCAGGGGGATCGAGGCGATGATCAACAAAAAGACGTAGACCAGCGCGCTGAACAGCTTGCCGATAACCATTCCAAGCGTTGAGAGCGGAGTAGTGACAAGCAGGTCGAGCGTCTGCTTCTCGCGCTCGAGCGAGATCGCGCCGGTCGTGAAGGCCGGTGCGAGGACCAGCACGAGCAGCGTCTCGAGGATGAGCAGGCCGCCGAAGATGCCGT
>JBDTUR010000162.1:0-4719 GCA_040007635.1 Chloroflexota bacterium
AGCTCGTCGCGGAGCACGTCCCGGAGTGCGGCCGGTGACAGGCTCGCCGGTACAGCGGCCGATCCGGTCAGTGCCGGCACCGCGATGTGGCCGGCCATGGCCAAGCGCGCGCCGGCAGCTATCGCGGCGCGGAACGGCACAAGTTCGCGCGACTCCAGTACGTCGCGACTGGTGCTCACGACCGCCAGTTCGTGATGTGTGTCGACCGGTGCGTCGCCCAGTCCTGGAAAGTGCTTGACCGTTGCCGCCACGCCCTCGCTCTGCAGACCGCGCACCGTTGCCGCCGCGAGGCGGCCCACGGCCTGCGCGTCGTCGCCAAAGCAGCGAATGCCCAGCGCCGGATTGGCCGGATTAGTCGCGAGATCGCACACCGGCGCGTAGTCGACATTCACGCCCAGCGCGCGCAACTCGCGCCCGGTCGCCGCGGCAACGCGCTCCGCCAGGTCCTCGTCCGCGACCGCGCCCAGGGCCATGGCGCCGGCAAACGGCGTCGGTCCCTCGCCCAGCGCGTTGAGTTGACCGCCTTCCTGGTCGGTGGCGATGAGCAGTGGGCCTGTGCGCGCGGCGGCCTGAAGAGCGCCGGTCAACTCGCGCAGCTGCCCAACGGACGCGACGTTCCAGTGACGGAAGAGCGTCACCCCGGCGTACGCGTCGGCACCGAGCGCGCTGCGCATATCTTCAGGTAGCGAAGTTCCGGCGAAAGCGACCATAAGTCGCTCCGCGGTCATGACTTGACGGAGCCGGCCAGGATCCCTCGAACGAAGGCGCGCTGCAGAAGCAGGAACACGGCCAACGGCACCAGCATCGTTACGAAGGCGCCGGCGGTGAGCACGTGCCAGGCCTCGCCACGACTACCGACGAGCACGCTGAGAGCCGTAGGCATGAGGCGGACATCGGGGCCTACCCCAAGAAACACGAGCGCCACGAGCAGGTCATTCCAGACCCACAGGAACTGGAAGATCGCGAACGCTCCCAGGGCCGGAACCGACAGCGGCAGGACGATCTTCATGAAGACCTGGAAGTGCGTCGCACCGTCGATTGCGGCGGATTCGAATAGATCCTTCGGAAGCTGGGAGATGAAGTTGTACAGCAGGAAAATCGCGAGTGGCAGGCCGAACGCGGTGTGTGCCAGCCAGATGCCCAGGAACGTCCCGTTGAGCTGCAAGCCGGCATAGAGGCGGAGGATTGGGATAAGCGACATCTGTATGGGAACGACCAGCAGGCCGATGACAATCGTGAAGAGGATCCCGCGCCCAGGGAACTTGATCCAGGCGAATGCGTATGCCGCGAACGCTGCCATCGTGATCGGGATGATGGTGCTGGGGATGGTCACGATGAGGCTGTTCAGGAAGGCAGTGCCGAGGCCTTCACTGCCGAAGACCGTGGCGTAGTTGTTCAAGGTCCAGTCCGAGCCCAGTGGATTGAGTAGCGCCGTCCACCAGCCGGTCTGGGTGATGTCCTCCGGTCTGCGCAACGAGCTCACGAGAAGGCCCATCGTGGGCAGTGACCAGAGCACACAGATCAGAATTACGGCTGCCTTGAGCGGCGCGCTGCGCAGCAGTGCCGGCCGCCAGCGGACTCGTGGCTTCAATGGCGGGGCCGCGATGGGACGCGCAGTCATTGGCCGATCCCCTGGGTGCGGAGATTGCGCAGATTGAGGAACATGACTGGCAGGACGGCAATGAAAAGCACGACCGCCAGGGCAGCAGCCCGACCGTCGCGGAAGAACACGAACATCTCCAGGAACATGCGATTGGCGACCACGTCCGTGTCGTAACGGCCTTGCGTGGTTACGTAGACGATGTCGAAGATCTTCAGCACGGCTATCGCGATCGTCGTTGCCACGGTAATGATCGAGCCTTTGATTATGGGGACGATGACGCGGAAAAAGAGTTGCCGCTCGCTCGCGCCGTCAAGCCGCGCCGCCTCGATCACTTCTATTGACACACCTTTGATGGCAGCCGACAGCACGACCATCGCGAATCCCGTCTGAAGCCAGATCATGATCAGGATCAGCAGGTAGGTGTTAATGGGTGGCGTGGCGATCCAGTTGATTGGATCGAAGCCGACGCCCGTCCAGACCGCGTTGAGCAGTCCATACTGCGGCTGACTGGGCGGCCGCCACACGTACACGAACCGCCAGATAACCGACGCCCCAACGAGCGATATGGCCAGTGGCAGGAAGACGAACGTTTTGGCCAACGCCTCGCGCCGGACGCGATCGAAGAGGCCCGCGATGATGAGGCCTAGAAAGACGCTCCCGCCTGTGGCCACGACAAGCCAAATGAGGTTGTTGCGAAAGACCGCGATCATTGGCCCCGAAAACATCGCGCCGTAGTTGGCGGCGAACCCGCCATCCACCGTCAAGCTGGTGATGATGGTCGCCACCGTCGGGTAGACGAGGAAGACAACCAAGAGGGCGACCGCGGGAAGGACGAACACCCAGGGAATGATCCGAGCCTGCCGGTTGGGCTTCATCATTCCGACGAACGCGCTTGCGGTGATGTAGAACAACCAGACGCCGCCCACTCCGACCAACAGCGCGACGCCGCCAAGCAGTAGCTTCGCCAGCGTTGTGTCGCCGATGCCTTGGCGCAGCTCGTCGGCTCGATCGTGGCTGCCAATGAGGTCGTAGATGATGGCGAGAAGCTTGGGTGCACCCTCCCGGTCGGCGAGGAACGCACCGCCGATGACAATGATTGCGATCGCGCCGATAAGACCAAGCGGCACGACCAATCGTCGAGTCATAGCCGACATCGACCTGGCACCTGCCTGACTTGCCATCTGCGCTCTCTCCTGATCCTTGATCTGCAGATTATCGAACGCCGGGGCGCCCCGCAGTTGAGCGGGAGCGCCCCGGCGATAGTGTTAGGCCGCTACGGAGTAGTCGGCCAGCTTGCGTCGATTTGGCTCAGTACATCTTCGGTGGTGGGACTTGTGCCACCCCCGTTGATCCACTGGGTGAGAAGCTCCCACTCGCTGCCGGAGCCGACGACAGTCGGCATCAGGTCGGAGGCATCGAAGCCGAACGAAGTGGCGTTGGTCAACATGTCGTTGGCGACCTTCAACTTGTAGGCCCCGGCGTACCACTCGGCAGGCGTCTTCTCGTTGGCGGAGATGGCGCTTCCTGCCCTGATCCAGTTCTCGGTGCCTTCCGGCAGCGAGAGGAATTCGGCCACTGCCTTGACTTCGGGGCGAACCTCGCCGCCGTTGGCCGGAACCGGCACCAACAGGGTGTCACCGGCGCCGAGGACTGGTTTCCCCTGCGCTGCATCGATGGGCGGGAAGTAGAAGATGCCTACGTCCGTGCCCACCTTGTACTGGGAAGGCGTGCCTGGATTGTTCCGGGCATCGGGGAAGAAGTCGGGTCCGAACCACGTTGCCTGCTTCTGCATCCAGCAACCTGGATTGGTGAAGTCAGTGAACATCGGGTCCATGGCCGTGCGGAAGTCGGTGCCGGTGATGGCGGTCGTACCACCATCCACGTACCCGTTGCCGAAGAAGACCTTGGCGATGTCGTCCATGGCCGTCTTGATCTCGGGCGAATTGAACTTCAGGTCGCCGGTGATCCAGCGCTGATAGGCGTCGATCCCGGCGGTTCGAAGGACCGCGTCCTCGAGCCAGTCGGTAGCGATCCAGCCGGTAGCTCCACCGCTCTCGATGGCCAGGCACCACGGATGGCTGCCATCCGTAACGATCTGGTCGGAGAGATCGAGCAACTCCTGGTAAGTCGTGGGGACCTGATAACCCTTGGCCTCAAAGGCCTTGATGGGATACCAGACAGTCGACTTGACGTCGACCTTGTACGGGACGCCCCAGATGTGGCTGCCATCGGTGAGGAAGCCAATCGTCTTGGAAAAATCGCCATTGACCTTCGTTGGGTCCATGAACGAAGCAATGTCAAGAAGCTTGCCATCCTGGCCGTAGGAGACGACCGCCGATGGCTGGGCCAACATGGCCAGATCCGGCGGCGAGTTGCCCTCGAGGCGGGTCTTCAGCAGCTGCTCGTGGTTCGCGCCGATGCCCTCGTTGGTGATCACGATGCCAGTCGCGGCAGCGAAATCGGCGAACGCGGCCGTGAAGTTGGCACCCTCGCCGGAGATCCACTGCGTCTGGATGCCGACTTTCTTGCCGGCGTAGGGCTTGTCGGCCCCCAGCGCGGCATCGAGCTCGGTATAGCCCGTGGGAACGGTCGGCACCGCCGCTGCGGGCGCTTCAGTCGCGCCGGCCGTGGCCGTTGCGCTGGGCGTGCCGGACGCACTCGGGTTCGACGGCGCGGGCGACGGCGAGGCCGTCGTACCGCCGCATGCGGCGACCACGGCGATCACGACCGCCGTAAGCCACCAGTTTCTCTTTGCCATTAACTACTCCTCCTCGAGTTGAGTTTCAGTTGCTGCTTGCGCGAGCTTGCGCATTGTCTATAGCCATCCTCCTTGTTGTCTATCGGTTGGCCACCCCCTTTTGCTGCTGGACGCTGACGCGCTCACGCGCGACCTGTGCCGCGCCCCGAGCCCCCGCCTCGGCCTGCGGCGGCAGCAGCTCCACGTTTGCCTCGCGGAAGGCCGCATCGACCAACGGGGAAGCGGCACGTTCGGCGTCGATCGCTGCGAGCACAGGGCCCAACAGCGACTCGCCGGCCGCGGCAACCCCGCCGCCGATCACGATGTGGTTGACGCCCAGCGTCAGGACCAGGGCGCGGATTGCCCGCGCCAGGCGCTC
>JBDTUR010000163.1:0-4683 GCA_040007635.1 Chloroflexota bacterium
CCGAGTTTACAGCCGGGAGCGTGAAGGTCACGGTCGTGCCGCGGGACGGTTCTGATGCCATCGCGATGTCGCCGCCGTGCGCCCCGATGATGTCGCGACAGATCGCGAGTCCCAATCCTGAACCGGGCGACCCGTCGCCCTTGACGAAGCGGTCGAAGACGTGCGGCAGCAGATCGGCGGAGATGCCGCGACCACTATCTGTCACTTCGACGGTCAAGGTGGGCTGATCCAGCGTCGCGCAGGCGCTCACCGTTATACGGCCACCGGCTGGCGTGTTGCGCAACGAGTTGGACAGCAGATTGCCCAGCACCTGCCGAATGCGCTGGGGATCAATGTTGGCGGCAGGCAAACCCGCGGCGTGGTCGGCGGTAAGCGTCACCTCGGCCGTTCGCGCCTGGGGTGCAAAGGCCGCCACCACGTCATCAATGAGCGCGCCAATATCGGTGGCCAACCGGTCGAGCGGCAGGCTGCCCGATTCGGCGAGACCCACCGTGCGCAGGTCATCGATCAACTGCTCAAGCGTCCGGATCTGATCGCGGATGGGCGCCAGGTGGGCGGAGTCGGCCGGGTATACACCGTCCTCGATCGCCTCGAGCTGGCCCTCGATAACGGTCAGCGGGGTACGCAGCTCATGGGCGACGTCGGCCAGGAATGTGCGTCGCCCAGTGTCGAGCGAAGCCAGCCGCGCGCTCATGTCGTTGAAGGCGCGCACGAGGCCCTGCATCGAGTTCGAGCCGCGCTCTTCGACCCGGACCGAGTAATCACCCTGCTCGATGCGGTCGGCCGCAGCCGCCAGATCGTCAATTGGCGCGGTCATCCGACGCATTGAGGCGAAGGTCGTAGCCGCCGCGACAAACACGACCAGCGTCACCACGAGGCCGCCGGCGAGGACGACCGGTGGCGCACTCACAAGCCCGGCGAACGCTGCCAGCGCCCAAACCGCGGACGTCAGCAATCCTGCGACGAGCAGGATGAGGAGCAGGAAGAGGCAACCGAACGGCCGCGGGCCGCGGCGGCGTGGACCGCCTATCCAATGTCCGCTCCGGCGCACGTCGCCGCGCCACTCGCGCGGCGGCCACTCCTCGCCTTCGGGCCACCACGGCGGACGGCGGCGCGGCCGCGGCGCCCAGGGCCTGGTCACGCCGATTCAGCCAGGCGGTAGCCAACGCCGAACACCGTCAGCAGATAACGCGGTTCGCGCGGGTCAGGCTCGATCTTGCGGCGGATGTTCTTGACGTGCGCGTCGATGGCCCGCTCGTAGGCCTCGAATGCTTCGCCGCGCAACGCGTCGAGCAGTTGCGCGCGGGTGAATACGCGACCGGGTTGACGGGCGAGCGCGAGCAGCAGCGCGAACTCGCTTGCAGTCAGCTCCGGCTGGACTGGCCTGCCGCCAACCGACACGCTCATGCGCGGCACGTCGATCTCAATCGCGCCCGCACGAACGAGATCGGCCGGTGTGGCCGCGGCCTGCGCACGCCGCAAGACCGCCCGAACGCGCGCCACGAGCTCCTTCGCGGAAAACGGCTTAGTCACGTAATCATCAGCGCCCAGCTCCAGCCCCACGAGCTTGTCAGCCTCGTCGGTGCGGGCCGTGAGCATCACGATCGGGACGCTCGATTCGCGGCGCAGGTCGCGCGTCACATCGAGCCCGTCGCGACCCGGCAGGCCCAGGTCCAACACGATCAGGTCGGGCCGCTCGGTCCGCGCCAAACGAACCGCGTCCAGGCCATTGGACGCGGTCACAACGGAGAAGCCGGCGTGCTCAAGGTAGTCACGCACGATGCGCACGATTTCGGGCGCGTCGTCGACGACCAGCACCTTGGGCACGCCGGGAATTGTCAGCCCTGGGAGTCGGGCTGGTTGTCGGTTTTCTTGTCGGCCGGATCAGTCGGTGTTCCGCCGTGCGCCTCACGGTGCCAGCGACCCAGCATCTCGTCGGCGAAGGGCGGCACGGGCCGGTTGCCCCAGCTGGACTTGTTCCAGCTGGACTTGTCGAAGTTCGACTTGTCCCATGAGCCCATATCCGCGTTACGGCCGTAGTAGCCGTGACCGTGACCCCAGCCGCGATGGCCCCACGCCGCGCGGCGGAAGACCCCGATCACGGCGAAGATCAGGAACAGGAACAGCAGGAAGCCGACGATCCCAAAGCCGAAGAACCCATGCCCGTAGTACATGACCGGTGCACCCGCGGCGGGCACCGCGGCCGGAACAGCGCTCTGGCCCAGGCCAAAGCCGATTGCCCCGGCAATGAACAGCAGCACCAGGAAACCCAGCGCTCCGATAAAGCCAAACCCACGCATCGCGTGATCGCTCCTTTGAGTACGCGCGGCGTCCTTGCGCCGCTCCATGGCGAAGAGACTCGCGGCGACTTGTGCGCAGGTTGTGAACTCGCCGTGCGATCGGTGCGCGGTCAGCCGGTCTGGAAGAGGCGCGGCGTCGCGCCCGACGGTCGCACTGCGAAGGTCGCCGCCGCGCGTACATTCGACCCGTTGCCCGCCGGTTCGCTGGATGGTTCCAAGATCATGGCGCTGTTCGACGAGAGGGCGACCGCGTTCGCGCTGCACGTTCGGGAGCGCGCCGGTCAGGTCGGCGATGCAGATCTGGCCAGCCAGGATCTGCTGATCGAGATCCTGCGCGGTGTCGAAAAGCAGCGCTGGATGCTGCGCGCTCACTCGGGGATGTAGCGCCCGAGCTCTCATCGGCCTCGCGTTGCAGTACTGCTATCGTGCGGCAATGGCGGGGCAAACGGGTGGAATAGAGGTCCACTGGCTGGGCCGCGTCCCGTATCGCGCGGCGTGGCAGAAGCAGCACGATCTTGTTGCCGCCCGTCGGCGCGATGAGATTCCCGACCAGCTGCTGCTGCTTGAGCACGAGCCCGTGCTGACCCTGGGCCGGACATCGGACGAGAAGCATGTCCGCGCCACTGCGGCTGAGCTGCACGAGCGCGGCATTGAACTCATCCGCGTGGAGCGCGGCGGCGAGGTCACCTACCACGGCCCGGGCCAGCTCGTGGGCTATCCCATCGTGCGCCTGGCCGATCGCGGCATCCTGCTGCGGCCGCTCGTGCGTGCCCTCGAACAGGCGATGATCGACACGGCCGCAGCGTTCGGCGTCGCATCGGGCCGGGTCGAAAAGCTGCCCGGCTGCTGGTGCGATCCGGACAGCGCCGCTCCGCGCAAGCTGGGCGCACTGGGCCTGCGTGTCGAGGGCGGCGTGAGTTATCACGGCATCGCGCTCAACATCACCACCGACCTGCGCGGGTTCGATCTCATTGACCCATGCGGCCTGCCAGAGGTCGAGGTGACCAGCATCGCGCGCGAGGCAGGCTGGCCAGCGGAGGACTCGACGCCAACGACCGCGAGCGTCGCCAACGCCGCGGACCGATTCGCGATCGCCCTCGCCGCGCGGCTCGATGAAGCGTCTTCCCCGGCGCTCCCGACCGCCTCCGCTGGCTAGGGGGACACACCCATGGCGCGCGGCCTCTTCGAACTCCGCAAGGACGCCATAACCGGCTGGTGGGTGGCGGTCGTGGTCGATCGCGAGTTTGAGCGGCAGCGCTTCTTTCGCCCGGCCGAACACAAGGGCCAGACGATCGACGACTGTCCCAACTGCGACCTCGCCGCCGGCGGGGACAACGTGCAGATACGCATGCTCAAGTCGGACGCTTTCATCGTTGCCGGGACGGAGAGAGAAGCGCGCGAAGCCAGCCCTAGCGGTCGCGAGCCGGACCTGGGGATGGTCGGTGACACGGGCTCGTGGCAGACCATCGTCGCGCCGCGTGGCCATCACGAGTCGTTTGCCGACACCTCGCCGCAGATCGCGTTTGGCCTGCTCGCCCAGGCACGCGACGTGCTGACTGCCGCACGTATTGCGGAAAAGACCGACTACCTCCAGGTCGTCCAGAACTACGGGCTCCAGGCGGGCGCTTTCTCCGACCACCTTTGCTTCGACTTCTACGACTTGCCGCAGATCCCGCACCGCATTGGCGAAGAGCTGGGAGGCGCCGCGCGCTACGTCATCCGTGAAGGCTCGTGTCCGTTCTGCCGCCTCGTGCGCGATGAAGTTGCCGATGGTGCGCGGCTGGTCTACGAAGACGCCGCGAGCGTCTGCTTCGCGCCGTACGCGTCGCGCTCACCATTCGAGCTGTGGGTCGTACCGCGCCATCACGCGGCAGACTTCGGCAGCGCGAGCGACGCGCAACTCGTCAGCGCGGCAGAAACGCTTCAGAGCGTCCTGCGGCTGCTCGCCAGCCTGGGTGGACCGGCTTACAACCTGATCCTGCACAGCGCGCCGTTGCGAGAACGCGTAGACGAGACCTACCACTGGCACTGGGAGATTCACCCACGGCTGCGCGAGATCGCCGGGCTGGAGCTGGGCACGGGTCTGCCGGTTAACCCCATCGCGCCCGAGCAAGTTGCGCACGAGTTGCTCGAGACCGCACGCGAGGAGCAAATCGAAACAGGCGTTGCTGCCGGTCCACGCTCATGGGACGAGTTCACCGACCGCTGATCCGCGCCGTACTACCGCGTGATTCGCCGCGCGACCCCGCCTGCCCCATGATTAGCGCCATGCCGACACCGTCACAGGCTGGCGCGACGAGCCGTCACACCAGCCGAAGCGTGCAACAAGGCTCATGCTCCACAGAGAGGGACTGGGAGTGATCGACGACCGAGCGAGCGCTCG
>JBDTUR010000164.1:0-4599 GCA_040007635.1 Chloroflexota bacterium
CCTCGCCGTCGATCTTGACCGCGACCTCGCCGTCGAGGATCACGTAGAAGCCAGTACCGGTGAAGCCCTGGCGCAGGATGCGCTGGCCCACCGGGAAGGACTCCTCGGTCATCTTGTGGGCAACCTGCTCGAGCTGGGGCCGCGTCAGGTCGGCGAAGAGTGTCAGGCTCGAGAGCATGTCCACCAGCTCCTGAGCGGTCAATGCCATCAGCTATGGATCTCGTCGACAGCGAGGCGGACGCGGGCCACCAGGCCCTTGATCAGGTTGAGTGCCAGCTGCGGGTCGCCCTCCAGGAGTTCGAACAGGTCCCACGAGGCCAGCGCCAGCACTGCGGTGGGTTCGGCGGCCTCAACGCTCGCGTTGCGTGGCTGCTGGTCGATCACGGACAGCTCGCCGAAGAAGTCACCTTTGCGTAGGCGGATCAGCTCATCTGAGCCGCGCAGCACTTTGACCGAGCCGCTCAGGATGACGTACAGGCCGGTCCCGACCTGGCCCTGGCGGACGATGAATTGACCCGCTCCGAATTCCTGTTCGCCACTTACTTCGGCCAGGCGCTCCATCGACTCAGCGCTGATGCCCGCGAAGAAGGGCACGTTGGCCAGTGCGTCGGCCTTGTCCTGGGTAGTAAGTGCCATCGGCCGCACGATATCAGTCGCCGCTATGACCGCCCGAGCGGATCGAGAAGCCGCGCAAGCCACCGACTGGCGGCAAGCGGTCGGCATCGACACGCTCCACGTTGGCGCCGGCCGGACCCTCATGCAGCAGCTGGAGCAACTCGTCCAGTACCGGCGGGCTGCCCTCGGCCACTACGCGCACGGTGCCGTCGCTTTCGTTCGCGGTCCAACCCGTCAGACCCAGCTGGGTTGCGCGCTTCACCACGAACCAGCGATAGCCCACGCCCTGGACGTAACCACGCACTGTCGCTTCGAGCCTCTGCATTCGGAGCGGCTCGGTCATGCCGCGCGGCGAGTGCTGGGCCAGACCAGGAGCAGGGCGTCCACGGCGAGTTCGGGGTTGGCGTAGGCGTCAAGGGCCCGACTGACCGTCTCGAGCTGATCGAGGAATCGTGCGGCCAAGACTGGATCAACGGCGGCGCCCGCCGCGGCCAACTCGTCGAGCAACTCGTGTTCGCGCAGCTCCCTGACGCCACCGCGCGTCGCCACGGCCAGGTCGCGCGCGACATCGCGCCACACCGCGAGCAGTTGACCGGCGGCCGCGCGTCGCTCGGCCGGGCTGATCTTGGCGGCGCCCGAACCAGAGGCGCGACGCGGCTTGCTTTCCTCTTGGGGGCGGCCGCCCGTGACGCGCAGGAGCTCCGCGGCGTCCGTCAGCAGCTCGGCTGGCGCCGCGAGTCGCCGTCTCCGATTCGCGCCCAATAGATCGAGCAGCTCGCCCGCCAGGCGCGACTGGACGACGGACGCTTCCGGTTGCGCCGCGAGGGCGAGGGCAACGCCGGGCCGTCCGCCCGCCAGCCGCGCGAGCGAAGCCGCGCGCGCGGCATCGGCCAGGCCGTGCTCGCTCAGGAGTTGCGCGATCGGCGCCCCGCCGACAGGACCCAGCCGCGCCCGCGCACACCGGCTGACGACGGTTGGCAAGAGACCGGCCGAGTCGTCCGCACAAAGGATCAGTACGACCTTCGCCGGCGGCTCCTCGAGCGTCTTGAGGATCGCGTTCTGCGCGTCGACGTTCATGCGGTGGGCAGTCTCGATGATCGCCAGTCGGAAGCGACCCTCGAGCGGCAGCAGCGCCAGGTCGGACGCGAGGCCCTGGATCTGGGCGACCCGTATCTGCTGCCCGGCACCCTCAGGCGCCAACACGTGCAGGTCCGGGTGATTGCCGTGGGCGACTTTCCGGCACGCGGCGCATTCGCGGCACGGCCGCGCGGCCGGATCGACCGCCAGGCACAGCAGCCCGGCAGCCAGGTCCAACGCGAGCGTGGTCTTGCCTACGCCGGTCGGCCCCACCAGCAGTAAAGCGTGCGGCGGCCGCTCGGTCTCGACGGCGCGCCGAACAAGCTCAACAGCTGTTGTCTGGCCGCGCGTCAGGTAAACGCCCACGCGGCCCGGCTCAGTCCTCCGTCGCTTGAGGCGCCGTCTCCGCGGGCGCATCGGTCGGCGCGGCCGCCTTGCGTCGCGTGGCCGGCTTCTTGGGCGCGGCCTCAGCGTCGCCATCGGGCGGCGCAGCCTTGCGTGTCCGCGTCGTCGTGGTCTTTGGCGCAGCGGCCTTGATTGTCCGCGCCCGCGTCGCCTTGACCGGCGCGGCTTCCGACTCCGCCGCCGTTTCCATGACTACCGACTCATCGGCCGACTTGGCCCTGGTTGTCCGGGTCCGACGAACTGGCTTGGCCTCCGCTACCGGCTCCGACGGGACAGTCGGTGCCATCGGCCGAGGCTCACTCATCGACGCCACCGGCGCCTTGCGCGATAGCTCGGCCCGCAAGAGCTCCTCGAGCTCGGGCGGAACCTCGGACCACGGCTCGCTCGATGAAGAGCGAGTTTCCGCGTAGCCCTGCCGATCATCCATGCGTGGTGGACGCATGGGCCGGCCGCCACTCTGCTGCGGACGTCCGCGACCACGATCGCGACCCCCGCCACCACCACCACTGGGGCTGCGCTGGCCGCCACCGCCGAAAGCGGGTTGCGGTGCGCCACGGCTACCAAAACGCTCGCGGTCGAGTGCGACCTGGTATGCCGATCGAACGCGGACTGGGCGACCGCCCGTGCGACCGGCGGTAGGCCGGCCGCCGCGCTGGCGACGCTCGGCGAGCAGGTACTCGGGCACTTCGGGCTCTTCGAGATCCTCTTCGTCGAGTGCCTCGCCGCCACTCAGCATGTCAACGGCAGGTGCGCCCGAGGTGGGCACGCCCAGCTGGCTGTCCCAGACGGAACCGAAGGTGTGGTGCGGCAAGTTGGCTGGCTGCGGCTCGTCGAACTCCTCGTCCTCCTCGCCGCCGCCGGCGGTTACCGCCTCGAGCGGCTGGCCGGCCTCGTCGGACCGTCGACCGCGACCGCGACCGCGACCGCCACGGCGCCGGCGCCGTCTCTGGCCGTCGGCACCAAATTCATCATTGCCGCCTTCAGCGGTGTCCGGCGCCTCGCCGACGACATCTGCGGCGACATCTGCGGCGACATCTGCGGCGACATCTGCGGCGACATCAGTCTCAGCGTCAACCTCGCCGGCGCTGCGCGACAGGCGCTCGCCCGGCAGGGCAACGACGTTGGCCGCCGGCGCGGCAACTTCGACCGCCGCGACCGCGACGCGCTGACGCTCTTCTGCGGCTCGCCCGCGGCGGCGACGCGGCGCACCCTCTGTTTCCTTCTCAGGCACTTCGGTCATCGACAGGTCGCCCTCAGCCGCCACGCGGCGGCCGCTGCGCGCCGAGCCCTTCTCGACGCGTGCCACCTGGGCAATGTCGGTGAAGAGGTCCGCTGCATCGATCAGGTCCGACGAGGTGTTGCCGCGGAAGCTGATGACCTCGACGCGGACGCCCATCTCCTGGACGGCGCGAATGGCTGACGCGAAGTCACCGTCACCCGACACCACCACGGCGATGTCGAGGTTGCGCGCGGTCTTCATCATGTCGACGACAAGCTCGATGTCGAGGTTCGCCTTCATGCGGCCGTCGCCGTACTTGCGGATGTCCTTGCTTATGACCTTGTAGCCGCTGCGCGCCAGGAATGAGTGGAACTGGCGCTGGTTGTCGTTTTCCGGATCCAATCCGGTGTACGCGTAGGCGCGCACGAAATCGCGCCCCGCGGTGGCCGCCTTGAGCAGCGTCACGTAGTCGATGTCGACTCCGGCTGCCTTGGCGGCATAAAAGATGTTCGCGACGTCTACGAAGACGGCGACGTTCTTACTCACAAAGTTCTCCTGTGTTGTTGGGCGCGCCCATTACGGCGCGGTGCCGCGTCTTCGCGGCGGATTACCAGGTCAGCGCCGCGGCCCGCGTCAGCGGGCAGCGCAATCGCGGACCGGATTCGCTGAAACCTGCCCCTTCCCAGCGCGACACAAGGGCGGCGTCTTCGGGCAGCTCGCTCTCGAGCATCACGCAGCCCTTGTTGCGCGCGGTGCGGATCGTCTCGCCGAGCAGCGCCTCGATCACGCCGTCGAGCTCGTGGCCGGGCTCAACTGCGAGGAGATCGATGCTGCCCACCAGGCCTGCTGCTGCGACCGACGGTCGCAACGCGAGGACTGTCACCCCGACGACCATCCGGCCATCGAGGGCGACGATCGACGATCCATTTGGCAGGTAGATCATTTGACGCAGGACATCAGCAGCGTCGGCCAACCGGCTCTGCGACCATCGCGGATCGGCACGTTCGATCAGACCAGTGATCCGATCGATGTCGGTCAGCCGCGCTTCGCGTACCTGGAGTTCCACGCCTGCCAAGGTCCCTCGTCTGGCTCAGGCGCTCCGCAGGGAGCGTCCGTGACGTCTCGTGACACCGGTTTGTCCGGCCGCCGCTGGAGCGCGCCGCTCCGGGCTGTGCAGGGTGCCACCTTGCAGTGGGCCTGTCTATATGCACCGGGGCGCTCAAACGTCTGTTGCAAACGGGACGTCGGTGCCTATGATACGGCATCGCGTCAGCGGATCGCCG
>JBDTUR010000165.1:0-4599 GCA_040007635.1 Chloroflexota bacterium
CATGGTTCGCTGAGCGAACCATGGCCAAGGATCGCGGCGATCACAGCGAGGAGTACGCGGCCGACTAAACCGGCCCGGTCAGCTAGCGGTCGGGGCGTCCGGTCCTGAACGGATGGCCATCCGGACGGCCTCAACGGCGGCGACCACGTCGTCGGGCAGGATCAGCGCGGGCTCGGCGGCGGAAGCTTTGACTGCCGCGGAGGCGCGCCCGCCAAAGGCAATGACGACGCGCTGATTGGCGGCGCGGATAGCCCTGGCGACGCGCGTCGCCGGATCCACGTCAGACCCAACGACCGCGCCAATGACGACCGCGACAGCTGAGGTACGAGCAACAGCGTCAAGCCAATCCTGGAGCGGCAGGTCTGGGCCCAGATAGAGCACATCGAGGCCCGCTCGCCGGGCCGTAGTGGCGAAGGTCAGCGCGCCCAGATCATGATGCGCGCCGGGAGGCAGGCCAACCAGGATCACCTGCTGACCGTCAGCGGGACGACCGCCCGCCATGAAAGCCATCCCCAGACGGCGTTGCACGGCAGCCGCAGCGAAATGCTCGGCGGCCACGTCAACGCGACCTGCCTGCCACGCGTCGCCGAGTGCGGTCAGCGCCGGCATCAGCAGGTTGGACACGACCTGTTCGAATGATGCGCTCGCAAAGATGTCGTCGAGGACCTGCTCCAATGCCGGTTCGTCGAGCTCGCCCGCGGCCGATACGAAGGCCTCGATGAGCCCTGCCGCGCCCACCACGGTTCCGCCGGCTCGAGCTCGCTCCAGCTGCCGCGCGCTACCCAAGAGTTCATCCACCGCGGCATCGTCAAGCTCACGAATACGCGCTGCGGCTGTGCTCGGCGCCCAGCCACCGTCGATCAACTGACGCATGGCACGCAGGCGCTCAATCGCCCCCTCGTCGTAGAGCCGGTAGCCCGAATCAGTACGGCCTGGCTTGACCACGCCGTAGCGCCGCTCCCATGCCCTGAGCAGCTGGACCGGGACACCCGACCTGGCCGCGGCCTGTTTGATCGTGTACATCGTATGTCCAAAGATAGCAGGTACAAAGGCTGGACTGTCAAGCATCACGGCCGCCATACTGTCAACCAACTCTCGCTCGACGGGCCGGCACTGCTCGCGGCGGCCTGACGGCCGACGCGCCGGTCGTGGCCCTCCCTCTTTCGACCTCCGCGCAAGCGCGCCTGAGCTAGAAGCCGGCGGCGAGAAGCGCGTCCAGCGCCCTCTGGCGCGACAGGTTCCACGATTGCCAGGTCTCGCCAGTCGCATCGGCGCGCAGTGCATGAGCCGTCCTGCGCAGAAGCACGACCACTTGGTCACGCGCGTCCGGCGGCAACTGGTCGAGCGACTGCACGAGCGATGGCACCACATCTGCGCTGAGCCCGGCGATGTAGCCGGTGTCCAGGCCCGTGAAGCCATCCGCGGGGACGAGCGCCGGGTTGGCTGCCCGCTCGACGTTATGCGTTGTCACGAAAGCCTGCGGCCCGATCACGTTGCACGCCAGCGCGATGACAAGGCCAGCCGCAAGCACGAGCTTGGGAACCGCGCCAACTCGACGAGTGGCGATGGCAAGGATGGTTACGACCACGCCGAATGCCAGCATGGCGATGGCAGCAAGAACGTAGAAACGCAGCTCAGTCCAGCCGTAGACCTGCTGGTAGATGTTCAGCCGGACCGCCGCTGAGATCAGGACGATGCCCGTCATCAGGGCCAAACCGGCGGTTGCCAACCTGAAGGACAGCGTGGCCCGATCAACTAGCCAATCGAGGGTCAGGATCACCGCGCCCGAGAGCACTGCAACTACGACCAACTCGAAGAAGCCGCGACGAGCGTATTCGGCATAGGTCAGGCCGCTGGCTGAAAGCGGATCGCCGCCCGGGAATAGGTAAGCGGCCTGGATGATCACGAAGATCGCGAACAGCACGTCGAGCACGCCCACCACAGTGACCGCCTCGATGGAGCTGAGCGGACGTTGCCGATTGGTCCCCGTTCCAGCGACCTCGCGGTTTGGAAAGCGATCGCGCGTTAGCCAGCCAGCGACCAGGGTGCCGCCAAGGAACCATGCAGCTGTCAAGCCGAACACGAATCGACCTACCCATTCAGACAGGTCGAGCCGGAAGTCAAAGGTGCTGCGCAAAAGGTTCTGGAAAACGGCGTCCGCGGCGGCAAAGAGCGCCACGAACGCAATGACGAGCGGCAGTGCAATCAACAACCCGCGCGCGACAAGTCGCGAAGTTGATGAGCCGCCAAACGCGGGAAGCCCGGCGAGCACCGGCCGGAAGCCGTGCAACATCCGAGCCGCGCCCACCCAGAACATGAGGACCGCGGAGCCACCCAGCCGGCCGATCGTGAGCCAGGTGTTGCGCGTGACTGGCAGTCCGCCAATGGCCACGACCGAGGCGAGGGTCAGAGCGCTGCTGGCGAGCAGGTCGAACGTGAAAAGGCCGGGGTCGTCCCGAAGTGCGATGAATGCGGCGAAGGTCAGCGCGCCGATCGGCAGCCAAATGTCAGCGCGATCGATTCGCGAGGCCGGCCGGCGGGTGATCACCGCGGCCGCAATCACGGCGGCAATCCAAATGGGCCAGTTGACCCCCGGCCGCTGGCTGAAAAGCAGCAGCTGGGCAAGAGCACCCGCGAACAGGGAGATGACGATGGCGCGAGCCGCTAACCGATCGGTGGGGTGCTGGACGAACGGGACCGCCGCAACGGGCGGAGGCGCCCAAGTGGTTGTCGGCAGGCTTCCGGGAAAGCCCATGGCGGGCGGAGGGGTTTCGTGCGTCATGCCGGGCTGACGGTTGAGCCGCGCCGCCGTGTTACGCCGGTGTCAGGCGCCTGCCCAGCCGGGAACGGCGCCGCTCATTGACGTGAGCAGGGCCAGCCAGATCAACAGAACGCCGGAGACGCGGATCACCGTCGATGCGTGGGCACCGCGCACCTCGTAGAACATCAGCGCCGCGAGCGCGACCATCCAGCCGATGCTCGCGAAGCCCGCGGCGAACATGAGCAGCATCAGCAGGCCCGAGCCACCCACGCAGTCCAGCGCATGGGCGGTACCGGCGCGGATGGCGCTGCGGCGATCGTGCTCGGTGACGGTCATCAGGCAGGCCGCAATGAAGTGGCGCTTGGCCGGCAGGAGCTGATAAACACCCGCGCCGGCCAGGCTTAGCGCCGGAATGATCCACGCGTTTGCCGCGAGCCACGGAGTCGTATCCACCAGGCTGTGGATGACGCCGTCGCCGGCGAAGCAGAAGAGGCCGAACAGGGTCCACAGAACGAGGTAGCTGGCCAAGAAGCCGGGCGCGCCGGCATGGCGAATGATTGCCCAGCTACTCGCCGGAATCATCATTGCCGCGACCATGACGATCCAGCCGGCCGTAAAGAGCCCAACGGCGATCGGAGTTGGAACGCCGCCCTCGATCAGCGCATGGTGATGGAGGACGCCAGCAACACCCGTGGCGTCGGCGACGGCGATGGCTGCCCAGGCCAGTGCTACCAGGCCCCACACACCCACCCGAGCGGGAAGTCGGACCGCGGAAGGCGCCAGCCGGGCAGTGGTCACAGGATGTCCAAGCTGCAGCCAAACGCCTTGGTCTGGGAAACCCTCAACGGCCGGTCGGCAAGCATGTCGTCCAGCGCGTTGGCGAGGTCGTGCGTCGAGACGCTCGTCGCGACACGAGTGTCATCGAAGCGACCCTCGTAACGAAGAGCCCGCGCGCGATCCAGTACGAAGACGTGGAACGTGCGTTGCGGCCCGTAGGCACGGGCAACTCCTTGTCCCTCATCGAGGAGGTACGGGAACGTGTAGCCCAGCTCACGCGACAAGCTAACCATCCGCGCGTAGCTCTCGTCGGGGTAGAGATGCGGATCGTTCGAGTTGATCAGTACGAGCTGCACGCCGCGCGGACCGTACGTCGCTTGCAGGGCGTTGAGCCGGTCCGTATACCCCTTGGCGGTTGGACAGCGATTGGAAGTGAAGACCATGACGACGACCTGGTGCTCGTCAAAGTCGGCCAGGCCGTAGCGCTTGCCGTCGACACCCAGCAGCCCATCGAACGACGGCGCGCGGACACCAATTGGCAGAGGCGCCGGGGCACCTTGGCGTGCCTCCGGTGCGATCTGCACTTGCGAAACTGAATCCAGGATCATTGGATGGCCTGCGACGCTATGCCGCGGCGCCGGTCGTCGGACGATTGTTCGCGGTACCGAAGCGATCCGGGAACTGCGCCACGAGACCGTCGTAGAGCGTATCGGCGATGACCATGGCTTCCGCCAGCAGGTCATCCGAAGCCTTGACGTCGGTCGCCCAATTCTTCTGGAGCCGTGCGACGACCTCGCCCTTGGTCAGGTTGAGATGCTGGTTGAGCAGATCGAAGACGTCGTTCTCCGGCCAGGCGGGGTTCGCGCCGGACAGGAAGCGGGCGATCTCACGGATGTTGTCGGTCCACTTCTGGTCGTTGGCTGCGAAGGCTGCCTGATCACCGCCCTTGGCGTTCTCGACAAGTCCCACGGCAATCACTATGTGGTCCTTGAGGAGCTTGGTAAGAGCGGCACCGGCGTCTGTGCCGTAATACGGGACGATCGCGTTGCCGATGTCTTCCT
>JBDTUR010000166.1:0-4564 GCA_040007635.1 Chloroflexota bacterium
TGGGCATCGACCGCTGGATCGCGCTGCTCACCAACCAGTCGAACATCCGCGAGGTCCAGGCGTTCCCAAAGACGGGCACCGGCGCTGACCTGATGCTAGGCGCTCCGTCGCCGGTCGAGCCCGCACAGCTCGCAGAACTTGGCCTCGCCCTCGCGCCAAGACCGGCGGCGAGGTCCGGCACTTAGCCGAGGGCACGGCAACTTGTAACAAATGGACGCATGCCGTCCGCCGTTTGAGCTAGACGCGCAGCTTCTGTGTCATCTGGACTGCTGGTGTGCCAGCTGACACAACATCCGACCGTTAGCCGCTAACGCTGGACGAAATGGGTCCATACGACACAAACCAGATGCCGCGGAGCGGCCCGACCGGGTTATGCAGCCAGGCCCGGATCTCGCGCCCACGCGCCGGATAAATGCTCCGCATCGTGGCCGCGTGCCCGTTGACGATGCGGATCGCCGTCGGGTCGCGTGGCAGGATCAGGATTCTCGCAACGATGTTCGGCCGCCAACCCAGCCGTTTGTAAACGATGGTCGGCGCGAGGCGTTCCTTGACGTCCAGCATCCGGTTCGTTTCCTCGAGCGAGCCTATGACGCTCTTCACTTCGCATATCGCCACCGCAAGGGCTGCGCGATTGGCGCCCAGGATGTCGATCGATCCGCGCTCGCCGTACTCGGCGAACGAGACCTCGACGTGCGGTTCCCACGCAGGCCTCGGAAAGTAGGTCAACGCACGCTCGGTTATCGCCGCGTGCCGGACATCCAGCAACCGATCCGCTGCCGCGCCCTTCCACCACGGCACGAGTCGCACCCTGCCATCGATGCATTCGAACAACGCGCGTAGTCGTCCAAGCTTGACATCGGCGGCCCGTCCGGACTCGACCAACTTCACGTCTCGCAGCGGCACCTTTGACGCCTCTGAGAGCCTGAGTTGAGTCATACCGGACTGAACGCGGATCAGCCGCACGAGCCGGCCAAAGCGAGCGTCGTCCTCGTTCACCCCGGAGATTGTGGGATGCGCCACTTATCGCGCGATTACTAGCCCTCGTCGGAGGCTTGGGCGTAAGGGGCGAGGGCGGGGCCTTCGAGGGGCGCGTCGTCGGGCATCTCAGCGGCGGCTGCGCCCCATTCGGGTGACGCGCCGCCGGCCGGTTCGGGCGGGCCCTCAAAGGTTGGCAGCGACTCGAACGGTGTCGAGATGTCATGGATCACGCCGGGATCGCCGGTGTCGATGAGCTCGAGCCGCACGCCAGCAGCAGCGGTCGCGGCAAGGATCTCGTCGGGCATCAGATGCGACGCCTGCGCTCGCAGCAGCGGCAAAACAGTCATCGGCACCAGGGCGGGCCAGCCGGCCGCGTCACCGTAGCTTGGCCGCAGTATCGACTCGCGCCGTGGACCATGGCCCTCGATAAGCGATCCAACCGTCTCCGCGTCGACCCAGACGAGGCGACCCGGCCAAACGAGCGCCGCATCTGTCTCCGTGACTAGCGCAGCGGCGACGTCGATGCCGCGCGCGATCTGGGCGACCGGTCCGTTCTCCACCGGAGCCGGCTCCGCCAGAACCGCGGGCGAGCCAGCGAGCGCGGCGGCCAATGCACCGGTGGGATCGAACGCGACAACCACGATGGGTGTTGCGCCGCCCGCCCATGCTGACTCGACAATCCGCCGCGCGGCAACCCGGCCGTTCGCGTCGGCCAGCGGCCCCTCAGGCGAGTGATAAAGGATCACGGCAGCGACGGTCATGAGGCGCGATCGTAGCCGTTAGCCGTTTCGTGGGACAATCAGTGGTCCCGATGAGTGCCACCGCTTCTGTTTCCGTGCGCGAAGACCTGCGCAACCTCGCCATCGTCGCTCACGTCGACCACGGCAAGACCACGCTGGTTGACGCGATGCTCCGGCAGAGCGGCGTCTTCCACGAGTACGAGCACCTGGTCGAGCGTGTCATGGACTCGGGCGATCTCGAGCGCGAGAAGGGCATCACGATCCTCGCCAAGCAGACCGCGGTCGAGTACCACCCCACGCGCGACCCCGAGCACGTCATCCGGCTCAACATCGTCGACACGCCCGGCCACGCCGACTTTGGTGGCGAGGTGGAGCGGACGCTACTCATGGTCGACGCGATCCTGTTGCTCGTCGACGCGGCAGAAGGGCCGCTGCCCCAGACGCGCTACGTCCTTTCCAAGGCGCTTGCGCGCAGCCTGCCCACGGTCGTGGCGATAAACAAGATCGATCGCCAGGACGCGCGACCCAAGGAAGTCCTCGACGCGATCTACGAGCTGTTCATGGACTTGGGCGCGGACGCCCATCAGCTCGATTTCCCGGTGCTGTACACGAACGCCAAGCTGGGCACGGCCACGCTCGATTTGCAGAAACCGGGCACAGACTTGCGCCCGCTCTTCGACGCCCTCGTGGTGACGACTCCGCCCCCGACTTACCAGCCCGACATGCCCCTCCAGTTGCTCGTGACAAACCTGTCCGCCAATGACTACGTTGGCCGGATGGCCGTCGGCCGCATCTGGAATGGCTCGGTCAAGAAGGGCCAGCGCATCGCGGTAGTTCGGGCGGAACCGGAGGCGCCCGATGGGACCGTCGATCCCGACCGAACCATCACTCTTACCGGCACCATCACCAGCCTGACCACGGCCAAGGGCATCGAGCGCGTCGACATCGACCAGGCTGGGGCAGGCGAGATCGTGGCCGTCGCGGGCATCCCCGACGTGACGATCGGCGACACGATCACTGACCCGGCCGACCCGCGCCCGCTGGCCCGGCTCGAGGTCGACCAGCCCACACTCTCGATGACTTTCGGCGTGAATACTTCGCCGCTATCCGGGCGCGACGGCAAGTTCGTGACCAGCCGCCAGATCAAGGAGCGCCTGGAACGCGAGGTGCTGGGCAACGTCTCCATCGAGGTGCTGCCCACCGCGTCACCCGATACGTATGAAGTTCGCGGCCGCGGTGAGCTGCAGCTGGCCGTGCTGATTGAGCAGATGCGCCGGGAGGGTTTCGAGCTGCAGGTTTCGCGGCCCGAGGTGCTGCTACGTGAAGTTGGCGGCGCGGTCCAGGAGCCGTACGAGCACATCACGGTCGACATTCCGCCTGAGTTCATCGGGCCGGTGAGCCAGTCGCTTGCCGCGCGCCGGGCGCAGCTCGAGCTGATGACGACCGACGCAGACGGGCGGACGCGGATGGAGTTCCTGATCCCCACGCGCGGCCTGGTGGGCTATCGCGGCCAGCTCCTGACCGAGACACGAGGTACGGCGCTGCTCCATCAGATTGGCGCGGGCTACGGTCCATGGGCGGGGGAGGTGAGCCACCGCACGAGTGGCGTCCTGGTGAGCGATCGGTCGGGCGAATCCAACGCGTATGGACTCTTCAACCTGCAGGAGCGCTCGCAGCTGCTGATCGATTCTGGCGTCGAGGTCTACGAGGGCATGATCGTCGGCGAGAACTCCCGGCCGACCGACATGGATGTCAACCCGACCAAGGAAAAGAAGCTGACCAACATCCGCACCCACTCGCACGACGAGATGCTTCGCTTGACCCCGCCACCGCCGATGACCCTCGAGAAAGCGATCGAATTCATTGCGTCCGACGAGCTGGTCGAGGTGACGCCCAAGAACCTGCGCCTGCGCAAGCGGGCGCTGAGCCAGCACGACCGTCGGCGCGAGGCGGGCAAGGAATACGACGCGCGTCGTCGGGAGGAGCGTGCTGCCTCGCCGGGGGCCGACTGACGCAGCCTAATATGGCGCCCATGTCCGTGTACCTCGATCACGCTGCGACGACACCGCTGCGGCGCGAGGTGCTCGAGGCGATGATGCCGCTCCTGACCCAGGATTTTGGCAATCCATCGTCCGTTCACGCCCCGGGCCGCAAGGCGCGCGCTTACCTCGATGAGGCGCATGAGCGGATTGCCCACGCGCTCAACGCAGAGCCGCGCGAGGTCATCTTCACCGGCGGCGGCAGCGAGGCGATCAACCTCGCGCTCAAAGGTGTCGCGTGGGCGGGCAAGGCGCGCGGCAACCGGCTGATCACCAGCGCGGTCGATCACCACGCTGTCTTGCACTCGCTGCGCCACCTCGAGAAGTTCGGCTTCGAGATTGTCGTGCTGCCGGTGGACCGCTACGGGCGGCTTGACCCGGAGCAGCTCGATGCGGCGATCAACGACCGCACAATCCTCGTGAGCGTGATGCTCGCCAACAACGAAGTGGGCACGATCCAGCCGCTTGCCGATCTCGTGCGCCGCGTGCGGGCTCATCGGGGAGTGGCGATCCACGTCGACGCGATCCAGGCCGCGCCCTACCTCTCGATCGACGTGGCCGAGATGGATGTCGACCTGCTGTCGATCGCCGCGCACAAGTTCGAGGGTCCCAAGGGCATGGGCGCGCTCTTCGTGCGCCACGGTACGATCCTACTGCCGCAGGTGCACGGCGGCGCGCAAGAACGGTATCGGCGCGCAGGGACGGAGAACGTGGCGGGCGCATACGGCATGGCCGTCGCGTACGACCTGGCGCGCGCTGAGCAGCCTGAGGTCGCGCCCCGCCTTGCGGCGTTGCGCGACCGGTTGC
>JBDTUR010000167.1:0-4493 GCA_040007635.1 Chloroflexota bacterium
GCGTGCGCCATCGAGCCTTTGCCAATCACGTTTCCCTCGGCATCGAGCAGATGGCCCGACTCGATGTACTTCTTGGCGTTGTCCCAGGCACCGCCGCCGTTGTTGAGGACGGTGGCGAGCAGCACGCCCGCGATCGTGCCCACCATGAGCATGCCCGCGACGGCCTCAGCGCCGAGCAGCACGCCGACGATGATCGGTGTTGCCACCGCGACGACGCCCGGCAGGACCATCTGCCGCAGGGCGGCACGAGTGGTGATGTCCACGACGCGCGCATAGTCGGGGCGCTGGGTGTAATCCATGATGCCGGGCATCTCGCGGAATTGGCGCCGGACCTCGACGATGATCGACTGTGCGGTCGTGCCAACGGCGCGGATGGCGAGCGAGCTGAAGAAGTAGACCAGCATCGCGCCGATGAGGGCGGCGATGAACACCGACACGTCGGCCAGATTGACCGAGGTGATCAGCTCGCCGCCACGGTTGGTCTGGATCAGGTTGACCTTCGAGATGTAGGCGGAGAAGAGCAGGAACGCTGCCAGCGACGCCGATGCGATCGCGTAGCCCTTGGTCAAGGCCTTGGTGGTGTTACCCACCGCGTCGAGTCGGTCGGTGATCTCGCGGGCGCTCGCCTCAGAGCGGCTGAACTGGGCGATGCCGCCGGCGTTGTCTGTGATCGGGCCGAAGGTGTCCATGGCCAGGATGTAGGCCGTGGTCATGAGCATGCCCATCGTGGCCACGGCGGTGCCGAAGATGCCGCCGATGCCCGCGCCTTGAGGATCGTTGGCAAAGGCCTGTGACCCGAGCCAGTGGCTGACGAAAAGGGCCAGAGCGATCGAGATGGCCGTCACCGCCGTGGTCTCGAAGCCGACCGCAGTGCCGGAGATGATGTTGGTCGCCGGGCCAGTCTTGGATGCCTCAGCGATCTCGCGCACCGGACGGAAGGAGCCGGCGGTGTAGTACTGGGTGATGTAGACGAACGCGACGCTCGTGGCGAGGCCGACGACGCCACAGCCGAAGAACCAGATCCACGTTGGAATGCCGTTTGCGCCGGCATTGACAGTGCCGGTGCCCATCATCACGTAGGTAACGAACGCGAGCGCGACGACCGACAGGATGGTGGTTACCCAATAACCCCGGTTGAGCATGTTCATGGGGTTCTCGTCCTCGCGGCCGCGGACGAAGAAGATCGCCACGATGGTGGCCAGCAGGCCGAAGCCGCGGACGACGAGCGGGAAGAAGATCCATGCCTCTGGGTTGGGCCAGTTGGCGGCGGTGGCGATGGCGAAGACGCCAACCCCCAGGATCATGGCGCCGATGTTCTCCGCAGCAGTCGACTCGAACAGGTCCGCCCCGCGGCCCGCGCAGTCGCCAACGTTGTCACCCACGAGGTCGGCGATGACGCCCGCGTTGCGCGGATCGTCCTCGGGGATGCCCGCCTCAACCTTGCCCACGAGGTCGGAGCCGACGTCGGCGGCCTTGGTGTAGATACCACCGCCCAGCTGGGCGAAGAGCGCCACGAATGACGCGCCGAAGCCGAAGCCGACGATCAGGAAGGGCGCATCGCGGACGCCGACGCCGCCGACGAAGGTCGAATAGGCGGTGAAGATGCCCCACACGCCGAGCAGGGACAGGGCGACGACGAGGAAGCCGGAGACGGCGCCGCCGCGCATCGCCACCTGAACTGCCTCGACCAGGCTGCGCCGCGCCGCGGCCGCCGTCCGCACGTTCGATTTCACGCTGATGAACATGCCGATGATGCCCGACGCCATCGAGCACGCCGCGCCAACGAGGAACGCGATGGCGGTCATGATCGCGATGGGCGCTCCGGCGAGCGACGGCACGTCAGCAACATCGGGTGTCTCGACCACATAGATGACTATGCCGATGATTACCGCGCCACCAAGGGCCAGGAGCCCAATCGTGGTGTACTGGCGCCGTATGAAAGCGACGGCACCCTCATAGATCGTGCCGGCAACGTCACGCATCGCGTCGGTGCCGGTGTCGCGGCGCAGCACGTCGCGCGCCAGGTAGCCGGCGAAGAGGACGGCTGCAAGCCCGGCAATCGGGATGATCCACTGAAGCGCGCTGGCGAGTACCACCCTCGGAAAGCCTCCTGCTGGTTGTTTGGGGCGGCGCGCAATCGGCCGACAACCCGTAGTTGTGTGGTGTCCTGATGGGACGTGATTTCCCCGCCGGCACTAGCCTCTCTGCGACCGCGGGAAGCGGCGGGAGTGTACCAGAGCCGAGCTTGCCCACAGCTCTGGGCAACCGCGGCTACACTCCGTCGCCAGTGAGCCGTCGTCCCCTCGGATGCCTGATCGAGATCGCCGAGACCCTCGTCCTGACGATCATCATCTTTTGGCTGATCCAGAGTTTTGTCGCCCAGCCGTATCGCGTCGAGCAAGAAAGCATGAGCACGACGCTGGAGCCGAATCAGTACGTGCTGGTCGACAAGCTGTCGCCCCACTTCGACTCCTATTCGCGCGGCGACATCGTGGTCTTCAACCCGGTCCTGCGCGAGAGCACATGCGCATCCGATGTAACCGGCGGGTTCACCGACGTGACGCCCTACATCAAGCGCGTCATCGGCGAGCCAGGCGACAAGGTCAAGCTGGTTGATGGCAACGTCCAGGTCAACGGCATAACCCTTGACGAGCCGTACATTCGCGGCGTCGAGACGACACCTCTGTCGGGTGAGACCGACTGGACGGTCCCGGCCGACCGACTCTTCGTCATGGGCGACAACCGCATGAACTCGACCGACTCACGCTCCGACCAGATCGGCATGATCTGCACGCGTGATGTGATCGGCCGGGCGTGGCTGCGCTACTGGCCGATCGACACAGTGGGCATCCTGCAGACACCGACTTACCCGGACGTCCCGCACGCCTCTCCCCTGCCGACCGCCGCGCCCACTCCCTAGGAGCTTTGCGGCGCGACCGTAGCCATGTCGATGTCGGCCATGCCGACAGAATGGGCATTAGCAATGCGTAAGCCGGCCGAGCTAAGCCGCGGCGCCGCACGGACGTGGCAATTTACGTCTGTATGCGTGCAATTCGACGACCGTTAAGCCTTGGTTAGCCCCGATTTGTCGGCCACAGCGACATCGCGCCAATCACCACGGGCCTGGGTCAGTCGAGGACCCAGCGGTCGATGTCGCGCGCATAGTGGAGCAGCTCAGTGGGCTTGAACCACTGCGTGAGCTCGGTCGCGGCGTTCTCCGGCGAGTCGGACGCGTGGACCAGGTTGTGGCCCGTGTCGAGCGCCAGGTCGCCCCGGATTGAGCCCGGTGCCGCTTCGTGGGGCCGCGTCTTGCCATTGATCTCGCGGCAGACGGCGATCGCGTTGGGGCCCTCGACGCACAGCGCGACCAGCGGCGATGACGTGATGAATTCGACCAGTCCCGCGAAGAACGGCTTCTCGCGGTGCACGGCGTAGTGCTGCTCGGCCAGCGCGCGGTCGGCCTGGACCAGCTTCATGCCCACGATGCGCAGCCCGCGCGCCTCGTAGCGGTCGACGATCTTGCCGATGAGCAGCCGCTGGACGGCGTCGGGCTTGATCAGGATCAGTGTTCGTTCGGTCACGGGACTCCTTCTAGCTCAGATGCAAAACGCGTTCGAGGCTCTTGGTGGTGCCGCGCGGCGAAATGACCGCGGCGGCCAGACGATCATCGGTGAACAACCTCGCGGCAAGCGCCTGGATCCCCGCCGGCGTTACCTGGTCGAGTTCCGCCAGCGCCTCGTCGAGCGTCAGCACGCGGTCGTGCAACGCTTCCTGAACGCCCAGCCAGGCTGACAGGTGGCGACTTTCCTCGAGTCGCAGCTCAAGGCGGCCGCTGGCGTAGGCCCGGGCGCGGTCAAGCTCGTCGATCGCGACCGGTTCATCGATCAGGCGGCGCAGTTCGACCAGGATGGCTTCGACCGCGGCGTCCAGGTCAGCTGGGTCAACACCGGCATAGACCTGCAAGGTCCCGCAATCGGCGTAGTCGGTCTGGAAGGAATGCACGTCGTATGTCAGGCCGGCCTCTTCGCGCAGCTCCTGGAAGAGGCGCGACGACGAGCCCTCGCCCAGGATCGTGTTGAGCATCTCGAGCGTCCACTGGTCGGGATGGTCGCGGCGCAGGCCGGGCACTCCCAGCACGAGATGCGCCTGGGCCAGGTCGCGGTTCTCGACGCTCAGCCGCCCCACGGGCAGCGCGGGCGCCGCATCAAATGAAGGCACGGCACCTCTGCCGCTGCCCACGTTGCGCTTCACCATGTCGACGACCGTGGCGTGGTCAAGGTCGCCCGCCACCGCGACGACCGTGTTCGCGGGCTTGTACATATCCGACCAGAACGACTTGATGTCATGCGCACCCAGGCCGCGCACGCTGGCTTCGTCGCCAGCAATCTCCCAGCCGAGTGGCGTGTCACCAAAGAAGGCGCGGTCGAACAGGTTGAAGACGTACTGGCCGGGGTCGTCCCGGTAGGAGCGAATCTCCTCCACGATGATGTCGC
>JBDTUR010000168.1:0-4491 GCA_040007635.1 Chloroflexota bacterium
AGTAGATCTGCTCCTCGCCGAACTGGCCGGCGTCAACGCGGTTGACCAAGCGCATTAGCAGGGTGCCGCCGCTGTCCACATAACGCTCAGGGTTGCTGATGCGGTGCGGCACTGACGGGACGAACGCCGGGAACTCGACCCATTGCTGGCTTACGCGGTCGAACAGCTGGAGCGCCGGCAGGCCGAACGGCATCGGCGCGGGAACCGGGCCAATGCCCGGCTTGCCAGGTGGGATTGGCGTGGGGTTGGGATCGGGCGTTGCATTCGGATCGGGTGTCGCATTCGGATCTGGCGTAGCGGTGGGCTGGGCGGATCCGTTAGTCACCGGGTCGGCCTGATCGGGCTGCTCGTCGGCAGGGAGCGGCTCGACGATAGCCCCCGCGCCCGAAAGCGCGGTGATGTCGCCCTGAGTCAGCGCGATCTCCAGCAGCGATGCCTTGAAGGTGCCGCTGAACGACATGGGCCGGCTTTCGACGGTCATCGTGCCGCGCGACAGGTAAAGGCCGTTCTGATCGCCCCACGCCTGGTCTGCGTCTGTCGCGACGATCGTGCGTCGCATCGATTGATCGGCGAAGACCTGGTTGGCGTCGAGACTCAAGCCCAGCGAAATCATGTAGAGCGAGTCGCCCACGCGGTTGGGCGTCTCGCCGGCGAGATCGACGTCGACCACGGAGCCTGTGCGCCAGGCCAGCAGCAACGGCGTATCCGTGGTGGGCACCGCGCCGTAGTTGAAAAGTTGATCGATGACCGATGTGCGCGTGTAGATCTCACGTTGGGTGGCGGCATCTCGGGCAAGGCTCGAACCGAAGATGCGCTGGGACAGCTGGTAGCCGAAGTTTGAGTTGCTGGTCGTGTCAATGTCGATCGTGCTCGTCTTGCCTGCCTCGAGGCTCTCAACGACGGCAACGCCGCCACCAAAGAGGACCGCGAGGTTCTCCAGCGTCGCATCAGAGCGGTTGGTGATCGTGCCCTGCAGGCGGCCCGCGGCGAAGTGCAGGTTGCTATCGACCTCGGGCGCGTCGGCCGGTGCTTCGGCACGGAAGCCGCGGACCACGCCGTAGCCCACCTCGAAATTGCGCAGGTGCGAGGCGGAGTCGCCGAAGAGCACGTCGAGCGGCTGCTCGGTGCCCGTCTGCTGGACCTGGCTGAGAGGGTTCGAAAGCAGTGCTCCACCGGGAATGCTGACCTGGAAAGAACGCCGTGAAGGCGAATAGATGCCGACGTAGATCTGGCCGATGCCGCGGCCGGAGCCCTGCGCTGCCCGGACCACGCCAACCTCGTTGACGATGACATCACTGCCCTTGAGCGATGCGCCCAGGCCGTAGGAGCCCACGGCGAAGACGACGACGAGGGCAGGGATCGTGACCCAGGCCCACTCGCGCTTGTCGAGTCGCCGCAGAACGATGTAGTTGATGGGGCCGATCAGCGCGATGTACGCCACCAGCAGCACGAACAGCTGCTCGATGGGCGGCAGGTCGACCGACGGCAGGTTCTGCATCGCGTTCACGATCTGCGAGTCATCTGACAGCTGGAGCGGGTTGAGGGCTTGGCCCGAAGTGGCCGGCAGCAGCCGATGCCACAGGTTTGATGCGGTCGAACCGCTGGCCAGCCAGTTGGCCGCCGGGCTGAAACCGATCAGTGTCACCTGGCCACGGCCGTAGCCCGATTGCGCGGCAATGATGTCGTCGCCGCTGCGGGCGAGGATCGTGCCGCGGCGCAGCAAGCCGCCGATGGCCGGGGTGGTCGTGGCGCCGGCAGGAAGAGTCCCAACGAGCGGCACGAGATCGGTCGCGGCGGCGTCGATCGTATGCGTGGGTTCGAAGGGCAGCAGATCGTTCCGGGGCTGGTCGAAGCCCAGCAGCGGCCCGGTGCCGGTGGTGCCGCCAACGATGACGAGCTGCCCGCCCGCGCCCAGCCACAGACGAAGCGCCTCGGCCTGGGCCGGGCTCATGGTCGCGGCATCAACGTCCTGCCACACCAGCCGGTCGATCGCGGCCCAGGCCTCGACGCGCGGCGGCAGATCAGCCACGCCCAGGGTGATGACGCTGGGTGTGGAAACGTTGGGATTGACGAGTGCCGCGTTGATCTGGGCGAGCAAACCTTCGGGGTGCTCCGCGACGACGGCGACGATTGGGTTGTACGCGTCGTGTGACTTGATGGGCACCTGCTGACGCGCGATGACCTGGTCCCCGACGACGAGATCGACATTGACCTTGCTGCCGAAGATCTGCGTCTGCGCGTACAGCGTCAGGTCCTGTTTCGCGGGGCTGGCTAGATGTACCTCGAGCCCGTAGCGCGAGCCCGTCGCCTGGCCGGCATCGATGCGCATCTCCCCGTCGATTGCCGGACCGGAGTTCTCGACATGGACCGCGACTGCGGTCCATGCGCCGGGCCGGACGTTGCCGCCCAGGAGCGCGCGAGCACTGATCGTGATGTTCGGGTTGGGCTGCGGCGAAGGCGACGGCGAGGCGGCGCGGGCTGAACTCGTTGTGAGCGGTGCGAAGAGGGCGAGCGCGAACGCCACGACGACGAAGCGACTCACCCGTGACGAACGACGGTCCATCAGCCCTCAGATTAGGTGGTTGTCCGCCCAAGACGGTCCGAGTGGCTCGAAAGTTGCACGGCTACCATCCGTTTGTCGTGCCAGAACTTCAGCCGTTTCGCGGCCTGCGCTACGACCCTGGGGTCGTGCCGGACCTGTCCGGCGTGCTTTGCCCGCCGTATGACGTCATCTCCGCCGCCGAACGCGCGGCGCTGGTCGAGCGCGATGAACACAACGCAGTGCGCCTCGAGCTGCCCGACTCGTACGACGCCGCGGCGGCGCTGCTGGAGCAGTGGCAGCGCGAGGGCGTGCTGACGCGTGACGAGCGGCCCGCGCTCTACCTGTATGAGCAGGGCTACTCAGTCGACGGACACGAGCGGGTCGCGCGATCGTTCTTCTGTGCGCTGCGACTCGAGGACTACGGCCCGGAGAGCGGCGTGCGGCCCCATGAGCGCACCCTGGCCGCGGCCAAAGAGGATCGCTTCAGGCTGCTCAGCGCGACGCGCGTCAACCTCTCGCCGGTGCTGCTGCTGTATGACGATGCAGCCGGCGGCGCCGCGAGTGCTGATCTCATGGACGCGCTGCTGAGTGCGCCGCCGGCGGTTGCCGCGGCCGGCCCGGGCGGCGTCGCCCAGCGTTTGTGGGCAATCGATCCAGAAAAGACGCCCGCTGCGCAGGACTTGCTACAACTGGCCGGCCGCGGCCCGCTGACGATTGCCGATGGCCACCACCGCTACGAGACAGCACTGCGCTACCGAGCGACGCCCGGCGCGGCACACGGCGCGGATTACGTGCTGGCGCTGCTGTATGACGCCCACTCGGGCGGCCTGGCGTTGCGGCCCTGGCATCGTGTCATCGCCGGCCCGCTCGACACGAGCAATCTGATGGCGGCGGCGGCCGGGGGGTACACGGTTGAGCCGGTCAGCGACTACGCGACGCTTATCGACCGCATGCGCCTCGACGATCCAAGCGCGCCGCGCGGCACGCTGGGTGTGTGGACGCGCAACGGCGGCGCGCTGCTCGCGGTCCACAACGCAACGTCCGCGGATCTGGATGTGGACGTGCTGTCGAGTACCCTGCCGCAGATGATCGGCAGCACCACCGACGAGCTCAATGCGAACGGCCGCCTGACGTATGTCAGCGATGCCCGCGCCGCCATCGCCGCAGTCGACAACGGCCAGGCCGAGGTTTGCTTCCTGGTTCGGCCGACGCCGGTCGAGTCGGTGCTGTCGGTCGCCGCGGAGGGTGGGTTCATGCCGCCCAAGTCGACCTTCTTCTACCCCAAGGCCGCGACTGGCCTCGTCTTCAATCCACTCTGGTAGTCGGCGCCAAGATGAGCGACTTCGACGACAGCCGACCCATAGACGTCACTGCGGCTGGTGGAGCAGCGAACGGCAACGGCCACGACTCGGGCAATGGGGCGCAGGTCGATCCACGCGCCAACCGGCCCATCCGCAAGGACGAGCGCTTCATCAGCGAGCGCGGCCTCTACATCGAATCGTGGCTGCCCGAACGGCGTTCGCGGCGCAAGCCGCTCTACCTGCTCCACGGCGAGCTGGGCGGCTCGTGGCAATGGCATCGCTTCCTGGGCTACTTCGCGCCGCGCGGCTGGGAGGGCCACGCGTTGAACCTGCGCGGCCACTACTGGAGCGAGACCGCGGATTTCGCCGAGATCGACATCCACACCTACATCGACGACGCGATCGCCACCACGGACATCATGCCCCGGCCGCCCATCGTGATCGGTCATGGGCTGGGTGGCCTGCTCGCAATGCGCGTTGCAGCGGCCAAGCCGATCAGCGCGCTGATCCTGATCAGCCCGGCACTGCCGGCGCAGCTGCTGGAGCCGCCGCCGGCGCACATGGTCCGGCTGCTACCTGAGCGCTACAAGCGTGAGCTGCTGGGCTGGGAGGGGCCGATCGATGCCCTCCAGCGGGCCAACCCCGACC
>JBDTUR010000169.1:0-4469 GCA_040007635.1 Chloroflexota bacterium
CGCGGTCACCCTTGTAGAAGCGCTCGAAGATGCGCTCGAGATCCGCGTGGGCGATGCCCTCGCCTTGATCGACGATCTCGATGACAACTTCCGACTGGGCCGGGCGCACATGCACGACCACCTCGCCCCCGGCAGGCGAGAAGCGAATGGCGTTGTCGATCACGTTGACCAGGATCTGGCCGATCCGGCTCGCGTCCGCCGGCACGGTGCGCGCGGCGGCATCCGCGGGCGCGTCCGCCCGAAGAGTGACCTGGTGATGATCGGCATAGCCGCGTAGCCGATCGAGCGTCTCGTCCACGACCGCGCCAAGGTCTGTCGGCGCGAGGGTGAGCGGCGTTTCACCGGCCTCGATGGTCGCCAGGTCGAGCAGCTCATCGACCATTTGGACCAGGCGCGCCGTTTCGAGATCAATCCGGCTCAGCCCGTCCGTCACGCGCTGCGGCAGCTCAGTCCGCTTCGCCTCCAGGTTGAGCGTCTCCGCCAACAGGCGCATCGTCGTGAGCGGCGTGCGCAGCTCGTGCGACAGGTTGTCGATGAACTCGCTCCGAATACGGCGCAACCGCAGCAGCTCTGACACGTCGCGCAGGGCGACGGTGACAACCCCTCCCTCCCCGGACAGGCACGTCACCTCGAGCGTGGGCGATGGCTTTAGCGGCACCACATACTCCGCACGTCCGGTGGACCCGGCGCGCGACGCACCGATCAGCGCCTCGATCGTGTGATCCACGAAGACCTCGATCGTGCTCCGGCCCACGAGTCCGCCATCGCGCACCTGGAGCAGCCGATGAGCCGCAGAATTGGCCGACACGACCCGGTCAGCCGAATCGACCGCCAGCAGACCGACCCCCAGCGCATCGGCCAGTGCGGCGGCGGGTGCGTCGATCATTTGCGAAGAACGTAGCCCACGCCGCGCACTGTTTGGAGCAGCACCGGGTTGGCGGGGTCGGCCTCGATCTCGCGCCGCAGCCAATGGACGTGGACATCGACCGTGCGCGTCTCACCGGCGAAGTCGTAGCCCCACACCTCGGAAAGGAGCTGGTCGCGGCTGAACACCTGTCCCGCATGGCGGATCAGGAACGCCAGCAGCTCGAACGCCTTGGGCTTGATCGGCCGCATCTGCGTCCCGCGCATGAGTCGGTGCCCCGCCAGGTCAACCGTGACCTTGCCCAGAGTCACCTCGTCGGCCGAGTCGGTTGTCCGTTCGTGCCTTCGTAAGAGTCCGTTGATGCGGGCAAGCAGCTCGCGCAGGCTGAACGGCTTGGTGACGTAGTCGTCCGCGCCCAGCTCGAGGTTCACGACCTTGTCGAGCTCGCTCGCCTTGGCGGTGAGCATCAGGATGGGCACGTCCGATTCGCGCCGGACGATGCGCGTGAACTCCGTGCCGGAGAGCTCCGGCAACATCAGGTCGAGCAGCACCAGGTCAGGCTTGTCGGCCCGAAATCGCTCCAGTGCCTTCGCGCCGTCTGCCGCCTGGACTACGCGATACCCCTCCTGTTCGAGCTGATAGGCCAGCTCGGTGCGCAGCGGCTCCTCATCCTCGACAACCAATACCGTGCGCACTACAAGCGTCCGCCCGGACCCCGGCCTCGGCCGGGTGCCGGGCGGTAAGCGCGTAGCAGCGGCCCGCAGGTCAGCTGCGAAGACAGAATCATTTCACCTAAAAGGTAGCGGGCGCCTGCTACTTAGGCGATCTCGCCACTCTTCACCTTGGCGATCAGCTCCTGGCGTGCCTTGCGCCGGAACTCGATGCCCTGGATCCAGTACTCGGTGAAGCTGGTGCACTCGCCCTTGTCGTTGAACTTGCACAGGTAGATGTTGAAGTACTGGTCGCGCAACGGTCCGCCGGGGCCGTCGAAGTAGTCGCTGTGACCGTTGGCAACGTACGTGTCGCCATCGATCGCGACCGGCGCGTACTTCGCGTCGACCGTGCCCTCCGGATCCTTGTCCTCCAGCCAGTTATCGACCACCGCGGCGCGGCCCTTCAGCGGCTCATCGTCAGCGGGGTGGTAGCGATACTCGATGTCGTCGGCGAACAGCGCACCGATCTTCTTTGGGTCGTACGTCTTCCACGCCTCGACGTACCCGTCGAGCCAATCCTGGAAACCCTGCCGGTCCATCACTTCCTCACCTCGCAGCATGTCCTGATGACGCGGCCATGATAACCGCCTTTTGCCGCTTGTGGGGTTACTGGTTTGTTAACTCTTTAGCGGCAGCGACGACGAACCGGCGATAAGCGGCAGGTAAGCCAATCGGTCTAACTTCGCCGCAGTGACAGACGCACGCATCGGGGCCGCATTCAGGGCCGTGCGACTCCGCCATGGCTGGCGGCAGATCGATGTTGGTCGACGAGCCCACGTCTCGGCGGGAGTGGTATCGATGATCGAGCGCGGCCATCTCGATCGCGTTTCCGTCCCTGCCTTCCGCCGGGTGGCTCTGGCGCTGGGCATCCGTGCGGAGATTTCAGTGACGCTGCCGCACGGCGAGATCGAGCGTTTGCTGACGGCCGGGCACGCGGCGCTACATGACGCGCTCGCGCGACACCTGGGCGCCCTGCCAGGGTGGGTACATGCGCCAGAGGTGTCTTTCGCGGTGTACGGAGAGCGCGGCGTAATCGACATCCTCGCCTTCCATCCACCCACCGGGTCACTGCTCGTTATCGAGTTGAAGACCGAACTCGTCTCACTGGAGAACCTTCTGAGCACCATGGACATCCGCATGCGCCATGCCGCGAGGATCGCGGTTGCACGCGGCTGGGCCGCCAAGACCGTCAGCGCGTGGGTGGTCTTCGCCGACAGCGCCACCAACCAGCGCCGGGTCGCCAGCCACGCCTACGCCCTGCGCGCGGCTTTCCCCGCCGATGGGCGCGGGATGCGGCGATGGCTGCGTGTCCCGTCTGGCTCGATCCGAGCCTTGTCTTTCTGGGCAAACGACAGGGTGGCGACAACTAACGGAGTGGTCGCCGGCCAGCGGCGCGTCCGCCCGCACAGAGGCCGTCGGAATGACGATCAGGCAGCAGCTTGACGCGAGTCTGCTAAGGAATTGCCACTGATGAGGTACGTAACGGTCGCCAGATTGCAGATTGAGAAGGAATTGGCGGTGAGAGGTCAGGCCTCGAGGGCGGCGCGTGCGGCGTCGAGGCGGGCTAGGGTGCGCTCGTAGCCCAGGGCCACGAGGGTATCGAAGAGCGGCGGCGTGGCGGTCTTGCCGGTGACCGCGACGCGGATCGACATGAAGAGATCGCCCACCTTCCAGCCGCGTTCCTCAGCCAGCTGGCGTAGCGGCGCCTCCAGCTCGTCGGCTTCGAAGCTGACCTCGCCCACGTCAGCGATGACCTGGCGCGCGGCGGTGAGGGCGGCGAGAGTCGTGGCGCGGTCCCACTTTTTGGGCACGAGCATTGACGGCTCGACGCGCAGGTCGTCCACGAACAGGAAGTCGAGCATGTCGCCAACGCCGGCCAGCGTCGACATACGCTCGCGGACCATGGGCATGAGCGGCGCGAGGTCGTCGGCAGTCGGCGTACGCACGGCCTCTCCTGCCGCTCCCCGGGCAGCGACCGCGCTCGCCAGGAAGGGCATTGCACGCTCGGTCAGCTCGTCATCCGACAGCTTGCGGATCCACTGGCCGTTGAGCCACTCCAGCCGCTCCTTGTCGAAGACCGCGCCGCCCGACTGGACGCGCTCCAACGTGAACCGCTCACCGAGTTCGGACAGCGAGAAGATCTCCTCCTCTGTCCCGCTCGACCAGCCGAGCAGCGCCAGGAAGTTGACGAACGCCTCAGGGATGTAGCCCTGCGCGCGGTAGTCCGCGACGGCGGTCTGCGACTTGCGCTTGCTCATCTTGGTCCGGTCGGGATTGAGGATGAGCGGCAGGTGCGCGAACTGCGGCACGGTGGCGCCCATCGCCCGGAAAAGCAGGATGTGCTTGGGCGTGTTGGAAAGGTGATCCTCGCCGCGGATCACATGCGTGATCTCCATCTCGGCGTCGTCAACGCACACCGTGAAGTGGTAGAGCGGCGTGCCGTCGGAGCGGACGATGATCAGGTCGCCGCCCAGCGCGGTGGTGTCAATCTCGACCTGGCCGCGGACGATGTCGTCGAACTTGACGAGCTCTTCACCGACCCGGAAACGGACAACGGCCTTCACTCCTGCAGCTTCCTTGGCGGCCCGATCAGCCGCCGAGAGCCGAGCACATCGACCGACGTAATGCGGCGGCTGGTGAGCTGCTTCCTGGGCCTGCCGATCGGCGTCCAGCTCCTCGCGCGTGCAATAGCAGTAGTAGGCCTTGTCCTGCGCGAGCAACTTCTTGGCGGCAGCGTCGTAATGCTCGAGCCGCTGCATCTGCCGATACGGCCCGTATGGCCCGCGCGCCGGCTGGCCTGCAACCTCGGGACCCTCATCCCAGTCGATCCCCAGCCAATGCAGGCCATCGAGGATGTCCTGTTCGTACGCCACGGTCGAGCGCGCGACGTC
>JBDTUR010000170.1:0-4466 GCA_040007635.1 Chloroflexota bacterium
CTGGGAGCAGGGCGTGGGCTGGCGCTGGCGCGAGGCGCCCGCGTTCTACGGCCTGTTGGCCTTCTTCATCGGCTTCGCAGCGCTGTTCATGCTGATCCCAGGTCTGCCGCTGATCCAGGTCATGTTCGGCGCCCAGGTGATCAACGGGCTGCTGCTGCCGGTGATCCTCGTGTTCGTGATGCTGCTGGCGGGCGACAAGCGCCTGATGGGCAATCTCGTCAGCGGCCGCATCAACCTAACGCTCGGCTGGCTCGTCACGGTCATGTTGATCGTGATGTCGGTCGTGCTCGTGCTGACCGCGCTGTCGGGTTAGGCGGCTACACCGTATTCGGCGTACTCCTCGCTTGCTCCGATATTCCGCGCACAGAAGGTTTCCGTCTGCGAGTGGCAGTTCGGGCAAAGAAAGCGAATATTCTCGGCTCGATTGTCGTTATGTCGACCATTGACGTGGTCGATCTCAAGCGTCAACTTCCGACCGAGCCACTCGTCTGATAACCCGCAGCCCTCGCATAGAAGCGGACGGCCTATTTCAAACAACGCCCGCCGAAGCTTGAATGCCGGCGTCCGCCTCGCAAGGTCTGGGAGCTCTACCAAGAGATCCGAGGCACTTTTCCTCGCCGGTACGCCAATCTGGGCGCGATATCGGCGGCCGCCGTCGAAATGCGAGGTATCTAACCCGAAGTCACGGATACGCCGTGCGATGTGCGTGTAGTTGCCACCCGCCTGGCGCAAATTGAGGATCCGAATCACCCCGGCGACCAAAAACGCCTGCTCGACGGCTGCTGCCAGCAACTCCCGTGTGTAGCGGATGTTGTGTCGAGTTCCCACGCCCGTAATTATAGAACAGCCGTTCTTAATTGTGGTGGGCGAGGCCGGATTCGAACCGGCACGCCGCTTTCGCAGCGAGGGCTTCTAAGGCCCTTGCGTCTCCCTGTTTCGCCACTCGCCCGGGCCACCAAGCATAGGGCCGGCACACTTTCCTCATGGCCCATTACAGGTTCACTGTCCATGTCGACGCGCCGCCCGACCAGGTGTTCGCCTTGTGGACGAACCTCGAGCGAATGGCCGAGGTGAGAGCCAAGCGATCTTCGACGCCGACGGCGACGGCACTCGCCTGACCCAGGAGTTCTGGACGACAGGTCTCGTCTCGGCCATCGCCGCGCGCCTGTTCGCGACCGGCTCGTACAAGGGCAGCTTCCAGGGCGAACTGAACCACTTCGCGCGGATCGCGTCAGCCGAAGGAAGGTCCCCGCGAACTGGGGCCTGATTGTCCTCAGGCCAGCGGCTGAATCACCGGCAGTTGTCGCGCGGAGGCCGCGGGCGCGACCCGCGTCACTGGGCTGAGCTGTCCGGCGAGGCCCTGGAAACGCTCGATCGCATCGAGTCGGAGCTCGTAGTAGATAAACGAGCCCCGGCGCTCGGAGCGGACCCAACCCGAATCGCGCAACACCTTGAGATGGTGGCTGACCGTGGGCTGAGCCACATCGCAGCAAGCCGTGAAGTCGCACGCGCACACCTGGTCACCGGCCGCCAGCTGGCGCAGGATGGCCAGGCGGGTGGGATCAGCGGCGCCGCGCAGGAGGAGCTCGTCTGGGTCGGCGGGCTGTCTCACGACAAATAGCATATTGACAAGTATCGATATTGGCAAGTATCAATATGACATGACAACGACTGCTGTCGCCCCGGCGACCAATGAACCCACCACCGAAGCCATCCATGAAGAGGTCCGTGCCCGCTACGCAGCGGCCGCCCTGACCGCCGGCTCGGGCTGCTGCGCGGCCGACACCGACGACGCCCCCGGTCCCGCCCTTTACTCCGCCCTTGAGCGATCCGAGCTGCCCGACGCGGCGGTCCTGGCGAGCCTGGGCTGCGGCAATCCACTTGCGGTTGCCGACCTGCACGAGGGTGAGCGAGTGCTCGACTTGGGCAGCGGTGGCGGCATCGACGTGCTGCTATCAGCCAAGCGCGTGGGACCAACAGGCCGCGCGATTGGCCTGGACATGACCGACGAGATGCTCGCCCTCGCCCAGCGCAACGCGGCCCAGGCGGGGGCGACCAACGTCGAGTTCGTGCGCGGCCATATCGAGGACATCCCGCTGCCGGCCGAGTCGGTCGATGTCGTCATCAGCAACTGCGTCATCAACCTCGCCGCCGACAAGCCAGCCGTCTTCCGCGAGATCGCGCGTGTCCTGCGGCCCGGTGGCCGGCTTGGCTTCACCGACATCGTTGCCGAGGATCGCCTCACCAGCGCAGAACGCGGCGAGCGCGGCTCATACGTGGGCTGCATCGCCGGCGCGCTCTCGTACAGCGAGTTCGTTGCCGGACTTGAGTCCGTGGGCCTCACTGACATTTCGGTCACCGCGACTCATTCGGTGGCGGATGGTCTCGACAGCGCGATCATCAAGGCGACGAAGCCGTTGACTGGAGCTGCGGCGACGGCCGCAGGCCCAACGATCGACACCAGCCGGCGCGAACTGCCTCTTGCCCAGAAGGCAAGCGGCTCATGTGGTTGTGGCGAGGGCGGCTGCTGCTAGTCGCTACTCGTCGCGCGAGGCGTGGGACTCACGCGTCTCGCCCCCAGGTACCTCGAACAGCCGCTTGACAAGCTCGCGCGCTGCACGCGCGCCGACCGTCGCGAGCAACAGGTCGTAAGTCTTCCACGCCGATTTGCGCGCGGTGGGCGGATCCTTGGCATGTTCGGCGCGCAGGTACGCGGCGAAGTCTTTCTCGAGGTGGGCGCGCACCTTTTCGCGGTCCTCTTCAGGCAGCCTGTCGAGCGACTTCTCGACGTCGCGCGGCAGAACCTTGGGCGGCCGGGCGTAGCGCTTGGGAAAGAGCTGCTTCTCAACGGTCCGCGCGACTCGGCGCGGCCCGCCCAACAGGAGGAATGCCGCCCCCCCGGCCGCGCCCAAAGTGGGCACCGGGTTGCGCTTGATCTTGGCCGGGATATCGACTGCGGCGCGCACGGAGGAATTGAGGTTGTCGAGCTCAGTCGCGACGCTTTCGCGCGCACCCTCGACGCCCTTCATGGCGGCGGCGACCTTGGGTGGCGGCGGTTCTACCGGCCGCCCAGGTTCGATCGTCTCGTCTGCCATTGCTCCTCCAACCAGGCGCGGGTTTCGTTCGCGGCGTCAATTGATTGGCGCGGATAAAGCTTCGCGAAGCGCGCGCCGGGGTCGAGTCCGGGCAGCGCCAATACGACATCAAAGATGGGCCACAGGATCAGACCAAGGGTGATCGCGAAGCCGATTGCCGGTGGCCAGGTCCACGGCGATGCGGCGATCAGCCAGCCCAGCGGCAGACCGAGCAGGGCACCGACTACCAGGCCACCTATGAGCCCAACCCGGCCGGCCAGCCTGCCCAGCATCAGCGCCAACAGGATCGCCCCAATCAGCGCTCCCGCGACCAAGGCAACCGCGACCGTGCCGTTAAGCGGGAACGCGAGCTGCCCCGCGGCATTGTTGGCCGCGTCATACGCAGCATTGGAGCCGCACAGCCACGCCAGGCCGATAGTCACCAGCAACGCCACGAAGAAGCTGACCAAAGCAGCGCGGCGCGAGGCGCCGATGATGGCCATCACCAGGATCACGATGAGCGCGAAGCCCAGGAGCACGCCGTGGGCGAGGCCCCAGCCGATTGAGCCGAAGAGCCACTCCCCCAAGAAAAGGAAGCCCCCCACATACAGCAACGTGCTCGTCATCAGCAGGATGCCCAGCGCAATGCCGGCGAGGGTCGCGATGAGCTTGATCTGGCCGATGATCTCGCTGATCTCAGCCTTAAGCAGGTCCAGATGCGCCCGGAACAGGCCGACGAACGCGGCGCGCGTGCGGCCGAACTGGGCGCCCAGGCCGGGCGCGCGATCTTCACTCATGCGGGCTAGATGCTCAGGGTCAAAGTGCAGATCGGTCAAGCGCCGATCGGCCCTTCACCCATACAGCCGCGTTGCGGCAAGCGGTCTGAGCCTAGCAGCTAGAAGTCGCCCATCCCGCCCGGAGGCATCTGGGGCATAGCCGACTTGGGCTCGGGCTTGTCGGTGATCATGACCTCGGTCGTGAGCACCATGCCGCCGATTGACGCAGCGTTTTCCACCGCCGAGCGGGTCACCTTGGCCGGGTCGACGATGCCCGCCGCCACCAGATCGGTGTACTCGTCGGTCATGACGTTGTAGCCCAGGGTGGTGCTCTTCTTCCCGGCCTGCTTGCGGCGTACGTTCTCGAGCACGACCTGACCGTTCATGCCGGCGTTTTCCGCCAGCTGGCGCATGGGCTCCTCGAGCGCGGCGCGAACGATGCTCACACCGACTCCGGCATCACCGTCGAGCTTCAGGCCATCGAGCGCGGCCTGAGCGTTGAGCAGCGCCACCCCGCCACCGGGCACGATGCCCTCCTCAACTGCCGAACGCGTCGCAGAGAGTGCGTCCTCGACGCGGTGCTTCTTCTCCTTGAGCTCGGTTTCCGTCCCGGCGC
>JBDTUR010000171.1:0-4454 GCA_040007635.1 Chloroflexota bacterium
GGGCCTGGGCGAGGGCTGATCCTTCGGTCGGGTCGGTGCCTGCGCCAAGCTCGTCGAGCAGGACGAGACAGCCCGGTTCCGCCGCAGCGACGATGCGCACGATCGAGCGCATATGCCCCGAAAACGTGGAGAGCGACTGGGCGATGGACTGCTCGTCGCCGATGTCGGCAAAGATGTCCTTGAACACGGGCAGTCTGCTGCCAGTCGCTGCGGGGATGTGCAGACCCGACTGGTGCATCAGCGACAGCAGCCCCAGGGTGCGCAGGGCCACGGTCTTGCCGCCAGTGTTGGGCCCGGTGATGATCAGCGCGCGGAAGTCGGTGCCCAGGCGCAGGTCGATGGGTACGACTTTGCCGGTAAGGCCAGGGTGGCGCGCCGACAGGAGCTCCACGTCGTCGCGAGCGACCGTCTCCGGCCGGATGGCGTCCATCTCGCCGGCGAGCCGCGCGCGGGCCAGCCAGAAATCGAATGTCGCGAGGGCGGCGAGCGTCTCGTCGAGCGCATCGGCCTGTGCGGCGACCAGTCCGGACAGCTCGTCGAGGATGCGCTCCTCTTCCGCCTGGGCCGCCAGCTGCGCCTCACGCCACGCATTACCCAGCTCAACCACGACGAGCGGCTCGATGAAGAGCGTCTGGCCGCTGCCGCTCTGATCGTGGACGATGCCCTTGACGCGACCGCGGGCGTCGGCCTTGACGGGCACGACGTACCGGCCGTTTCGCAGAGTGATGATGGGTTCTTGGAGCGCGGCACCAAGCTCGCCGTGGACGATCGACTCGAGCCTCGTTCTGAGTCGCTCGTACGCCACGCGGACAGCCCGGCGCAGGCCGCCCAGAGCGGGCGAGGCACTGTCGAGGATCTCGCCATTGGGATCGATTGCGCCCTCGAGCTTGGCCCGCAGTTGGGGCAGCGCCTTGATCGAGCGGCCCAGTTCGTGCAACTGCGGCGGTCGCTCGTCTCTGAGCGCGTCGGACAGGCGGCCGGCAGCGACGAGCGTCTCCAGGACCTGTAGCAGCTCCGTTCCTGACAGGCGGCCACCGCGTTTGGCGCGCAGGACCACAATTCTGATGTCGTGGGCGCCGCCCACACCGAGGTCGGGCCGCCGCGCGAGGATGTCGCGTGCCTCATCGGTTTCGTCCAGCCAGCGCTTGACGACCAGTGCCTCGGACGACGGCTCAACCGCCTCCGCCAGCCGCCGCGATGGCGCGAACGCGGTCATTGCGGCGAGCCGTGCACGGATCTGCGGAAACTCGAGCAGCTCCTGGCTGCGGCCGTCCATCGCTCGCCCCGGCCTAGCGCCGCGGCTCGTAGGCGACGAGCACCGCACCATTGGCGAAAGGGCGCGTCTCGATCAGCCGCAGGTCGAGCTGCACGCCAGGCGGGAAGTACGGCGTTCCAGCGCCGAGCACGGCCGGGTGCACGACCATCCGGTACTCATCGACCAGGTTGCGAGCGATCAACGCGGCGGCAATGGTCGCGCCGCCAATCCCCAGATCGCCGTCGAACTCGGCCTTGAGGCGGGCGATCTCATCGGCGATATCGCTGCGCAGCAGCCGCTCCGCGTACGGCGCACTTTCCAGAGTCCGTGAGAACACGACCTTGGGCACCTTGTTCCAGATCTGGGCGAAATCGCGTTCGACGGCACCAGCGTCAGGATCATCGAGCGCGAACGGCCAGTACGCGGCCATTAGCTCGTACATGCGGCGGCCGTAGAGGTCAGCGGCGGCATTACGCGCGCTGTCGTTGAACCAGCCGTGGATCTCCTCGTCGACCTCGGCCCAGTCGAGGGCGCCGCCAGACGAGTTGATGAAGCCGTCGAGCGAGACGTTCATCGAATAGATGACCTTGGCCGTCATCGCTGCCTCGAGACCGACCGACTGCCGCTAAGCCAGAAGCGCCACGGCTTGGCCGCCCACTCCTCCGCGTAACTGACCCCGATGCGCGGACCGCTCTCGATCTGAGTCTCCGAACGGACTCGCGCGCTCGAGCTCGTTTCGTCGCGCGCCAGCCACAGCCCCTCCACCAGGGTCAGGTCGTGGCCCGAGAAGGAGCGATCAACGGCCAGCCCCTGGCAGACCATGGCCGGACCGGAGCAGAGGCGGTTGGTGGGATCGGTCGGCCGTCCCCTGCGTCGGCGAACTTCCTCGACGCCCAGCTCGACCGAAATCGCGCGGATCAAGACCGCGCCCGCGGCGGCGCCGTTGTATGCGACCACGTTGAGACACTCGTGCATGCCATAAACAAGGTAGACGTACGCGCGGCCCACCTCGCCGAACATTGGCGTCGTGCGCTGTGTCAGGCCGGCGCGTGCATGCGACGCAAGGTCCTCCGGTCCGCCGTAGGCCTCGGTTTCGACGATTGGTCCGCCGCTCAACCCGTCCGCGGTTGAACGAAGAACCCAGGCGTTCAGCAGGTCGCGCGCGACTGTTTGGGTGGGCCGGTCGAAGAATGGCCGCCCGAGCGGCTCCAGCGGCGCCAGAACCTCAGCCGAAATGGCGGACATCGGGCGGAAGGAGCGGCCCGAGGAGCGTCTGTATCCACGGCACAAGCGTGTCGCGTAATACGCCCACGATCTTCGAGTCGCCCAGCACCGCGTTCAGCTGGCGAACCTGGTCAATCTCCGCAGTGACAGCGCCACCACGCGTTGCGTAATAGCTGCCGAGTGCCACGAGGATGCCGCTCAAGACGAGCACACCCACGATCAACATAACGCCGCTGCCGACCACCTCCTCGACGATCGGTCGGTTGGACAGGGTGGTCGTCCGGCCACTTAGCTCGATCAGCGCCAGCGCTGCCGTGAAAAGTACCGCGAAGCCGATGAGGAAGCCCAGCATCTGCGCGTACTGGACGCTGAAATCGGGCTCCTGGCCGCGTAGCCAATCGCCCAGGAAACTGCGTGACTGCGCGGCCACGATGAAGGTCACGAGCCACGCGCCAAGGGCCAGCAGCTGGCGCAGTGCGCCGCGGAAGAAGCCGAGCAGCATGCACCCGACCAGGAAAAGGACGATCGCGACGTCAGCCAGCACTGCGAATCCTGCCTTTGACTTGGCGCGTGAGAGCTTCGGTAACCCGGGCAACTGAATCATCAATCTGCTGCTCGGTCAACGGCTCCGACGTCGGCTGGAAGCGCAGGCGATACGCCAGGCTCACCTCGTTGGCCGTCAGCGGGGCCCCGGTATACCGGTCGAACAGAGTCAAGTCAGCGAGGTTCGGCCCGGCGGCGCTACGAATTGCCCGCTCGACATCCGCGGCCGGCTCGTCATGACCTACGACCACTGCGAGGTCACGCTCGAACGCGGGTAGCGTCTCTATCCGCCGAACCTGCGGGACGCGCGACGCGAGGCCGCGCAGTGGCTCGAGTTGAATGAGCGCGAATGCGACGCGCTCGGCTTTGACCTCGAACGCGGCGAGCAGGCGCGGATCGATTTCAAAGACACGGCCCAGCGGCGTGCGCTCGTCGCCGGTGACGGCAATCACCGCAGCTGTGCGGCCGGGGTGCTCAATGCCGTCGCGGACCTGCGTTGCCTGGTAGTCGACGCGATCGGCGTGCGCCCGTGTGGCGATCGTGTCGACGATGCCCTTGAGGTCAGCCAACGACGCGGCACGCGGTGGCTCCGCCCAGGATGCGGCGCGCAGGTTGCCCGCGAGCAGCATGGCAAGCACCTCGGACTGCGCCGGGCCGCCGTCGCGCCACTCGTGCAGCGCGCCGATCTCGAAGATCGCGATGTCATCGCGCCGCTGGCGCTCATTGCGCCCCAGCACACCAAGCAGCCCGGGCAGCATTGAGCGACGCAGCTCTGAGTGATCGGCAGTGACCGGGTTCGCGACCCGGATCGTGGCGCGATCGTCCGCTGCCAGACCCAGTCGCGCATGGTCTTGCGGCGCGATCAACCCGTTGGTGAGCACCTCGACCAGACCACGTCCCGCGAGGGCGTCGCGCAACCCGTTGATGGCGAGCGACGGCTCAGGGCGGTACGCGGGCATACCTGAGTCAGGCAGCTGAGGGGTGAGCGTCTCGTAGCCGATGACGCGGATGACCTCTTCAGCCACGTCCTCTTCAATCTCGATGTCGCGCCGGTGGGTGGGCACTACGGCAATAAGCGCTCCTGCCTCCGCGCCGTCCTCGGTCGCGATCTCGACGCGTGCAAGGGCGGCCTTCATGTCATCCGGACTGATCTCTGCGCCAAGCAGCTTGCTCACCTTGGCCGGGCGGAACGAGACGCGCTTGGGCTCATCATCCTTGGGGTTGGTGTCGACGACTCCGGTCGCCACGCGGCCACCGGCCCATTCGGCCAGCAACTGCGCCGTCCGGTCCGCGCCCACCCGGGCTAGGCGCGACTCCTGGCCCTTCTCGAACCGTAGGCTGGCCTCGCTCCGCAGGCCGTAGCGGAACGCCGTGCGGCGGATGCTCACCGGGTCGAACACGGCCGACTCGACGATTACGTCCGTCGTCGCGC
>JBDTUR010000172.1:0-4371 GCA_040007635.1 Chloroflexota bacterium
GCTGGGAAGTAGTCAAGGACCTGATCGATTCGAGCATCGACCTGATGCTCAACTACCGCCAGAGCGGTCACCCTGGCGGATCGCGCTCCAAGGTCCACCAGATGGTCGCGCTGCTGCTGTCAGGCGCGATGCGCTGGGACCTGCGCCGGCCATGGCTGCCGTTCGGCGACCGTTTCGTCTTGAGCGCCGGCCACACCGTGCCGCTCGTCTACGCGACCCTCGCCGTGCTCAACGAGGCGCTGCGGGCGCGCTACGAGCGCGATCACGACGAGCGCTTCGCCTTTCCCGACAACGGCCAATGGGCGCTCACCTGGGACATGCTGCTCAAGTTGCGCCGCCGCGGCGGGCTGGCGGGCCACGCGGAGATGGAAGGTAAGACGCTCTTCCTGAAGTTCAACACCGGCCCGTCGGGTCACGGCATGCCGCCCGCCGCGGGCGAAGCGCTGGCACTCAAGCTGGCCGGCGCGGACGAGGTCAAGGTGTTCGTCATGGAGGGCGAGGGCGGGCTTACCCCCGGCGCCAGCCACGAAACGCGCCATACGGCGTGGGGCCTGGGGCTCAACAACCTCGTGTTCCTGATCGACTGGAACGACTTCGGCATCGACGAGAGACCGCTTTCGAGCGTTGTTTACGGCACACCCAAGGATTGGTTCGAGCCGTATGGCTGGCGCGTCAACGGCACCGAGCAGGGCTCTGAGTGGGGGCCGGTAACGCAGGCGGTGCTCGAGGTCGCGCGCGGCGCCAACGCTGGACGGGTGCCCAGCATGGCGTGGTTCAAGACGCGCAAGGGCCGCGGCTACGGCAAGTACGACTACAAGAGCCACGGCTCGCCGTGGCCAATGAACGCGCCCGAGTTCTGGACCGTGCGCAAGGACTTCGCCGCGAAGTACGGCATCACCTACCAGGGCGTCGATGAGGCCGCGCCAACTGACACGGAAGCACGCAACGCCCAAGCGACGGCCAACTTCGAGGCCACGTTCAGCGTCCTCAGGAACGACGACACGCTGCTGACCTGGTTGTCCGACCGGCTGCTCGAGGTGGCGGCCACCGTGCCGGAGCAGATCGACAGCTTCAACATCGGCGGCAAGGGCACGGGGCTCTTCACCGATAAGAAGATTTTCAGTGCCGCCGACTACCCGGCCGAGCTGTGGAAGCAACCTGGCGACAAGCAGCCCAACCGCGCTGCCCTGGGCAACTGGGGCGCCTGGGTGAACTCGTATGCCAAGGCGGAGTACGGCCGACCGTTGTTCATCGGTGCCTCAGCCGACCTCGCCGAATCGACCAACCTCGCGGGCTTTGGCAAGGACTTTGGCGATCTGCCCGGTTGGGGCTGGTACGAGCGCGATTCAAATCCGCGCGGCACCGTCCTGCCCACCCAGATCACGGAGTTCACCAACGCCGGGCTCGCGGTCGGCATGGCCACCGTGAACATGGCGGCCAACCCGTTCGACGACTTCAACGGCTTCTGGGGCACCTGCTCGACGTACGGCTCGTTCTCGTACCTCAAGTACGGACCCATGCGCCTGTTCAGCCAACTAGCGCAGGACTGCGAGCTGAAGCTGGGCAAGGTGCTCTGGATCGCCGGCCACGCCGGCCCGGAAACGGCCGAGGACTCGCGGACGCACTTCGGCATCTTCGAGACTGCGGTCACGCAGCTCTTCCCTGAAGGCCACGTGATCGACCTGCATCCGTGGGAATACAACGAGGTGCCGGTGCTGCTCGCGGCCGCGCTGGCGGCGGATGTGCCGATCGTGGCGCTGCACCTGACCCGGCCGGCCATCGAGATCCCAGATAGGGCCGCGTTGGGCATGCCATCGCATTTTGAGGCGGCCAAGGGCGCCTACGTCATGAGGCCGTTCCGCGCCGGCCAACCGCATGGCGGCACGGTCTTTGTCCAGGGCACGACAACGACCGCCAACATGGTCAAGCTGCTGCCCAAGCTCGACGAGCTGGGGCTCAACGTGAAGATCGTCGTGTGCGCCTCGCCGCAGCTCTTCGCGATGCAGGATGAGGCGTATCGGGACTCAGTCGCCTCGCTGGGCGACCGCTGGGACGGCATGGCCGTGACCAACCGCGCGTGGCAGACGATGCGCCATTGGATCGGCGGCCCGATTGCGCGCGATTACTCGCTGTCGTCCGACTGGGATGATCGCTGGCGCACGGGCGGCACTGTCGACGAAGTCATCGATGAGGCCCACCTGGGCCCGACGCACATCCTGGAAGCCATTCAGCGCTTCGTCGCTGAGCGCAAGGAGCGTCTCGCCCGCGTCCGCGAGCTCGCTGAGGCCGCCGCGGCCAACTAGCCGAGCGATGGGGGTTATCAGACTAGTTGTAGACTAGTCTGATGAACAAGTCGGTCGGCGCATACGAGGCCAAGACTCACCTGCCCCGGCTGCTCGAAGAGGTGGCGGCTGGAGCGATCATCACGATCACCAAGCATGGCGTGCCCGTGGCCACGCTGTCTCCGGCGCACGCTGATAAGCAACGCGCGGTCGAGGCAGCCGGCAAGTTGCGTGCCATCCGCGAGAGACACCCGCTCCGCGGGCTGACGATTCGCGAGCTCATCGATGAAGGCCGCAGATGATCGTCATCGACGCCTCAGTGACTCTGGCCTGGTGCCTCAAGGACGAACAGAGCGACTATGCCAACGCCATCCTCGATCGCGTCGTTAACGAAGGCGCCGTTGCGCCTGCCCACTGGCCGCTGGAGGTGGCGAACGGGTTGTTGGTGGCCGAGCGCCGCGGCCGGATCGCCGCGAGCGTCGTCGATGACATCGGCCGCACGCTGGACGCGCTCGCAATCGACATCCGGCCGGTCGAGTTCTCGACCGCATTCTGGGGGGCGCTTCAAAGCGCGCGCGAATACAACCTGAGCGAATACGACGCCGCGTATCTAGACCTCAGCCAAGTTCGGGAGCTGCCGCTGGCAACGATCGATGCCAAGCTGCGGGCGGCCGCCGAGAAGTCGGGCATTGAGATCGCGTCCTAGGGCTTGAGTTCGTAAACCCAGGCCCGGGTGCGGGCCAGATCCTCCAGGTCGGTCGTCGAGCGGACTTCATATTCCGCGATCTTGGTGAACGCGTCGCTCTCCAGGTAGCGCCGGCCGGGATCACCGATCAACACTTCGGTGCCGTGCTGCCGCGCAGCCTTGAGCCAGGCGGTGGCGCGCTCCCCAAAGGCCTGCTCGTACCAGAGGTCGCCGGCCACGATGACATCCGCGTCGGGCGACAGTCCATCGAGCAGATCATCCGCGACGACATCGACGCGCACCCCGTTGGCACGCCCGTTTTGCGCTATCGCCACTGCCGCGATCGGGTCCACGTCAACCGCCGTCGCGGACGTGGCGCCGGCCAGAATCGCGGCGATTGCGCACAGTCCCGAGCCAGACCCCAGATCCAGCACGCGCTTCCCCGCGACGACGTCCGGGTTGTCGCGCAGGTAGTGCGCGAGCGCGAGCCCGCCGCCCCAGGCGAACGCCCAGAACGGAATCGGCGCGTCGGGGTCTTCAGTGGCCAACTGCACGTCGTGCCACAGGGTCAAAACGTCATCCGATAGATGCAGCTGCAGACCGGGCAGGCCGGGGACCTCCTGGAGCTGCGTATGGCGCGCAATCAGCGCGCGGGCAACTGAGGCGCTGGGCCTCAACCGACCACGACCAGGGCGACTCCAGAGGCCACGATGAGGGCACCGACTACCCGGCCGAGGCTCACGGGCTCCTTCAGGAAGACTGCCCCAAGAAAGACGGCGAAGACGACGCTCACCTCGCGCACGGCGGCAACACTCGCGGCGGGCGCCAGTGACAGCGCGAAGAGCACGAGCGCGTACGCGACGGACGTGCCGATGCCGGCGGCGATCGCCTGCCAAGAGACCGCGCCACTGATGCGCGCCCAGCCGCCGCGTGCCGCAACGAAAAGCACGCCGCCGACCGCCGGGGCGACGAGGATGAGGAAAAGGTACGTGACCGGGTCGGCGTAGCGGATGCCCTGCTTATCAACCAGCGTGTAGCCGGCGATCGCGGTGGCGACGCTCAGCGCGAGCAGCACGTCCGACCAGCGGGCCGTGCCACGGAGGCCGCGAACGAGGACGATGCCGAAGCCCACGAGTGCCACTCCGCCCGCCTGCAAGGGCGTGAACGCGACGCCGAACACGATCGAGACGATGAGCACGATGACCGGCGCCATGCCGCGCGCTATGGGATAGATGAGGCTCATCTCTGCGCGGCGATAAGCGGTGGTCAGTAGATAGAAGTACACCAACTCCAGGACGGATGAGGCGACGATCCACGGCCACGCCTCAGGCTGAACGTTCCACGCCCACACCGCGAACGGCAGCACGGCGAACGTCCCGGCGAAGATCGCAACGGCGGTCGTGG
>JBDTUR010000173.1:0-4335 GCA_040007635.1 Chloroflexota bacterium
GCCTCGGTCAGCACCTGGCGATACGGTCGCCATGGCCCGGCCTCCAGCCGTGCCTCATGCCGCGCGTAGGCCTCGAGGAGCGCGTCATCGGGGCCCTGCTGCCCGTCCGCGCCTAACACGGAGCGCAGCGTCGCGATGATGCCGCTCTCCCAGTCGATGAGGGTGCCGTAACAATCGAAGCTCAGCACCTCGACGGCGGCCCAGTCGATGGGGGATGGTTGCATTCGGCCCAAGTATTGCGGGGGAACCTGTGACTCGCTCGCGGCGTTGAGGGGGCATGACCCGACATGCGTTGCCGCTTGCCCTGCTCACCGTCATGCTCACCCTCCTGCTCGCTGCCTGCTCGGTTGCCGGCCCATCGCCCAGCCCGGCACCAACCCCGTCGCCCAGCCCGCAGCCCTCACCCAGTCCATCGCCGGTCACGAGCTTCTATCTGCGCGCCTACTACACCCAGGCGCTGCCGCCGCGCAACACCTTCAATTGGCTCGCGTCACTCACCGTGGCGGACGGCCTCCTGCTCGACGGCAACGTCGCGATCGACATGATCTTCCCCGGCCCCCTCACGATCCTCCCCATCGCGCGCCAGATCACTCCCGCGGGGATCCAGATGCTCGTCGATGAGGCGCGCCGCCTGGGCCTTCTGTCCGACAAGACCGACTACACCGGCGGCGGGCCCATGCCGGGCGTTCGACTGGCCCAGCTGCAGTTGATCGTTGATGGTGTCGCTTACAACCTGACCGGCTCCGCCGATCTGGCCATCCAGTGCGTGCGCGCGCCGTGTGAGGCCGCGCCGGGTACGCCTGAGGCGTTCGCCGCATATTGGCAGGAGCTGATGCTCGCCGGAACATGGCTCGATGCCGAGCTGGGTCCGAGCCAGCAGTACATGCCCGATCGACTTGCCCTGTTGCTCACCCCACCGGCCGACCAGGGGATGGCCCCGCAGCCCGCGGCCTGGCCTTTCGAAACGGCGCTTGCCCAGGCTGGCGTCGCGTATCCGGGCGAAGCCGGCGACCGCTGCGTGACCCTGTCGGGCGACGCGCTTGCCGCCGTGTGGCCCACGCTGCGCGACGGCAACCAGCTGACCGTCTTTGTGGACAGCGCCGCGACCCAGGCCGCGCCCATCGTGCGGGTGCTCGTTCCGGGTGACGAATCGCCCTGCCCAGACGCCGCCGGTGGTTAGTCGGCAATTGACACCACAAGCCGTGGTGCTATTTCCCAGACGCAATTGTAATGCGGCTCTCCGTGGCGCTTAGTCGCCCATAGCCCGCGCGGCGCGACGATAGGTGGGCCGGTCCCATGAGGCAGGCTTTCGCGCGGAGGAGCGCATACATGAATTACCGAACCGACACTGAAGTCGTTGAGCCCATCGATCCTGTCGATCCCCAATACAGCCAGACGACGCGCGTGACGCGTTACTCCCAGGGGCCGGCTGCCGTGCTCGAGAAGCTGCTGATGCTGATCTTCGGCCTGATCGGGCTCGTCATCGTTCTGCGCATCGTGTTGCTGCTGGTTGCGGCACGCGAGGGCAACGACCTCGTCCAAGGCATCTACAACCTGAGCGAGATCCTCGTGGCGCCCTTCCGTGGCATCCTGCGCATAGACGAAGTCCAGGCTGGGATATCGGCGCTCGACACTGGCGCCATCGTTGCCCTCGTCGGATGGCTGATCATCGCGGTCGTCCTGATCGCCATTGTGCGCATGTTCCGGCCGACGGCAAGAGCCTGACCTTCTTCTGCTCCAAATCAAGGCCCGCTGCACTCAGGATGCGCTGAGGCGGCGGGCTTTGCGATAATCGGCGCCTAGGAGGGTGCCACTTGACCGCCACCGGTCTGTCGACCAACAAGCAGGAATATCGCCAGCGCCTCGATGAGCAGCCTGATGAGCGCATCGATGGCTGGGCGGCAGAGCTGATGCGCGACATGTCCATTCGCGTTGGCGTGCGCAAGGTCCTTGCCGAGTTGCGTCACGCGATGAAGATTGACGACGCGGGACTAACGCGGCTCTTCACCGCCGGCGGCGGGCCTGCGGCCGTGGTTGGCAAGACCGCGCAGGGCGAGCTGATGGTTCCGGCGATCTCGTTGCGCTACCTGGTCCCGGGCGCGCGGAAGATGTTGCCCGACGCGCGCGCAAAGCTCATCGAGTATCTGGTCGCGTCCTTCGACGAGCTGGTCTACATCTAGCCCTGTCGGACTCCCAGCCCGCCATGGCGCGGCCACTCAGCGCGCTGCGCCTCGTACATCCTCTCCCGTCGCTCCTGAACAGCGTTCTCGTCCTTGGCCTGGCGCTCCTCGCCGGCGCGGACGCGGCGCGGGCGACGTTCCTCGCGGGCGGGATGCTGGGCATGCAGTTCTGCATCGGGACGGTCAACGACCTGTTCGACGAGAGCGTCGACCGCGCCGCCAAGCCGTGGAAGCCGATCGCATCGGGTGTCGTAACTCGCCGCGCTGCCTGGGCGGTCGCGCTGGTCGCCGGCGGGGGAGGGTTCGTTCTTGCGGCCGCGGCCGGCGCGCTCGTCGCATTGATGTGGCTGGCGATGCTTTCGTGCGGCCTCTTGTATGACGTGCGACTGAAGGCCACGGCCTGGGCGTGGCTGTGTTTCTCGGTCGCGTTCGCGATCCTGCCGGTCTACGCGTGGTTCGGCGCCGCCGGCCAGCTGCCACCGCGTCTTCCGTTCCTGTTGCCGCTCGCCGCGCTGGCCGGTCCGATGATTCAGCTGTCGAACGGGCTGGCCGACCTCGAACGTGACGCCGCCGCCGGCCTCACGACGCTGGCAACCCGCCTGGGAAGGCGCGGCTCGCTCGGGGTCATCCTTGGGTTGCTCGTGCTAATTCACGGCATCGCCTGGTTGACCATAGCCAACCTTTGGACGCTCTTTCCCGTCGCCGCAGCATCGGGCGTGGCGCTGGCCGGTCTCAGTCTGTCCGCCGCGCGTCGACCGAGCTGGCGCGAGTTGGGCTGGATGGTCCAGGCCAGCGCGATCGCGCTGCTGGCTTTTGCCTGGCTGCTGACCGGGGACTAGTGCTCCAGCGCGCGTCCTGAGCGGACCACGGTGATCGCATTCTCCAGGCGGAGCTTGGCGATCACCAGGTACTTTGCCAGGTTCGCGCGGTCGGTCTCGCCAATCTGGCCCAGCACCTCGGCCGATCCCAGCACCTGCGCCAAACGCTCCAGCGCCTCGTTCAGGTCGGCTTTTGCATTCAGCAGGGCATCGTCGCCAATGGCGAAGTCCATCCGACCACTTGGTTGGGCGTCTGCTGTGGGCTGATGGAGCTCATCCGCCTCGAGCTCGACCGCAGGTTCACTCTTGGCCGAACGCTTGCGCGGCTGCGGACCTTCGATCCGCTCGCGCAACTTGACCAGTGACAGCTCACCACTCGCGACCTGCTCGGCCAGCTTGCGCCGCTTCTTGGGGTCCTCAACCTTGAGCAGCTCGTAGGCATGCGACAGCGTGTCTTTGCGCAAAGACACGAGTTGTTTGATCTCTGTGGGCGCGCCCGCCAAGCGCAGCCGGTTCTCGACGTAGCCCTTGTCCTTGCCGATCTTTTGGGCAAGGCGGCGCACCGAATAGCCGTGCTCGCGGGTCATGCGGTCGTAGATCATCGCTTCCTCGAGCGGCGAGAGATCCTCGCGCTGGAGGTTCTCGATGATGCCAATTTCGAGCGCCGTCTCGTCATCGAGCTGCTCAATGAGCGCTGGGATGACATCTAGCTCAGCAATCTTGGCCGCGCGCCAGCGCCGCTCACCGGCCACCAATTGATAGCGCTGAGGCTCGCCCGTTGGTCGGACCAGGATCGGCTGGAGCACGCCGTGCTCACGCACTGAAGAGGCGAGATCGGCCAGCGCCTGCTCGTCGAAGTTCATGCGCGGCTGATCGGGGTTGGGCGAAATCCGCTCAAGCGGTATGTTGCGAACGCCCAGTGGCCGTTCAGTCCCCTCGGGCGAGATGAGACTCAGGATGGCCGGCGAGAGCTCGCGCTCCTCGGCCAGGCGCCGCGCCGCGGTGCCGCGGAAATCTGGTCTAGCCAAGTTCGATTACCTCCCGCGCCAAGCCCCGATAGGCGCGTGCCGCTTCAGTGTTGCTGGCGTACGAGGTTACGGGTCGGCCGACCAGCGGCGCCTCGCCCAGCCTGACGGTCTGTTTGATCATGTTCTCGAAAATGTGGTGATCGCCCAGGTCGCGCATCTCCTGGAGCATGTCGCGACCCAGGATCGTGCGACCGTCGTAGAAGGTGGGCAGCAGCCCCAGCACGCGCAGGTTGGGATTCAGGCTCTTCTCGCGGATCTGCTTGATGACGTTCATCAGCGCGGTGAAGCCCTTGAGCGCGTAGTACTGCG
>JBDTUR010000174.1:0-4289 GCA_040007635.1 Chloroflexota bacterium
GCGACACGCGTCGCCAAGGCCATCCGCGCCGCCAATCAGCGCGTCGTCATTGCCTTTGGCGGGCGTGCCTCGGCGGCAGTCAAAGCTTCCGCCGCCGAGCCCGCACTGATCCTGCCCGACGACGTGGTCGCCGCCGTTGAGGCCGTCCGGATGGCAATCTGCTCAGGGCCGGGCGACGCAACCCTGTAGCGCGCTCGGCGGAGAATCCCGCCAGCGTACCGGGCCGATTTAGTCGGCTGCGTACTCCTCGCTGTGATCGCCGCGATCCTTGGCCATGGTCCGCTCCATGATGTCGATCGTCTCAGCGACTGAGCGGCCATTGGCGTCAGCCGCCGCCTTGAGGTCGTCGTAGCCCAAGTCGTTCTCGGTCATTTCCTTGTGAGCGTCCATGCAGCCACAGGTCAGGCACATTTCGTCCTCCAGCTAGGTTGTTGGTCCGCTCGAGACTCGCGCTTTGGAGGTCGCACGCGCGCCTGCGGAATATGGCCTGGACCTTGCACCTCGCTAGATTTGCGGCGTCATCCAGGGCTGCCGGCCGACAGCACGCTGAGACCGCCATCGCGTGAGCTACGGACGCAGGGTGCCCGAGAAGACCTGCCACGCGAGCAGTGACTTGGCGATCAGGCTGAACAGCATGTACGCCCGTTCGCCGTAGAGGTAGTCGCGCCAGCGGCCGATCTTGCCGTACTGCAGGATCATGTTGATCGCGAACACGTTGAAGCTGATGAACAGCGAGACGTAGATGAACAAGACGAATGAGGGGATCGCGACGGCGCCAGGTGCCGTGGCCGCTGTCAGGAGGGCGGCGGCGATCACGATCCAGGGGACGGCGCCCATGATGCAGCCGAAGACATAGTGCAGCCACTGCGGCCGCGCGCGGCCTTCGTTGGCCGCTTCCATGCTCCAGCCGAACAGGATCATCCCGGCGTTGGCCCCGAAAATGGCGATCAGGGTGCCTATCTCCTGGATGCCCGTCAGGCTGGCGATGACGACGATCATCACGCTCGATGAGAAGGAGTACTCGATCCAGCGCGCCGGATTCTGGCCACGCGCGAGGTGGTTCTCGTACCAGCCGCGGAACGGAAACGCGACGGCAAAGTGGGCCACCGCGCTGAGCAGGAAGAAGAGCGCGACTGCGAAGCCAAGCGGGTAGTCGAACAGGGCGCGCTGCGCTACCTGGAGGGTCTGGGTCGCCTGGTCGAAGGACAGGTAGGAGCTGACCACCGGCGCCGTGGCCAGCGGATCCTTCAGGAAGGACGCCCAGACCATGATCAGGAACTGGACAAAGTGCAAGATCGCCAGGATCACGTTCCAGCGGTGCAGCGAGGCGGCGCGGGCCGGTTCGATTGAGCCCGCGATGGGCATGGCTTGTGCGATTGCGGACATGTGCTTCTCCTATTTATGTTGGACGGATTGAGTGATGGCCCGGGCTCCAAGGTTCTTGACCATGCCCCGGAAGATCAACCTGTGGACGGGGTACAGCAGATACCAGTAGGCCAGCCCGGGCACACCTTTGGGTTCGAATAGAGCCGTCTGGATCAGCCGACTTCCGGCTGCGGTGGGGACGACCTCGTACTGAAGCCAGGCACGTCCTGGCAGGCGCATCTCTGCGCGCAAGCGCAGGATCTCCGGCCGGCGGACCTCTTCGACTCGCCAGAAGTCCAGGGCGTCGCCGACCCTGAGGCGATCAGGGTCACGCCGGCCCAGACGCATGCCTACGCCCCCGACGACCAGGTCCATGAGCCCGCGCAGTCGCCACAGCGCGTTGGCGTACGCCCAGCCTGACTTACCACCCAGCCGCTCTACCTCCGCGAAGACGCGGTCCGGTGTAGCCGCGACAGTGACCTGACGCTGCTCGAGGATCATTCCCTCGCGCGAGCTGATCGGCGGCAGGCTGGGCCGATCTGGGGCGTTGATCGAGTCGAACCAGGTCGACTCGACATCGTGATGATTTATCCGATCCAGCGCCTGGCGAACAGCCTCGACGAAGGGCATCGGTCGAAGCCCAAAGGCGCTTGCCGGCCCGGGATCGCGGACGATGACCTCGTTGCGCAACCCTTCGACCAGGGGCCGTGCCAGGCTGGCCGGCACGGGCGATATCAGGCTGACCCAGTACGAGCTGAGCCTGGGCGTAAGCACCGGAACAGGGATCATCAATCGGCGCAGGCCGCGCAGGCGGGCGTAGCCGCGCATCATGTCGCCGTAGGACAGGATGTCGGGGCCGCCGATCTCGACTACGCCGGTGATCTCCGGGTGGTCGAGTGCTCCAGCGAGGTAGTCCAGCACGTCGCTGACGCCAATCGGCTGGCACTTGGTGCCCACCCAGCGCGGCGTGATCATGATCGGCAGCCGCTCGGTCAGGTAACGCAGGATCTCGAATGAGGCACTGCCTGATCCGATGATGATCGCCGCGCGGAACTCCGTTACCGGGACGCCTGCGGCGGCAAGCTCGGCCCCGGTTTCGTGCCGGCTGGCAAGGTGGCGCGAGAGCTCCGTCGTTGCGTCGCCCAGCCCGCCCAGGTAGACGATCCGCCCCACCCCCGCCCGCGCCGCCTCCTGCGCGAATGCCCGGGCTGCACGCTTGTCACGCTCGGCGAAGCCGTGCTCGCTGGTGCCCATTGAATGGGCGAGGTAGTAGGCAACCTCGATCCCGTCGAGCTTGCCGGTGAGTGTCGAGGGCTCGAGCAGATCAGCGGCCGTGACGGTTGCAGCCGGAAAACGGGCGGCCAGCCCGCGCACGTCCCGGCTGAGCAGGGTCAGGCTGTGCCCGGCACGGCCCAACCGCTGGGCCAGTTGGCTGCCGATGTAGCCACTCGCGCCGGCAATCAGGATGCGACTCACAGCTGCAGACCGTGGATCACGCGACACCACGCCGCTTCTCCAACACGAACTGCTGGTCCTGCACGAGACCCGTCGCGAAGCCGGCCTCGCTGAGTGACAGGTAGTACTCCCACATGCGCATGAATCGCTCGTCGAACCCCATCCGTGCGACCTCGCCGCGGTGGGCCAGAAAGGCGGTACGCCAGGCGGCCAACGTGCGCACGTAGTGCTCGGCGATGTCCTGTGTTCCGGTGAGCAGCAGGCGCGTGTCGCGGAGCGAGCGCTCGATCACCGCCATCGAGGGCAGCAAGCCGCCCGGGAAGATGTAGGTCTGGATCCAGTTGGCACCCCGGCGCTGCGGCTCATACGCCCCGTCGGGGAAACAGATCGATTGGATGCTCGCTTTGCCGCCCGGCTTGAGGGCCCGGTCCACCGCCGCGAAGTAGGCGCCGAAGTAGTCGGCACCCACGGCTTCGAGCATCTCGATCGAGACGACCGCGTCGTAGGCACCGCTTACTTCGCGGTAATCGCGTAGCTCCGCGCTGACCAAGTCGGCCAGGCCGGCCGCGCGGATTCGCTCAGTGGCCAGCGCGTGCTGGCTGGGCGAGATCGTGATCGTCGTGACTCGGCAGCCCAGCTCGCCCGCGGCATACAGCGCGAAGCCACCCCAACCGCTGCCGATCTCGAGCACGTGCATGCCCGCCTTCAGCCCGGCCCGCTCCGCGATGATCCGGTACTTGTTGCGCTGGGCTTCGGCAAGCGGCTGGTCCGGCGACGCGAACACGGCGCTCGAGTAGGTCATCGTCTCGTCCAGGAAGAGCCGGTAGAAGTCGTTGCCCAGGTCGTAATGGGCCTCGATGTTGCGCCGGCTGCCGGTCAGCGTGTTGCGGCGCGCGCGATGAGCAATCGTCCTGGGCAGCTGGAGGGGCACGCGCAGCCAACCCCTGGTCACCCCAATCGAAGCTCGGTTAAGCGCCGCTACACGCAGTGCCGCCGGCAGATCAGGGCTGCTCCACGCTCCCTCCATGAAGGCCTCACCCGCACCCGGCTCGCCGCCGAGGATGATCCGCCAGACCGCGCTTCGGTCGTGGATCCGAATCTCGCCCGACGGTCCCTCTTCGCGGCCCTCGAATGTGCGCCGGAGTCCGTCCGGCGCTTGGATCGTCAGCTGGCCTATCCGCACGCGGCGACCAAGCTCCTCGATCAGGCGGTCTGCCGCCCGGCCGAGCAGTCGCTGGTCCCTCGCGCGCGGCGTCGTGGTGCGCAGGCTGTCACTCATCTGCCCGCCTCCGGCGCGGAGTGGCGATGGAATGGGATCCGCCTCAGCCACAGTCGCAGCGCGTGCCAGTGGATCAGGGCGGTCGTGCGCTGGGTCATCAAGGGGTGACGGATCAGCATCCGCAGCAGGTTGTGTGTCGTTAGTGGCAGGCGACGCAGAACGAGGCTCGTGGCCAGGAGCGGTGAACCGC
>JBDTUR010000175.1:0-4225 GCA_040007635.1 Chloroflexota bacterium
CCACGACTAAATGACAGAAAAGCGGTTGGCCCGCGGGCGGGGCCGTCCCGTCAGGCCGCGCGGCGCTGGCGGAGTGCCTCGTAGAACAGCACTGCGGCCGTGACGCTCACGTTGAGCGAGTCGGCCACGCCCAGCATGGGCACGTGAACGGACGCGCGCGCCAGCTCGCCCCACGCGTCTGACAGGCCGCGCGCCTCAGAACCGAGTGCGATGGCGACCGCGCCGCGATAGTCCGCGGCCGCGTAGTCCACTGAGCCATCGACGCGCGCCGCGATGATGGCGATGCCGCGTTCCTGGAGCCAGGTCAACACGTCGCCAGAAGACGCGACGCACACCGGCACGGCGAAAACGGCGCCCTGGCTGGCGCGGATGATGTTGGGGTTGAAGAGGTCAGTCGCGCTCTCGGCGACGATCACGGCGTTGACCCCGGCACCGTCGGCAGTACGTAGCACGGCCCCCAGGTTGCCCGGCTTCTCGACGCCCTCGATCACGCCGATCAGCGGCTCCGAAGGCAGGACGAGGTCGGCCAGCGTTCTCCGCGGGGTCTGCGCGACGGCAATGACGCCGTCGAGTCGGTCGCCATAGGCAAGTCGGGTGAACGCATCTCGGCCGACTTCCAGCATGGGCACCTGTTCCTCGCCCAGGCGCTCCAGCAATGCTTTTGCCTCCGGCTCGACCAGCAGGTCGGGCTCCAAGAAGACTTCAGTCAGGACCGCGCCGGCTTGCAGGGCGCGCAGCGTCTCGCGCACCCCGTCGATGAGCGTCAGGCCAAGCTCGTCGCGCTCGCGCCGGCCGCGCAGCCGCGCGGCCGCCTTCAGCCGCGGATTGGCGGTGCTGGTGATGCGTGTCGCCACCGTTCAGTGCCTGCGCGCAGTGCGCTCAGCGATCTGGCGTGCCGATCGGCAGGAAGATGCGCGCTGTTGTGCCTTTGTCACGGCCGTCTGATTCGAGTGAGATTCTGCCGCCGTGACCTTCGACGAGCCCTTTGCAGGCAAACAGCCCCAAGCCCACGCCCGGTACGCCGCGCCGGCGGGCTTCTGGGGAGCGGCTGTAGCGCTGGAACAGATTGGCTTTCTCGTCTGGCACCAGGCCCATGCCTTCGTCGCGAACCGCAATCTCGACGTTCGCGCCGTCTTGCCTGACCGACAGGGTCACTGGTGAACCCGGCGGTGAGTACTTGAGTGCATTCGTCAGGAGGTTGGTCAGCACTCGTCTGATCGACTGCCGATCCCAATAGACAAGCGCTTCGCTGGCTAGTGACAATTCGAGGAGGATGCGGCTGCGGGCAGCGCCATCCACTGTGTCCACGGCCTCGTTGACGATCTCGCGCACGACCACCGGTTCCGGAACCAGGTCCAATGCGCCAATGGCGGCACGCGAAGCATCGGCCAGCGTTTCGACAAGATGCGACATTTCCTGCGTGGCGACCAGGGCCTCGTCGAGGGTTTCGGTCAGTTGCGCGAGGTCCAGCGGATCTTTGCGAACCCAGCGTGCCGCGAGCATGAGTGAGCCTTGGATAACGACGATTGGCTGGCGCACATCGTGCAGCGTCGTGGCGAGAAAATCCTCCCGGACTATCTCGATCCGGTCGGTCAGGGCCGACAGTGCCACCGTGGTCGCGCCGTCGAGCGCATCGTTCACCAGGGCAAGGGAGCTGACGACGTCGTCGATCGACAGATCCTCGTCGAGTTGAACACGCAGCGCGCGCGACACCTCCTGGCGCAGGAGCCGGAACTCGGTGGCGATTGCCACGGGGCCAAGGCCCTGCTCGAACCGCATCTGGGCGTGTGATTGAGCCGCTGATGCGACAGCGGCATCATCCATGGGAGCTTCGAGGTCCTCCCCGGGCTTGTCCCGCGACAGCAGGTCGGTCAGCGCGTCAAAGAGCGCGGGAATGTGATCGGCAACGGCCCGATCAGGGTGACCTGCGTGAAATGGCTGCCGTGCCGCGACCGCCAGCCAAGCCTCCAGGATCGCGCTTCTCTGACGCGTCAGAGCCTTGGCAACGCCGCTTAAGTCGGAGTTTCGAGAGACCTGCTTCGCCCGCGCATCTATAGCCGGCGTCGGCGATTCGGGCGACATGCGCGGCTCCTTATTCGAGAGATAGACAGGCGGAATCCAGCGCGGGCGATCATACACGCGCCCCGGGCGCCGCCGGGCAGCCGTGCGGCGGCCGCGCAAACGCGCGGCCGCCTTGAGACGCGGATTGGCCGGACTCGTTATTCGGCCTGATCGGGCAGGTGCCTCCACCCGCCGATCGTAGCGCCCGTTGGCGGGCGCACGCGGTTACGCGCCCAGGTAACCGATGACCGCGCCCATAGCCACCAGCGCGACCAGCGAATAGCCGGCAGTGATCATCAGCCAGGTCGAGTTGCGTCCGTCGTAGATGAACGCGTTGAGCGCCGTCATGGCCGAGAAGCCGAGCCAGGCCAGAAAGCCCACGATGGCGCCGTTGACCAGCGAATTCGCGCCCACGCCGCCGATCAGCAGCGCCAGCACGTATGCCATTACGAGCGGCATGACGAGCGCCCCGACCGTGACCGTCGGGTTCATGCTGGTCATCGATGGCAGCGGGCGGCCGACCGAATCCGACCAGCGCTTGCCGAACACCATCGGCATGTACCAGATGATGCCGACCACCATGCCAACGACGGCCGCCACGATAACCGCCACCCAGTTGAGTGTCGTGAACTCAAGAGCCACGAAGTACGCCTCCCTCTCGTTGCCCCCAACCCCTCCGAACGAGTATCACAGGTCGGCACGTGGTCAATAGAGCCGTCAGGCCTAAACCCTTACCGGAGCTGTGCGGATTTCCTGATCGACTCAACTGCGAGCGGGTTGTCGAGTGACGAGAGATCGCCGGGGTCGTTGCCCAGGTAGGCAGCGCGAGCGACGCGGCGCATGATCTTGCCGCTCCTCGTTCTTGGTAGATCGCTGACCACATGGATGGCCTCCGGCCGGAGCGCCTTGCCCATGTCTTCGACGACGCGATCGGAGATGGAGCGGCGTAGCTCTGGATCGTCCGTCTCACCCGGCCGGAGGCGAACGAAGACCACGATCACCTCGCCCTTGACGTCATGCGGCACGCCCACGGCCGCTGCCTCGATGACGGCCGGGTGCGCCACCGCTGCACTCTCAACCTCGGCCGGGCCTACGCGCTTGCCGGCGACCTTCAAGGTGTCGTCACTCCGGCCCTGGATGAACCAATAGCCGTCGCTGTCCACTACCGCCCAATCGCCGTGGACCCATGTGCCCGGGATGCGCGACCAGTACGTCTCGAGATAGCGCTCGCGGTCCTGCCAGAAGCCGCGCGTCATGCCCGGTAGCGGCTGGCGCAGGACGAGCTCGCCAACTTCCCCGCGCACGCTATTGCCTGGCGCATCGATCACGTCCGCGGCCGCGCCCACGCTTGGCCCGCCAAACGAGGTCGGCTTGATGGGCGTCATCAGGTTGCAGCACACGATCCCGCCGCTCACCTCTGTGCCGCCGCTGTAGTTGATGAGCGGCAGCCGCGTGCCACCGATCTCGCGGAAGAACCACCACCAGCTCTCTGGGTTCCACGGCTCGCCGGTGGACCCGAGCACCCGCAACGACGACAAATCGTGCGCGCGGACCGGATCGGTGCCATGAGCCATCAACGCGCGGATGACCGTGGGGGAGAGGCCCAGGTGGGTCACGCCGTGGCGGGCCGCCAGCGCCCAGAGTCGGTCTGGCTGCGGGTAGTCGGGGGCACCTTCGTAAAGCACCAGCTCAGCGCCCAGCAGGAGCGCGCCACTGATCGCCCACGGGCCCATCATCCAGCCGAGATCCGTGAACCAGAAAAGGCTATCGCCCGGGCCCAGGTCGAAGCAGTGCGCAAGATCCTGCGCGCCCTTGATGGGGAAACCGCCATGGACGTGCACCGCGCCCTTGGGCCGGCCGGTCGTGCCCGACGTGTAAATGATCATGTACGGCGTTTCCGGGTCTGTGACCGGCGTCTGCGTGATTGGCTCGAGCGTTGGGTCGGCCATCTCCGACAACCACCAGTGGTCCCGACCTTCCACCCAGCCCTGCTCCGGCGGGAACGGACTCAGGCGGCCGACTACCAGCACGGTTTTCACGGTTGGGCTCTGGGCGACTGCGGCGTCCGCGGTCTCTTTCATGTTGACCTTGTTGCCGCGGCGGAGCGTCCCGTCGGCAGTGACAAGCAAGGTGGCACCCGCGTCGTTCAGCCTGCTCGCAACCG
>JBDTUR010000176.1:0-4195 GCA_040007635.1 Chloroflexota bacterium
ACAGGCGACTCGATCTTGGATCGGACGCGCGCGCGGAATGAGGACGGTACGACGCTCATCTAACCGGCCAGCCCCAGCATCTCGCCCTCGCGCGCCCGGAAGTAGTCGAGCATGTCGCGCGACAGGGTGCAGATGACCTCGCGTCCCGCGCGGCGGGTGAGGATGACGCCGGCGGCCCGGAGGCGGCGCAGGTGCCACGACACTAGTGGCTGTGACAGGTCAACGTGCTCGATCAGCTCGGTCACCGTGGCGGGCTGGTGGGCCAGGCGCTGGAGCAGGCGGAGTCGCGTCGGGTCGGCCAGTGCCTTGTGGTATGCCGCCACCGCGCGCAGCTCTTCGGGCGGCGCGGTGATGGCGGCAATCGTCGAGCGGATGTGAGCAGGAGAAGGCACGTTGGTCCTTGCTTGGTTGATCGGGTCGACGCGGTCTCGCGGACGCTCGCGTCGTCGCTATATATAAACGCTCGTTGATATTAGGTCAAGGGGGCATACTGCCCTCATGACCGAGCGCAAGGGCCGCTTCACTCTGCCGACCCTGTCCCCGCCACGCCTTAGCCGCCGGCCGGTCAGTCAACCAACCGAGCCCGCGCCCGAAGTGTCGATGGAGCCCGAGGGCCCCACGCCCGGTCAGCACGGAGGCGAAGAGGGCGTCGTCGATTCGGCGATATACGAGGGCGGGCAGCGCACCGCCAGTCCGGCGTCGGTGGCCGAGGCGGCAGCGGTCCTCCAGGAACGGCCCGCCGCGATGGCGTGGATTGGCCTGTTCCGTCCTCCAGCCGCACAGCTGACGGCCGTCGCGGAAACGTTCGGCTTGCACGAGCTGGCGCTCGAGGACGCGATCGTCGCTCACCAGCGGCCCAAGCTCGAACGCTACGGCGACACGCTCTTCCTGGTGCTCCGCGCGGCACAATACCTCGACGAGGTGGAAGAGGTCGAGTTCGGCGAGATCCACATCTTCGTCGGGGCGAACTTCGTCATCACCGTGCGCCACTCGCTCGCGCCCGACCTTGCGGCCGTGCGGCGCCGCATGGAAACCGACCCTGAATTCCTGAGCCGCGGTCCCGAGGCAGTGCTGTACGCCATTCTCGACCGTGTCGTCGACGGTTACGCGCCGGTCGTCGCCGGGCTCCAGAAGGACATCGACGAGATCGAGGTCGAGGTTTATCGCGGCGACCCCACGGTGTCGCGCCGCATCTACGAGCTGTCGCGCGAGGTGATCGACTTTCAGCGCTCGACCCGGCCGCTCCTGGCCGTGCTGTCCGGCCTGGAGGCGGGCTTTGAGAAGTACAACACCGACGAGGAGCTCCAGCGCTACCTGCGCGACGTGGCCGATCACGCGACGACGGTGGTCGAGCGTGTGGATGCCTTTCGCCAGATCCTGAGCGACATCCTGACCCTCAATGCCACGCTCGTTAACCAGGCCCAGAACGAGGAGATCAAGCGCCTGACCGAAGCGAGCTTCACGCAGAACGAAGAGGTCAAGCGCATCTCCGCGTGGGCCGCGATCCTGTTCGCGCCCACGCTCATCGGCACGGTTTACGGCATGAACTTCAAGGCGATGCCCGAGCTTGATTGGGCCTTCGGCTACCCCTTCGCGCTGGTCCTGATGTTCGTCGTCAGCGCGACGCTCTTCTTCGTCTTCAGGGCACGCGGCTGGCTGTGAGCCACTCCCCGCGCACCGGTGCGTGGGTGCTGCTGGGCGCGCTCGGCCTGGGCGTGCTGCTCGTGGGCATCGAGCTCATGGTGACCGCCGTGGCGCTGCCCCAGATCATCGCTGACGTAGGGGGCTGGACCCGCCTGCGCGAGGCGTCGTGGATCATCAACGCCTACCTCGTGGCGTACATCGCCGTGATGCCGCTCGCAGGCCGCGCGGCCGATCGCCACAGCCTCGCCACGCTCTACGGACTGTCGCTGGGCGCTTTCGCGATTGGCTCGATCCTGTGTGGCGCGGCGCCGAATCTGGAATGGTTGATCGCCGCACGGGTAGTGCAGGGCGCGGGCGCGGGCGCGATCTTCCCGCTCGCAACGGCCGCGGCAGGTCACCTGTTCGAGGGCCAGTCGCGCGCCCGCGCCATCGGCGCGATTGGCGCGCTGTCGTTCCTGGGCATGGCCGCCGGACCGGTCATCGGCGCGGCCGTGCTGTCGCTCGAGGTACCAATGGGCGCGCTCACGGCACCGGCGTGGCGCTGGATCTTCTATCTGCCGGCGCCCCTCGCCGTCCTTTCCGGTCTGTACCTGTGGGCCGCGGCGCCGGCGTGGCCGCGCCAATCCTCCATGCGGCGCCTGGACCTCGCCGGTGCCGTGCTGTTTACCTCTGGCCTCGCCGTCGCATTGGTGGCGCTCACGATGCTTGGCGCTACTGATCCGCCCGCCGACCCACTCCTGCTCGCGCTTGCCGGCGCGGCGCTCCTCGTGCTCGCGTTTGTGCGCTTCAGTCGCGCCGCGGATCCATTCATCGACCCGCGCATGTTCCGCGACAGCACCTTCACCGGGGCGACGCTGATGAGCTTGATTACCGGCTATTCACTGGCCACGGCGATCATCGGTGCTGCGGTCTTCGTCGATCGCGTGCGCTACGCCGGGCCGGCCGAGCAGCAGTTGACGCTGGGCGCCCTCGCCGGAGCGATGGCGATCGGTGCGCTGGGTGCTGGTTTTCTGGTGCGCCCCATGGGCGTGATGGTGCCCAGCATCGCCGGCCTGCTCGCGGAGGTGGGTGGCCTGCTCGTTCTGGCGCGCGCCGATCCCGGGACTGACCTCTTAACGCTATGTGCGGCGCTGGCCCTGTTCGGTCTGGGCTTCGGGGTCACCGTGACCGCGCGGACCACAGGCGCGCTCGAGGCGCTGGGGCGCAAGGCGTTCGGGGTTGGGTCGGCCGTGCTCACGGTCGCGCGGATGATCGGTATGGGCACGGGCATTGCCGCGCTCACCGTCCTTGGCTCGAGCCGGATTGAGGCGCTGAGCGTGGTGCTGACCGATCCAGTGGCGCGCGATGCAGTGCTGCCACCGACTCTGCGCGGTCGGCCACTCGAGGATTACCTGGTGGTCGACGCCCTGGAGCGCTGGGCATCTGGCGAGGCCGCCGAGATCCTGGCATGGACGTTTGTTGTCGCGGCCGTCGTGACGGCCGTCGCAATTCTGCCTACGCTCGCAATGCGCAACCGTCCGGGATCGGATGCCCGGCCAACCGAAGGTGAGGACGTCGGCAATGTCGTCGAGGAGGCGTCACGAGCGGGGCTCGCCATCTAAGGGTCCTGTTGGCGCGAGCGAGCTCTGGGCGCTCAGTTGGACCGAAGGGGGCGGCGCGCAGCCGCTGACCGGGCTCGACGCGCTCAAGAAGGCCTATGCCGACAAGTCGGCGCGCTTCTGGATCGACCTTGTATCGCCCGATGCCGACCTGCTCGCCGCGCTGACCAAGCTGCTCGGCCTGCACCCGCTGGTGACCGAGGACATCCTCGAACGCAACCAGCGCGCCAAGATCGAGCAGACCGGCGATGCGCTGCACCTGGTCATGTTCGCGCTCGAATACCAGGGCGAGGTCGTGCCGCACGAGCTCGACATCGTCCTGGGGCCGCGCTACCTGCTCACGGCGCACGACACCGGCATCGACCTGCGCGGCGCAACGGTGTTGCGTCGCGACCCGGGCACCCACCTCGCCGACGGCCCCGATTTTGTGCTCTGGATGATCACCGACTGGCTGGTCGACCAGTACTTCCCAGTTTTCGACAAGCTGGGCGACGAGATCGACGAGCTCGAAGTCGAGGTTGTGCGCCGGCCGGGCAGCTGGGTAGTGGAGCGACTCTTCACGCTGCGGCGCGACCTGCTCGAGATCCGCCACGCGGTGAACCCGCAACGCGAGATTTTCAACCAGCTCACCAACCGTGACCTAGGCCTGATCAGGCCCGAGCGGATCGTCTACTTCCGCGACGTCTACGACCACCTGATCCGACTGACCGACGAGCTTGACTCATACCGCGAGCTGGTCAGCACGACGCTCGACATCTACCTCTCACAGATCAACAACAACCTGTCCGAGATCATGAAGCGCCTCACCGGGGTCACGGTGATCCTGGCGACCATCGGCGCCATCGGCGGCATCTTCGGGATGAGCGAAGCCGGATCGGCCTTCAACTTCACCGAATCGTGGGGCTTCTGGCTGGTGACGTTGGTCTCAATCTTCCTGGCGCTGCTCGTGGGCC
>JBDTUR010000177.1:0-4144 GCA_040007635.1 Chloroflexota bacterium
AGTGGGGCGACATCGAGGTGCTCGACGAGTTCGGTGACGACGCGACCGAGGACGCGCCCATGGCACTCGACTTCCTGCGCCGATCGGTCATGGCGAGCGAAGCTGTGATCGACGGCGTCATCACCCGACAGGCGACCGGTGGCGGCGAGGGGCTGGCGATCGTCCTGTCCGGCCGGACCAAGCCCATCCAACGGCTGTTCATCGGCGGGCCGGGCAGCGACGTGACTTTCGAGCCGCCCAAGGACACCCGCCACGAAGGCGAACCGGCGTTCGTCGCGCTCGACCTCTTGAGCGTTGACGGTCAGCAGCTGTTCGACGTGCCATTGCTCGAGCGCAAGCGGCTACTCGAGGGTGTCATTTCTGAAAGCGAGCTTGTGCGCGTGTCGCCGGTCGTTCGCCCGCCGCTGCGCCAATGGTTCGCCAGCTGGCGCGCCGCCGGCTTTGAGGGGCTGATCCTCAAGGCAGCGAACAGCCGCTACGAGCCGGGCGGCAAGACCTCGCAGTGGGCAACAGTCGAACGGATGCCGCGCGCCTGAGCGCGGTTACCAGTTCGCGCGTGCGATCGGAACAAATGCGCGACTGGCCCATCGTTGTGCGTCAGGCGCGCGCAACCGACAAGGACGCGGTGCTCGAGTTCGCGACGTCCACATGGGATGGCTGGGACTACATCCCGCAGGCCTGGCCGGTGTGGCTAGGCGCAACCGACGGCGTGATGCTCGTTGCGTGCCGGCCCAGCGATGACCGCCCGGTCGCGATCACCCGCGTCGCCATGGTGTCGCCAACAGAGTCGTGGCTCGAGGGCATCCGCGTGGACCCCGCCGTACGCGGCATGCAGGTCGCGTCCGATCTCCAGGTCGCGGAGCTGCTGTGGGTGGCAGCCCAGGGCGCGACCGTTGTGCGTTACGCGACTTCCGCGCGCAACGAGGGCTCGCATCGCCTGGGGGCGCGCGACGGCATCGAGCTGCTCTTCGGTTACCGCAACTACTGGTGGTCGCCCGATACGGATGGCGACCCGCACGAGCCGAGCGGTTTCGAGGCGGCGATCCGTGACGCCGCCACGGCCCTGCGCGGACGCGTGCTGGACGCTCTCGCGGCGGAGGGTCGCGTTGCGAAATCAGCGGACGTGCAGCGGCTGTGGGCGCAGATCTGGGGCGACGCCAGCTTCAACGCCGCGCAACGGTTGTATGAGCCGCGGCCGTGGGCGCTGGGCGAACTGACTGCTGAGCGTTTCGAGCGCCACGTCGAGCGCGGTGAGGTCCTCACATTGGATGACGCGGTGGCAATCCTGTTGCGCGAACAGCTCGCCGGCGAGGACTCCTCGCTCCGCCTGGCATTGCTCGTGGGCGCGGCCGATAGCGTGGTCAAATTGGTCGACCGAATCCGCGCGATCGTGGGCCGGACCTTGCGCTTCCGACTACCGCTGGACAGCGATCTCGACACGGCCGCTTATGACCGACTCATGGACGCGGGCTACCGAGCAGGCGACTGGGGCCTGCACGTCCTGGGTCGAGAAATGGATGGCGCGCACCCTCTCCCGGACGTTGATCCCGATCGCCTGGTCCTCGCCGATAAACCGCGTGCAGTCCTCGAGCCGATCGACTTCTGATGCCCGCCGCGACCAAGAGGCGCCGCGCCAAGCCGGATCCCGTCAAGTCCTGGGTCAAGCGGCTGGACCGGACGCGGCCGGCGCTGATGGACGACACCCTTGCGGCAATGCGCCAGATGTACGGCACACCTATCTGGCAGCGCGTCTACGACCCGACGAGCGAGCTTGTGCGGACGATGCTGTCGGCCAACTCGGCCGATATCAACGCCGAGAAAGCGTTCGACCTGTTGTGTCGCTGTTGGCCCGCGCAGGTTAAGCCGGGGAGTGTCGGAACGCCACGGTTTCGGTCGGGCTGGGGCGGTGTGGGCATCAGCGAAGCCACGGCCGACTGGGCTGCAGTCGAGTTCGCGGATATCGGCGAGCTGACCGACGTCATCCGGCCGGGCGGCCTCGCCAACCAGAAGGCGCCGCGCATCCAGGCCGCTCTGCGCCACATCCGCGAGGCGCGGGGCGATTACTCGCTCGAGTTCCTGGGCGACCTGACGCCGGCCGACGCGCTCGCCTGGCTGACCCAGGTCAACGGCATCGGCCGCAAGACGGCGTCCGTGGTGTTGCTGTTCTCCTTTGGCAAGCCGCTCATGCCGGTCGATCGGCACATCGAGCGAGTCGCTATGCGCATCGGCCTGATCCCGCAGAAGTTCACCGCAGAGCAGATGCACGACATGCTCCAGGTGCAGCTCACTGAACGCGACGTTCACCAGGCGCACGTGAACCTGATCACCCACGGCCGCCAAACGTGCCACGCCCAGCGGCCCGAGCATGAACGTTGTGCGATTGCCGATCGCTGTCGCTTCTTCAACCCCAAGGCGCCGTAGGGGCTTGACGCGCACCCGGCGCGACAACGCGACCCGCGACAATGGCGCGCATAGAGGAGGTGCCCCAACTTGAGCGATCTGAAGCAGCTCGTCGATGACTTCCTGAAGAACGAATACGAGACTTCGCCCGTCCTGGCCACGACCCTTGGCCTGACCCAGTACGACGAACGGCTCGACGACATGTCGGCGGCCGCCTTCGCCAAGCGCGACGCCGACGCCGTGGAGTGGATGAAGCGCTTTGAGTCGGTCGACGCCAGCTCGCTCGAATTCGACGACCAGATCGACCGCGACCTGGCGATCGCGACGCTCCGTGGCCGGGTTATCGGCACCGACTGGCAGGTCTGGAAGCGCGACCCCACGACCTACTCGGGCCCCATCCTGAGCGGCCTGTTCAGCCTGTTCCTGCATCGGCTGCGACCCACCGCAGATCTCGTCGATGCCGCTGTGGCGCGCCTCGAGCAGGTGCCGCGCGCACTGGATGAGGCCACGGCCAACCTCGATCCGGCGCTGGGTGCGAAGCTGATCCTCGAGCGCGGCCTGGGCTCAGCCAAGGCCGGCGGCGCGTACGTCCGCAGCATGCTCGTTGACGAGGCTGATACCGACGAACAGCGCGACCGCCTGCGCGCGGCCGGAGCCAAGGCGGGCGATGCCTTCGACGCCTTCGTCGCGCATCTGGGCTCGCTCGTCGAGAAGGCAAGCGGCACCTGGGTGTATGGCGAGGAGCGCTACAGCCGCCAGTTGCGCGAGCGCGAGGCGCTGGACTTCGACGCGCGCACCCTGCGCGAGATGGGCCAAGCCGAGTACGACCGGCTCGATGCCGAAATGAGTGAGCTCGCGCGCGACGCCACGGGCAATGCCGACTGGCGCAAGGTGCTCGAAGCTGCCAACGAGGACCACCCAGCGACCGAAGAGCAGATGCGCGCGGAGTACGCCGATTGGACGCAGAAGTCGCATGACTTCCTGGCCGCGACCGGACTCGTAACGCTGCCTGGAGGGGAGAGGTGCGAGGTCGAGCCGTCGCCTTTCTTCCAGCGACCGCTGCTGGCGGTGGCGTCCTACATCGGGCCACCGGCGTTCAGCGACACGCTGACTGGCCACTTCTTCGTGCCGTTCGCGCCGGAAGGCACTTCGGAGGAGGACATCCAGAAGCGGCTCGCCTCGAACTCGAACAGCGGCATCCCTACGACCGCCGTGCACGAGGCGTATCCCGGCCACCACTGGCACATCAGCTGGAGCAAGGTCCACTCGCCCAAGCTGCGCGTCGTCCTGGGCACGCCCTACTTCAGCGAGGGTTGGGCGCTCTACGCCGAGCGGGTCATGCGCGAGCGCGGCTTTTTCGAGGACCCGTTGCACATCCTCAACCACCTCGAGGCAACGATCTTCCGTGCCGCGCGCATCGTCGTCGACACGTCGCTCCACATGGGGGAGATGAGCTACGACGAGGCGGTCAAGTTCATGACGGAGAAAACCGCCCTGACCGAACCGACCGCCCGCGCAGAGGTGGGCCGCTACTGCTCCTGGCCCACGCAGGCGTCGTCGTATCTGACTGGTTGCCTCGAGATCCTGCGCATTCGGCGCCAATACCTCGACGCGCGTGGCTTCGCCGGCGTCGCTCCCATAGATGCGCCAATCGACGTCATCCGCGACTTTCACGACAAGATCTGCGGCAGCGGCCGGCTGCCCATTGGCCTTGCCGAACGGGCGGTGATGGCCGGGCTTTAGG
>JBDTUR010000178.1:0-4094 GCA_040007635.1 Chloroflexota bacterium
GACGTCTTCTTCTTCACCAACGGCGGCGCGGAGGCGAACGAGAACGCGATCAAGCTCGCCCGCCAGGCGACCGGCCGCCAGAAGATTTTGGCGCGCTACCGCTCCTATCACGGCGCGACCGGCCAGGTCATCAATGCCACCGGCGACCCGCGCCGTTGGGCGGCGGAGACCGGTGTGTGGGGCGTCGTGCGTATTCCTGACTTCCAGCCGTGGGGTGACGCCGCGCCGCGCGACGTGGCTTCGGTCCTGCGTGAGACGGAGCAGGTCATCATGTACGAGGGTCCGCAGACGATCGCCGCGATGATCATCGAGCCGGTAGTCGGTACCAACGGCATCCTCATTCCGCCCGACGGCCTGATGCAGGGCTTGCGCGAGATGTGCACGCGCTACGGCATCTGGCTGATCGCCGACGAGGTCATGAGCGGCTTCGGCCGGACCGGCAAGTGGTGGGCGGTCGATCACTGGGATGTCGTGCCCGACCTGATCACGATGGCCAAGGGCCTGACGTCGTCGTACCTGCCGCTGGGGGCTGTGGGCATGCGTCGTTCGGTGGCGGAGACGTTCCGCGACAAGGTCTTCTACGGCGGCCTGACGTACAACTCGCACCCCATGGGTTGCGCCGCGGCGCTCGCCACGATCGGGGTCTACGAGGAGGACGGGCTGATCGAGCGCGCTGCCCAGATGGGCGAGGTGATGGCGCGCCATCACGCCGACCTCATGACGCGCCATCCCTCTGTAGGCGCGGTCCGCAACATCGGCCTGTTCGGCATGATCGACGTGGTCCGATCGCGCGACCCATTCGAGCCGATGGCCCCCTACAACGGCACGTCCGACGAGATGAAGGCGATCGCCAAGTACTGCCGCGACAACGGTCTGTACACGATGTACCGCTGGAACGGCATCCACACCAACCCGCCGCTCACGATCACCGAAGAGCAGCTGGCCGAAGGCTTCGCGATCATCGACAAGGCGCTGGAGATCTCCGACCAGTCCGTCCGCTAGCCCCCGGGAGGGCAATCCTCTCCCGCATCGGCCTGACCGATATACCGAGCTCAAGCGAGCCTCAACCAGCCCGACTTGGGCCGTTTCCGGGCGCGGTCCCGCACAACGTCCGCGTGAACTACATGGACAAGTCGCAATAAAGCCTCTGATAAGTCGATCCAATCACTCTGGCCGATATGCCAAGAGGGAAGCGTCCTAAAGCAAGGATCATCGGCGCTGATCGTGCCGCACGGGCGACGCGAGACATGGGTGGCGCCGTCAGGCAGGCGCGCGAGAGACGGCGGCTGAAGCAGGGGGCGCTGGCGGCTCGAGTTGGTTTGAGCCAGGCACGTTTGGCGGAAATAGAGGCCGGAAATGGCGGCGGGGCGCCAGCCGAAGTGTGGTTCGCGCTAGGGGAGGCGCTGGGGCTGTACCTGCGGTTCGAGTTCGCGCGGGACCCGCAGCAGGACTTGCGCGACGCGGGCCACCTCGACATCCAGGAGCTCGTGGTTCGCGTGGCTGAGCCGGCGGGGTGGAAGGCGGAATGGGAGAGTCGGAGCCGGAATCGGTGGATCGATGTCCGGCTGGAGGATCGGCTGCGGCGGAGGATCCTCATCGTGGAGTGCACCAACACGTTGGGCGACCTGGGCGAGGCGATGCGCTCGAGCGATTACAAGGTGCGTGAGGCGGAGCAGCGCGCGGTCGCCATTGGCGGCGAAGGTGAGCCGTTCGCGGTGGGGCTGGTGTGGGTGATCAGAGACACGAAGGCCAATCGCGAACTGGTTGGCAGGTACCGGCGGTTGCTCGAGTCGAGGTTCAGCGGTCCGTCGGTCGCGTGGCTGAGGGTCTTGCAGGTCGGCGGTCCAATGCCAGGGCAGCCCGGACTGATCTGGTCGGACCTCAGGGCGACAAGACTCTTCGCCCGCCGCCGGCCACGATAGAGTGCGGACATGAGGAGGGTCGCGGCTCTAGTGCTGTTTGTGCTCGCATTTGCGCTCGTCTGGGAGGGCGCGAAGTGGCTGGGGGGCGATCCGTGGCGCCTGACCGCAATCGGCTATACGCACAACCCACCCTTCCAGGTCCTGCAGTTCAGCGACCGCCAGCTGCCTCACCTGTGGAACATCGCTAATGCCTTCGGCCAGCCCTTCCAGCGCAACGCTGAATACAGCCTCGCGAACTACCTTGTGGACCAAGCGTTGTTCACCTGGAGCGAGGCGCTGCTTGGCTTCGCCGTGGGCGCAGTCATCGGGATTGTCCTGGCCAGCATCTTCGTCCACTCGGGGCTGCTCGAGCGGGCATTCGTGCCCTACGTCGTGGCCAGCCAGACCGTGCCCATCGTCGCTCTCGCGCCGCTCATCGTGGTCGGCTTTGGGCGCGGCCTCACGAGCGTCGTGATCATCGCCACGTACCTGACGTTCTTCCCGGTAACGATCGCCGTGTTGCGCGGCCTGCGATCCCCGGACCCACGGGCTGTCGAGTTGATGCGCTCTTACGCCGCGAGTCGCTGGGACGTGTACCGCAAGGTCCGCCTGCCGGCGTCTGTGCCGTACCTGTTCACTGCACTCAAGGTTGCGGCCGCGGCGAGCATCGTCGGCACGATCATCGGCGAAGGACCTGGTGGTGTGCCCCAGGGTCTTGGCCGCGCGATCCTGAACTTCAACCAGCAGTACGTCACCGGGCCGGAAAAGCTCTGGGCCACGATCTTCGTCGCCGCGCTGCTAGGCGTTGGCTTCTTCTCGCTCGTTCGATTGGTGGAGGTGTTGGTGGTTCGACGCGGAGGTAGGCAGGCAGCATGACCATGGAGCGAGGCGTCCCGGCCGGCGAACATGCGGCGGTCCATCTCGCCGGCATCAACATGGAGTTCCATACGCGCGCTGGCGACACGATCGCGCTGGCCGACATCAACCTGTCGATCAAGCCGGGCGAATTCGTGTCGCTCATCGGCCCGTCGGGGTGTGGCAAGAGCACCCTGTTGCGTATCGTCGGCGACCTGATCCGGCCGACCAGCGGCGTCGTCGAGGTCAACGGCAAGCCGGCCCACGAGGCCCGGGCCGGCCGGGAGTACGGCATGGTTTTCCAGGCACCGGTGCTGTTTGACTGGCGCCACGTGGAGGCAAACGTCCGATTGCCGCTGGAGCTCATGGGCATGGATCGGAACAGACGCGACGCCCGGGTGAGGGAGATGCTCGATCTGGTCGAGCTCGGCGGCTTTGCGCGGCACTACCCGTACCAGCTGAGTGGCGGCATGCAGCAGCGCGTCGCCATCGCGCGTGCTTTGGCCCTTGAGCCGGCACTGCTGCTCATGGACGAGCCGTTCGGCGCACTCGACGAGATGACGCGCGAGCGGCTGAACGCCGAGGTGCTGCGCATCTGGCAACAGACGGGCACGACCGTCATCTTCGTCACCCACTCGATCCCCGAAGCGGTATTCCTGTCGACGCGCGTCGCGGTGATGAGCCCGCGCCCAGGGCGCATAACAAAGGTCGTCGAAATCGACCTGCCGCAGCCGCGCAACGACATCACGCGCGAAACCGAGCGCTACTTCGAGCTCGTGACTGAGGTGCGTGAGAGCTTGCGTGGGCGGCACGGCGAAGCCGATCCGCCGACCCAGACCGCCGCCTCGTCGGGGGAGCGCGTCCGGGCGGAAGGATCGATCGGGTGAAACCGGACTCGGCGCGGCGCTGGCTGGTGCGTTACCTGCCGCCGCTGGTCGTCTTCGTGGCCGTGATTGCCGTCTGGGAACTCTCGACGGCGGGAACCGGGCGGCGCGTCATCCCGCCGCCGAGTGCCATCCTGGAGGCCGGGCTCGACAACTTCGAGGCGCTGCGCCGGTCAGCGCAGGCGACGGCGTTCGAAGCGCTCGGCGGGCTGGTTATCGGTACGGTTGGCGGCATCCTTGTCGCCTTCGCGTCCGCGCGTTGGGTCACAGCGCGAGATGTCCTGGTGCCAGTTGCAATCGCCACCAGCGCGATCCCAATCATCGCCCTGGCGCCCATCCTGAACAACTGGTTCGGCGTGCTCAACCCGTTGAGCAAGATGATGATGGCCGCTCTCCTCGTCTTCTTCCCGGTGATGATCAACGTCACGCGCGGCCTGGTCGATGTCCAACCAGC
>JBDTUR010000179.1:0-4081 GCA_040007635.1 Chloroflexota bacterium
CCGCAGGTTCGAGGCTTAGCCCTCCGCCGCCGGGCGCCGCGGGATAGTTCCTTCCTCGAACTTCTCGAACAGGCCGATCAGGTCCGCGGGAACGCGGATCACCCGATTCCGGTCGAGATCGAACATCACCTGCAATGTTTCGCCGTCAGCCACGCTGCGGGCTTCGCCCACGACCGACTTAGCGGCACGGATGCGGTACTCGAGCCCGAAGGACGAACCGCCCACCCAGGCGAAGCGGACGCCGGCCAACAGTGGCTCGCCGAAGAGCACGGGCGAGCGATACGCAATGCGCGCCTCAGCAATCACAAACGTGTGCTTGAGGCCATGCTCGCCGGTCATGAATGGGCTGCCGGTCACGTGGGCGTAGTAGCCGGCGCGGGCGGCCTCGAAGTACGACAGGAAGGTCGCGTTGTTGACGTGGCCGAACGCGTCGGTGTCGACGAAACGGACCTCGATGGGGTGCTCGTAGCGGAACTCTCCGCTGGGTGGCTCTGAACGACGGCTCATGTCCGTCGATCATCGCACGCGCCAGTTCAGGGGCCAGCGCACGCAGGCTAGGGCGCGGTCTCGCCCTCGAGGAAGTACATCGCGCTGTCCAGATCGGAGCTGCTGCCGTTGTTCGCGTTGAAGACGATCTTGAAGACCTGGCCCGACACGTTGATCGTGCGGGCGCTGCCGACGAGGGTCACACAGTAGGCGCGGCCCGACACGCCGCGCTTGAACTGGATGTCACTCAACCTGCCGACGTTGGTGCGTGTATCGCTCGCCATTATCGCGCTGAGCTGCGTCCAGGTGAACGAGTTGGTCTGCCAGGCGAAGCCCGGCGCGTTCCGGTCGTAGGCCAAGCCGTTCTCGTCGTAGTCGGGCACGCCCCGCAGATATGGAATGGGGCTACCGACTACCTTGCCGTTGCCAGCGGGCCAGGCGTATTCGTTGTTTTCCGTATAGCCGCCGCCAACGGTGAAGAAGTACGCCAGGATAGGCGTGCCGTTGTACATCACGACCTGGCCGGAGGTCTCATCGACGGCCTGGTTGGACCGCGGGTGCTCGAGCGACACGCCGCCGTAGACCTGGTTGTTCGAGGTGGGCACGACGTCAAAGTTGCGTTCGGGATGCAGGTGGCGGTAGCCGTAGGAGCGCGACGCAACCGCTTGGGTCTTGACCGCCTCGATGGGCCACAGTGGCGGCATCTCGGCCGGCACCACGCCCTTCACGTAGTCATCCATGGATACGACATTGATCGCCTCGACGGTCGTGCCCGTGTCATTGACCAGCAGATGCATCGATCCGCGGTACAGGGTGTAACGCGTGAGCGATGAGCGCCAGGTCATCTCAAGCCGCGTTGCCGGGTCGGCCGGATCGACCGTCAGATCGATCGTCGCGGCGGTCGCCAGGATCGCGCCGCTCGAGTCATAGATGGTGGCCTGCCAGCCTGCATCGGACCGCAGGAAATCGACGTATGAGTCGGTCGGGAACACCAGCTGCGCGCCGAGCGCGTCAACGAACGCAGCGCTGGTCCAGGGGCCCAGGCGGGCCACTATGCGCGCCGGTGCCGTGGGGGTAGGTGTGTAGGCCGAGTTCAGCAGCACTCGAATTGGTTGAGCGGGGTCGAGCGCGCCGATAGTTGTGCCCGTGTAGTAGTGGCCCAGGATCACGTCGTACGTCTGGCCGGCGGCGGCCCGGCCACGAGCACCGTACTGGGACATGCCCACGCCGTGATCGGATCCGTGGCCAGTGAAGTGGAAGAGTGGCACGGGCGTCGGAGTGGGGCTGGGCGTGGCCGTCGGGGTCGGGGTTGGAGGGGCCGTGGGAGTAGGCGTGGGGGTTGGTGTTGCCGTTGGTGTGCGCGTGGGAGTGGGCGAAGGCGACCGCGTGGGAGTTGGCGATGCCGTCTTGGTTGGAGTGGGGGTCGGCGTCGGCGCTGGCGTTGGCCCGGGACCGATTGTGGGTGTGCGCGGCGTCATGACCAGCGCTGGCGGCGCGCCACCTTCGCGCGACGAGAACAGGAAGCCGTCGGCATTGCTCGTCACCAGGCGCAGCGACAGACTTGGGCTATCGACGACGCCGTCGACGTACGCGTCCGTAAGGTCGATCGTGGCCAATCCGCTGGGTCGCGCTTCGGCCACGCTCGCCACCGGGGTCCCGATAAACGTCGCCGTGTTCCAAGTTAGCGTCATCTCATCCCAGGCGGGATCGACGCGATAAACCGTCACGCCAGCGCCCGCCGGGTCGCGCAGCGCGAGCTGCAACGCCACGCCCCCCACGCGTCGCCCAAGCCAGGCCGACGTGTCGAACGTCAGGTACGCCTCGGCCTGGGGATCACCGTCAACCGCGAGGCGCGCCACCGGGCCGTAGTTGGAGTCGGGCGTGACCGGCGTCGTGTAGGTGTCAGCCATGGCCGCGAGCGCCGTCTCGCCGGGAGCCGCACCCATTGCCAGGAGCGGTGGCGCGCTGCCTTCACGTGACGAAAAAGTGACGACGCTCGGCGCATCGTTGGTGACACGCAACGAGATGTAGTTGCGATCGACCAGGCCCCCATCGAAGAAGGCACCCAGCGGGAAATGGACGCCATCCGCAGCGAGGCTGCCGCGCACGACGATCGGGTCGAGCGGCGCCGGTCGTGTCAGGTACGTGATGCCTGTCTCGGGCCAGCCGCCCGGGACGTCGCTCAGGGCGAGAGTGGAGGCATCGCCAGTCAAGGCGGCCAGGCGGAGGTCAAGCCCATCAGCGGCTTGGCCGATCCACTTCGCAACCTTGAACCGCAGATATGCCCCGGCGATGCCGGCCTTCACCCGCAGAGTTGCGTCCGTGCCGTAGTTCAAGGCTGGCTTCGCGGCGTTGACCCATGCGTCCGCAACGGGTTTCACGGCGGATGCCTGACTGGCCGCGACGAATGTTGGCGCGCACACCGAAAGTGCCACCAGGAAGCCAACCAGCGCGAGCCGGCGACGTGTGCGCAGTACGAGATTCCCCACTCGCTCCGACCCTACCCAGCGGGTGGTCGGCGGGCCATGTCACCTTGGTCCGGGGATGATCGGTACTGTCAGGTGCGGATCGCGATCCCCATCCCAGCGACGCGCGCCCTAGCCACCGGGGCCCTCGCCCACGGGCGTCAAATAAACCATGTTGCTCACCAAGCCGGAACCGCCCGGCCGGTACGTGTTGAAGATGCCGGTGAACGTCCCCCCAGACACGGTCTTGCTGCCCAGAGTTCCGACCATCACGACCTGATACGCACGGCCAGATACGCCTCTGTTGAAAGTGAGGCTCGTTATCTGGCCGACGTTCGTCTTATCGGAGTTGGCGTATATAGCGGAGAGCTCGGTCATCGTGAATGAGACGCTATCCCAGTAGTAGTCGCTCGAATTGCGGTCGTAGGCCAGGCCATTGGCATCCACATCGGGCTTGCCCCGGCAGTAGCCCACCACCGAGCCGGGATTGCCCGACGCGGTTACGAATGCGTATTCACTGTTCTCGGTATATCCCCCGGCCGATGAGTGGTAGTACGCGGCGACGACTCGACCGTTGTACGTGATGACCTGCCCTGCTGTCTCGAGGACCGCCCGATTGGAGTTCGGGTATTCGTGCAGGAAGCCTTTGTAGTTCTGTGACGCCGACGACGCACCGATGTCGTAGTAGCCGTCGCCGTCGATCCGCGGCCACGCATAGCTGCGCGCGGCGACTGCCTGCGCTTTTACGGCCTCGAGATGCCAGCTGCCCGGCATCTCCGAGGGGACCACGCCCAGCAGGTAGTAGTCGAGCGGCAGCGTGTTCACCTGGTCAAGGCTGCCAGCGCTGTTGACCAGCAGCCTGACCGAGTCACGGAACTGGTTCATGTTCGGGTAGCTGTCCTTGAAGGACACCTTGATCAAGCCGTTCGCCTCGGAAAGCGAATCCATTGAGGCATCGAGCGTCGGCGTCCGCCCAATCTCCACGCCCTGTGCGCTGTACGCGATGGCCGTCCAACCAGCCGGCGTGGGTGTCGGCGCTGATACCGGGGTGGGCGGCGCCGGCGCGATGGCGTCAGGCCACATCTCGAGATAGCTGCCGACCGAGAAGACCTGGGCGCCGAACGCCGATG
>JBDTUR010000180.1:0-4043 GCA_040007635.1 Chloroflexota bacterium
CCATGACGGCATCCCGGACGGCGGTTGCCCGCTCGGTGCGGGCGACGGCGGTTGCGCGCTCGGTGCGGGCGGCGGCGGTTGCCCGCCCGGTGCGGGTTGATTCATTCCCACGCTATCTCTCTCCTCCTGTGCGGCGACGCCAAGTGGTCGCGCATTGTGGGTCCCATCGCCGACTTCCTCCCAGGCACTGCCCGGCGATCGGCTCGCGAGTGAGCATAGCGTTCGCACGCGGCTGCGTAGCGCGCTTTTTTCCGCGAAATGGCCGGCTTCAGCCGCCGATGCGCGACATCTCCACTCGCTGCGGGTCCACCATGGGCAGTGCGCGGTCGCCGTTGGTGGCGCGTGTACGCAACTCCGAGTACCGATCGGCGCGCTTCTCCCAGATGGCGCTGATCTGCTCTGCCAGGTCGGCATCGCTCTGCCCGCCGCGCAGGGCCGCGCGCAGGTCATGGCCGATGCTGGCAAAGAGGCAGGTGAAGAGCTGCCCATCCGCGGTCAGTCGGGCGCGCGAGCAGTCGGCGCAAAAGGGCTCAGTGACCGAAGCGATCACTCCGACCTCGCCGCTGCCGTCGCCGTACGCCCAGCGGTCAGCGACCTCACCGGGATAGTTCGGCGCGAGCGCGACGAGGGGCATCTCCGTGTCGATCCGGGCAATGATCTCGCTCTGCGGCACCACGTCGTCCATCCGCCAGCCATTGGTGTGGCCCACATCCATGTACTCGATGAAACGCATGATGTGGCCGTGCTCGCGGAAGTAGCGCGCCATGGGCACGACGTCGGCTTCGTTGATCCCGCGGCGCACGACCATGTTGACCTTGATCGGCGCCAGGCCGGCGGCCGCCGCGGCCGTGATGCCATCGAGCACGGTCTGGACCGGGAAGGCGACGTCGTTCATTCGGCCGAATGTCGCGTCGTCGAGCGAGTCAAGGCTGACGCTGACGCGGTCCAGGCCGGCTTCGGCGAGGGACTGGGCATGACGCGCGAGCAAGGAGCCGTTCGTCGTCAGCGTGAGGTCGTCTATCCCCGGCACCTCGGCCAGCATGCGCACCAGGTCCGGCAGGTCGCGCCGGAGAAGCGGCTCGCCCCCTGTTAGCCGGACCTTGCGGACGCCCAGACCAGCGAAGACGCGCGCGAGGCGAACGATCTCCTCGAAAGTCAGCAGCTGCTCGCGCGCCAGGAACTCGTAGTCGCGGCCGTAGACTTCGCGCGGCATGCAGTAGGTGCAGCGGAAGTTGCACCGGTCGGTGACCGAGATGCGCAGGTCGTGCAGCGGCCGGCCGAGTCGATCCGTTGGCAGCATCAGGCTCGAGATGGTAGCCGTGGGCCGCTAGGCCTCCTCGGTTGCCGCCCCTGAGCGGTCGCGGATGAGTTCGACCACGCCGGAGTCGGCGAGCGTCGTTGTATCGCCCAACACACGGCCCTCGCCGATGTCGCGCAGCAGGCGACGCATGATCTTGCCTGAGCGCGTCTTGGGCAGATCGGGCGTGAACATCAGGTACTTGGGTTTAGCAATGGGGCTGATGACCTTGCCCACGTGCTCGCGCACCTCGGCAGCCAGCTCGTCGGTCGGCTCGAAGCCCACGCGGAGGATGACGAAGGCGAAGATCGCCTGCCCTGTGATGGGGTCGTGGCGGCCAACCACCGCCGCCTCAGCGACCGCCTTGTGGTCGACCAGGGCCGACTCGACCTCGATCGTCGAGAGGCGGTGGCCCGACACATTCATCACGTCGTCGACGCGGCCGAGCAACCAGAAGTAACCATCCTCGTCGCGTTTCGCGCCGTCGCCGGCGAAGTACTTGCCGGGGAAGCGCGACCAGTAAGTCGCCTTGTAGCGTGCGGGGTCGCCGTAGATGCCGCGCAACATTGACGGCCACGGCCGGGTGAGCACCAGGTAGCCGCCGCCACCCAGCGGCACGCTCTCCCCGTTCGCATCGACCACGTCCGCGCCCACGCCCGGGAAGGGGAACGTGGCGCTTCCCGGTTTGGTGGTCGTGACCCCGGGGAGCGGGGTGATCATGATCATGCCGGTCTCGGTCTGCCACCACGTGTCGACGATGGGCGTCGTGCTGCCGCCGATGTACTGGTGGTACCAGAGCCACGCCTCAGGATTGATTGGCTCACCCACCGAACCGAGGACGCGCAACGAACTCAGGTCGTGCTTCTCCGGCCAGGACTCGCCCTGCTTCATGAAGGCACGAATCGCTGTTGGCGCGCAATAGAGGATGTTGACCTTGTAGTCCTCGATGATCTGCCACCAGCGGTCCCACGCGGGCGCGTCCGGCGCACCCTCGTACATGACACTCGTCGTCGCATTGGCCAGCGGGCCGTAGACGATGTACGAGTGGCCGGTCACCCAGCCGATGTCGGCCGCGCACCAGTAGACATCGTCCGGCTTGACGTCGAACACCATCTCGTGGGTGACAGATGCGCCCAACAGGTAACCCGCGGTGGTGTGCATGATGCCCTTGGGTTTGGCGGTCGTGCCGCTCGTGTAGAGCAGGTACAGCATGTGCTCGGAGTCCACCTGGACCGGCTCATGCGTGTCGCTCTGGCGATCCACGATGTCGTGCCACCAGACGTCGCGGCCGTCCGCCATGGTCACCGGCACATCGCCCGCGTCGCCGATGCGCCGCGCGACGAGGATGTGCTCGATCGTGGGGCTGTTCGCCGCAGCCTCGTCCGCCGCGGACTTGAGGTTGACCGCCTTGCCCCGGCGCCAGCCGCCATCCGCGGTGATGAGCAGCTTGGCCTTGGCGTCATCGATGCGACCCGCGAGTGCCTCCGCACTGAAGCCACCGAAGATGACCGTATGCGGCGCGCCGATGCGGGCGCAGGCGAGCATCGCGATGGGCAGCTCGGGAATCATGGGCATGTAGATCGCGACCCGATCGCCGGTCTGAACGCCCAGCTCGAGCAACGCGTTGGCGGTCTTCGACACCTCGCGTTGCAGGTCCGCGTACGTGATCGTCCGCGTGTCGCCCGGCTCACCGATCCAGTGGTAGGCGACCTTGTCGCCCAGGCCAGCTTCGACGTGGCGATCGACACAGTTGTAGGCGAGATTTAGCTTGCCGCCAATGAACCATTTGGCAAATGGCAGGTCCCACTCGAGCGTCTTCTCAAATGGCGTCGACCACGCGAGCCGCTCGCGCGCCAATCGGTCCCAGAATGCGACGTAATCGTGCTCTGCCTCGTCGTACAGCGCCTGGGTCGCGTTGGCCTGGGCGACGAACGCAGGGTTCGGCGGGAAGTGCCGTCCCTCCGCCATCATCAGGTTCTCGATCTCCGGCTCGTTCATCGAGCCGGGCAGCTGATCGGTCATCGCGGCTTGACCCAGTCGGGTAGGTAGCGGTTCATGGTTGCCAGCGGTAGCGATCCGTGGCCGATCAGCTCGTCGTGGAACCTGACCAGATCGAACCGATTGCCGTCGCGCTGCTCAAGCATGCGCCGCAGGGCGACGATGTCGCGCATGCCGGTCATGTAGGCCAACGCCTGACCGGGCCACGCGATGTAGCGGTCCGTTTCAGTGCTGGCTTCCAGGGGGGTCAGGCCGATCGAGAGGAGCAGCTCCACCGACTGCTGGCGACTCCAACCGAACGCGTGCATGCCGGTGTCGACGACGAGGCGTGCCGCGCGCCAGGCCTGCGCGTCGAGCATGCCCAAACGCTCCCAGGCGTTCTCGAAGAGGCCCATCTCGTCGGCCAGGCGCTCGCTGTAGAGGCCCCAGCCTTCGGCATAGGCGGCGCCGGTAAGGCGCGCGCCGAAGCGGCGGAAGTCGGGCAGGTCAGTCAATTCGCCTTCGATGGCGATCTGGAAATGATGGCCGGGCGTCGCCTCGTGGTAGGTCGTCGTCGCCAGCCGGTAAAGGGGGCGGCTCTCAGGCTGGTAGGTGTTGACGAAGTAGATCCCCGGGCGCGATCCGTCCGGCGCCGGTGGGAAATAGAAGGCCGGCGGCGCCTCCTGCTCCTGGTAGGGCTCCACGGCGCGCACTTCACACGAAGCCTGGGGCAGCCGACCGAACCAGCGCGGTGCCGCGGCCGTCGCCT
>JBDTUR010000181.1:0-3973 GCA_040007635.1 Chloroflexota bacterium
AGGGTGTGAGTTCGAATCTCACCTTCGGCACCAATCCGTGCCACACAGGTGGCACCTGACCACGTTAGTTTGGCCGACATGGCCAGGCGTTACACCGACGATCAACTGAGGGACGCTGTCGCTTTCTCAGCGAACATGGCGTCGGTTCTCCGGCGGCTGGGACTTTTACCACGCGGCGGGAATTATGAAACGGTCAGGCGCCACATCGCTGATCTTCGATTGGACGCCACCCATCTGCGTGCTGCAACTCGGCACAAGGTGCCAGCATCAGACAGTGAAGTCGGGTCGGCTGTTCGAGCGTCACGATCGTTTGCCGAGGTGCTACGAAAACTCGGATGTCGGCCGGGCGGGGGCACTCAAGCACATCTCAAGGCTCGAGTGCTGCGCCTCGGCCTGGACACGAGCCACTTCATCGGTCAGGGATGGCGTATTGGAAACCGTGCTCCCGTGGTGCCCGCCCTTCCATTGGAAGAGGTCCTAGTGGTTGGCCGGTACTACATGACAAACCGTCTGAAGTCGCGCTTGATTGCGTCCAATCTCAAGCAGGCCGAATGTGAAACGTGTTCACGGCGGACCTGGAACGGCGGGCCAATTCCGCTTGAGTTGGATCACGTCAATGGCCGACGTGACGACAACCGGCTCGAGAACCTGCGCCTGCTTTGTCCCAACTGCCACGCCCAAACTGACACGTACCGCGGCCGAAACATAGGTGTCGCGAGGCGCGACGCGGCCTAGCCGCGGCCCAGGAAGCCTCCCAGGCGCCCCTTCTTGCGCGGCGCGGACCGAGCGCCCAGTTCGTCGTTCTCGGACACGATCTCCGCCAGACGCCGCAAGGCCGCGGACGCTACGCTGCGCCGTGCCGAGGAGACGATCGGCTGGCCCTCGTTGATCGACCGCAGGAAGTTTTCGCTGTCGTACGGCACCGTGAGGCCAACCTTGATGCTCAGGTGCTCCTCGATCTGCTCGCCCGAGATCGATGACTTCGGGTAGATGTCATTAAAGACAAACGTGGTTCGGTCGGCGGCACTGCCTATCTCTGATAGCACCTCGAGGGCAGCGTGCAAGAGGCGCAGCGCCGGGATGTCGGGTGTTATCACGAGTGCCAGGCGATCGGCCGAGTTCAGGACAGCCATTGCTCGTCCATCGAGCGTCGAGCCGCAGTCGACTACGACCGTCGCGTACATACCCCGCAGCGTCGTCAGCAGCAGACCGAGCTGCTCACTCGTGATGCCCTGGCCGTCGTCGGGCCGGTACGGGCCGCCATAGACCATGAGCCCGCTGGGATGGAGCCGGCCCGAGTCGGCAATCATCTCGGCCGTGTGGCTGTCCAGATCCTCGCGGGCAAGGGTCGCGGTCGAGCCGCGGCCATAGATGTCGAGATGCGTCGATACCTGGCCGTGGAACATATCAAAATCGGCGATGGCGACGTTGCCCGGCGCCATCTCAGCCAGCACCAGCGCGGTATTGACCGCGAGTGTCGTCGTGCCGGCGCCGCCCTTTGCCGCGGCGAACGCGATTACTCGTCCGGGCGCGGACTGCGTCTTGGGCGCGACCGGCGTTACGGCAGATGCGCTCGCACTGGACGCACCCAGCGCGGGGTCAGAGCGGAGCAGCAACGCGTCGACCATCGCGCCGAGCTCGCGCTCGTCAATGGGCTGCGAGAGGACATCGTCCGCGCCAGCCTCGAGGACCTTGACGCGCGTCTCGACGTCGGGCGCCGGGACCACTGCAAGGATGGGTGGGTGTGAGGAGCCGGCTTCGTCGTTGATACGACGGCACAGCAGCGCGAGCGATGCCAAGTCGGCCGCCTCAACGACGATCAGCTGCGCAATGCCGATCTCCGGCAAAGCCGCATTCAAGTCGCGCGCCACGGCGACGGACAGATCAAGGCGCGCCAAGGCACTTTCGAGTGCCTGGGCGTTCCCGCCGAGCGACATGAGCACGACGCGCGATGACAACGGCTACCTCCTGCGAGGGCGTTCCGGTATATGACCACCAAGCCCGTTGCCGAGTCTACCAATCGGCTGGGCTATACTCCGGATAGACCTTTCAGCTCCGCCGTGGCCCACCGGGCCGTCAAGCGGGGCATATCCCAAGGGAAGGAGACATTCCGCCTTGCGCCGCTATGAGTTGATGCTTGTCCTGCGTCCCGACGCGCCGGACGACCAGGTCCAGGCCGTGATCGATCGCGTTACACGCTCGATTGCCGCCGCCGATGGGCAGATCGTCAAGGTCAGTCCGTGGGGCCGTCGCCGGCTCGCATATGCGATCGGCCAGGAGCACGAGGGTTCCTACTTCATCGTCCAGTTCGATGCTCCAGCCGCCGCCGTGCTTGAGCTAGAGCGCGGCCTGAACATCACCGAAGAGGTGATGCGCCACATGATCACCCGCGTCGAGAAGCCGCAGTCGCGGCGCGCGACAGCGGACGCGGGGGAGGGCCTGATCGACGAAGAGTTCGCGCCGCCGTCCGAGGACGACTTGGACATCCCGGACACCGAGTTCATCGACGAGTCGGAGAGCGAAGCCGCTCCCGCCGCCACCGATCGCTAGACGCAGGAGGTTCTGGCTGTGTCGCTCAACAAGTGCATGATCATCGGCAACCTGGGCCGTGACCCGGAGATGCGCTACACGCCCAGTGGCCAGGCGGTAACGCAGTTCACTGTCGCGTGTAACCGCAACTACAAGGACGCCCAGGGTGAGCGCCAGGAGGAAACCGAATGGTTCCGCGTCGTTGCGTGGGGCCAGCAGGCCGAGTTCGCCGCTGAGTACCTGCGTAAGGGCGCCAAGGTGTACGTCGAGGGCCGGATCCAGACCCGCCAGTGGGAGGGCCAGGACGGTCAGAAGCGCTACACGACCGAGCTCGTGGCCAACACCATCCAGAACCTCGATCGCCGGCCGCGCGATGACGCGGGCGAGGGAGGCAGCCAGCTGCCGCCCGAACCGCGCCAGCGCCCGCAGGCCGCGAACGCCAAACCCGGAGCTTCCGAGCAGGCGCCCGAGCCCGACTACGACGACCTGCCCTTCTAAGGAGATCTGACATGCCCCCCACCAGCCGCACCACCAAGAAGCGCAATGACGAGTACCGCGACCGGCGCCGCCGCAAGGTGTGCGCCTTCTGCGCCGACAAGACCGTGATGATCGACTACAAGGAGATCAACCGGCTGCGGCGCTACCTGTCGGAGCGCGCCAAGATCGAGCCGCGCCGCAAGACCGGCACCTGCGCCGAGCATCAGCGCCAGCTGGCCGTCGCGCTCAAGCGCGCCCGCCACGTCGCCCTGCTGCCGTATGCGCCCGAGCACCTGCGCGCCTAGCTTTTCGCTCAATCTGAGCGGGAGTACCCGGTGAACATCGTCGAACTGCTCGTCGCGCTCGTCATCATCCTCGTCGCCGCTGAGCTCTTCACCAACGGCATCGAGTGGTTTGGCCACAAGCTGAACCTCGCCGAGGGCGCCGTTGGCAGCGTTCTGGCCGCGGTGGGCACCGCGCTGCCCGAAACCATGATCCCGCTCGTTGCGATCCTGACCGCAACCGGCGCCAGCGATTCCGCGCACCACATCGGCGTGGGCGCGATCCTGGGCGCACCGTTCATGCTCGCCACGCTGGCAATGTTCGTGACCGGACTCGGCGTCATCTTCTGGGCCAAGCGTCGCGCGTCCGGCCGTCAGATGAAGATCGACACGCGCGTCCTGTTCATGGACATCCGCTACTTCTTCGTTGCTTTCGGCATAGCCATCGCGGCTGCATTCGTGCCGGCCGAGATGGGCTATCTGCGCTACGTGGCGGTCGTCGCCCTGATTGCGATCTACGCCTGGTACGTCAAGAGCCACTTCGAAGCCGATCCGAATGTCGACGCGGCTGACCTGGCGCCGTTGCGCTTCAGGCGCGTCGACGTCGCACACCACCGGCGCACGCCCACGGCGCCGCGGCTGCGCGTCGTCACGCTTCAGGTGGTCGTGGCACTCGCGCTGATCAT
>JBDTUR010000182.1:0-3938 GCA_040007635.1 Chloroflexota bacterium
CCAGGGCGGCGGAGACCGCGGCGCGGAAGCGCGGCTCGATCTCCAGCCCCTCGGCCACGAGCGCACCGCCGCGTGCCCGCGCAGCCCGGGCAAGGCCGTCGTCGCTGAGCGCAGCCAAGGCCGCGTCGAGGGCGGCCAGCCGGCTGCGAACAGCCGCTGCATCAGCTTCGGCTTCGCTGAGCCGTGCTTGCGCATCCGTGCGCGCGACCAATGCCGCATCTAGAGCGGTACGGGCAGCCGCGATCGCGCCGGCCCACGCCTTCTCTTCCTTGGTCGCGCTCTCCAGTCCACGCTCGGCATCGGCGAACTCATGGACTGCCGCCAGACGGCGTGCCTCAACCTCGGCCGTGCGGCTGCGGCCAGTAGCCAACGAGCTCTCCAGCGCCGTGAGGTGGCGTTCGTGTTGATCGGCCTCGCGCCGCCGGGCGGCAACGTCGACGTTGCTGGTCTGACCCCCATGGGCGCCACCTGCCGCCGCCTCGATGTCGGCCAGTTGGCGCTCGACGTACTCGAGCTCAATGGCGAGCGCTTGGTCGGCCTCGGCGACGGGCATGCTCAACTCGGATACTGCCGCGGCCCGGCGCGTTTCAGACTGCGTCCTCTCGCCGGTCACGCGCTCCACGTCGCGCGCCTGTGCGGCCAACTCGGTCTCGAGCCGCGCCTGTTCAAGGCGAATAGCTGTCAGACGCTCGCGCTGCTGGTCCAGCGCACGGCGCAGCTTCTGCTCGGCCTCCGCGCGACGCGAGATATCAATCGCCAAGCGGCTGGCGTCGGCTTCAGCGGTCTTCAACTCGGCCATGGCCCCATCTGCGGCGGCGCGTGAGCGCTCGACCTCTTTGCGCTCCTTCGCAGCGGCCAGCGAAAGCGACGCCCATCGGGCTCGCGCCGCGCCAAGGAGTGCCTCAGCGAGCTCGGCGCCGGCTGAGCGGCGTGCCTGCAGCTGCTCGGCCTGCGCGGCGAGGCGCTTGGCCTGTGGGCGAAGCTCCACCAGCAGGTCGCGCAACCGTTCCAGGTTGGACTCGGCCTCGACCAGCTCGCTTTCCGCCTGTCGGCGGCGCCGTTCGTGACGCCTGACCCCGGCAGCCTCTTCGAAGAGCGGCCGGCGCTCTTCCGGCCGCAGCGCCAGCGCCTGGTCGACCATGCCCTGGCCGATGAAAAGAAACGCGTTATCACTAAGGTTGCCTGCGTCGAGCAGCTCGCCCAGGTCCTTGAGGCGGATGCGCTGGCGATTGAGCAGGTACTCGTTTTCGCCCGACCGATATAGCCGCCGGCCGATTTCGACTTCACCGAAGTCAACCGGCAGCAGGCGGTCCGTGTTGTCGATAACAAGGGTCACGTCGGCCATGCCGATGGCCCGCCGCGCCGACGATCCCGCAAAGATGACGTCTTCCGACCGACGGGTGCGCAGCATTCGGCCCTGCTCGCCCAGCGTCCAGCGCAGCGCGTCGGCCAAGTTGCTCTTGCCCGAGCCGTTGGGTCCCACCACGGCGCTGATGCCGGCGCCAAACTCGACTGTGGTTCGCTCGGCAAACGACTTGAAACCGACCAGCCGTAGTGCAGTGAGTCGCGCGCGAATCACTTGCCACCACCTGGCTCATCGTGGGCAACCGCGCGCTCCGCGTCGAGCGTCTCGATCGCGCCGCGCGCCGCTTCAGTCTCCGCCTCGCGCCGGCTGCGGCCCTCACCCTGGCCCAGCGTGCGGCCGCCGACGCGTACCTCCACGACATAGTGGCGCGCGTGGGGCGGGCCGGCGTCGCTGAGCAGCTGGTAATGCGGTGCACGGCCGGTGTGCTGATAGGACCGCTCTTGGAGGACGCTCTTGGGCGGCTTCAGCTCGGCAAGGACGCTCGCCTCGGCCAATTCCAGATCGGCCACTTTGCGCAGCCAGCGCTTGGTCCGCGCCAGGCCGAGCTCCAGGTAGATCGCGCCGCACACGGCCTCGAAGGTCGACGATAGGACGGACTTGCGGCTTCGCTCATCGGCCGAGGTCGCGCCCAGACCCAGCTGAAGGTATGAGCCAAGGTCGAGCCGCAGAGCGATGCGCGACAGGCCGCCCGCCGAAACAATCGCCGCTCGGCGAGTCGTCAGTGAGCCTTCGTCGTCGTCGGGATAGCGCTCCCACAACGCCTCGGACATGACGAGCGAGATGACCGCGTCACCCAGGAACTCCAGCCGCTCGTTGGACGCACCAACCGAAGGCTGTTCGTGGACGTAACTGCTGTGGATCAGCGCCTGTCCGAGCAGGCCATAGTCGCTGAAAGAGAGGCCGAGCCGGTCCGCCAGTCGGCGCGCCGGCGCCACTTTGTTTGGCTCCGCAGCAGCCCTCACGGCCTCTGCTGCGCGTCCAGCCAGGCCGGGGTTACTTGCTGCCCTTGTCCTCGACGTAGTCGACGGCGTCCTGGACGGTGCGGATCTTCTCGGCGTCTTCGTCCGAGATCTCGGCACCGAACTCCTCCTCCAGGCTCATGATCAGCTCGACCAGGTCGAGCGAGTCGGCATTGAGGTCGTCGACAAACGAGGCCTCAGGCGTGACCTGCTCCTCGTCGACGCCCAGCTGCTCGACGACGATCTTCTTCAGGCGCTCATATGTCTCTGCGGTCACTGGTGCTCCCTCTCCTGTGTCTGGCGGTCTCTGGCGACTCGCCCGAGCACTCCGTTGAGCAGCCGGCGGGCCGGTTCGCCACTGTATGTACGAGCGAGTTCGACCCACTCTGCGATGGCCACAGATGGCGGCGTCGCGGGCGAGTGTAGCAGTTCAGCGAGCGCGGAACGGAGCAACGCGCGGTCGATTCGGGCCAGTTGGACCACCGGATAACGCGGCGCCAGCGACTCAATCTGGGCGTCGATGTCGGCGCGCCGTTCGACGACAGCAGCGACGATCGCGCGCGCCAGGCGGGCGGCATCATCGGTCGTGCCTTCGTCGCTGAGTCGCCGCTCAAGGATGCTCGTGGCCGTGTGCTGGCCGAACTCGGCCTCGAATACGGCACCCAGTGTCAGCCGGCGCGCCTCGCGTTGCTCTTCATGCGAGGGCATCGGCGATCCGTTCGGGGATTTTCGCGCGCGCCGCCGCTGCCCCAACTTCCACCGCGAAACCGATCATCCGGCGCCGCGCGCGGCCATGGGTGATGAGCACGGTGCCCTTGACCCCGAGCAGTGGGGCGCCGCCCAACCGTTCGTAGTCGAAGCGCTTACGGATGCGGCCTATGCCGGGGCGCATGAACGCATAGCCGATGGGTCCCAGCGGCAAGCGTTTGAACTCCATCCGGAGCTGGTCGAAGATGAAGCTCGACAGCCCCTCGAAGAACTTGATCGTGACGTTGCCAACGGTCGCGTCGCACACGACCACGTCAGCCGGATGACGGGGCAGGTCCTTGCCCTCGGCGTTGCCGACAAATCGCAGAGAGCTGGCCTTGATCAGCACCGTCGCGTCCTGCACGCGTTGCTCGCCCTTGCCGCCCTCCTCGCCAATCGACAGCAGCGCAACGGACGGGTCCGGCACGCCAAAGACCTGCTCGGCGAGGATCGTGCCCATGTGGGCGTACTGGTAGAGGTTGACCCCCGACGAATCGGTCGTGGCACCGATATCGAGCAGAACCATTGGTCCTTTATCGGTCACCAACTGAACGGCCAGGGCCGGCCGGTCGACGCCCTTCAGCCGGCCCAGAAAGAGGATCGCCGATGCGACGCCAGCGCCCGTATGACCCGCGGTGACCACGGCGTCGGCCTGGCCTTCCTTCACCAGGCGCATGCAGACGTTGATGCTCGCGTCGCGTTTGCTGCGTACAGCGGCTGCAGGGTGCTCTTCCATCGACACCGACTGCGATGCCTGGACGATGCTGACGTTAGCCGGCCGCTCGCCCACGATGAACGGCGTTATCCGACCTTCGTCGCCGACGAGGATGACGTCCGTATCGGTGTGGAGGCGCGCCCAATCGACG
>JBDTUR010000183.1:0-3904 GCA_040007635.1 Chloroflexota bacterium
GCGCACTTGAATGGGGTTCAAGAGGTCGAAGGTTCGAATCCTTTCGCCCCGACCACTCGTGAGCCTGGAAGCACGAACGGTGCGGCACGGACGAACCCACGGTCCGCGAGTTGGTCGATCAGCGCGGCAGCGACATCGGCGCGTGTGACTCGGGCGCCGGGACGGAGATGCTCCGAGAGGTGATAGCCGCGAGCTTCGCCGTCGGTCACCAACGGCGGACGAAGGGCCGTCCACTCGAGGTCAGAGGCAGTGAACACCGCGAACTCCCGTTGCTTCGCCCCGACGACATGACGCGCGGCGACGCGAACGAAGCGCGACACGACGCGATCAATCACGGGCTTGGCATCGCCAGGCGCATCGACTGCGGCCCCGGACAGGGCAACGAGGCGAGACACGCCGGCGCCGGTCATGGCCGCGACGAGGTTGCGCATCCCGATCTCGAGCGCGAGCTCCGCCTCGAGGGTGTTGGAGCGCGGGCCGAGCGCCGCTACGACCGCCTCACTGCCCTCGACCGCCTGGCGCATGGCAGTGGCGTCCGCGATGTCGCCTTTGACGACGATCAGTCGCTCGTCTGCAGGGATGCTCCCTGTCCCGCTGCGACTTAGGGTCGTGATGGTGTGGCCCGCCGCGAGGGCGTAGTTGAGCGCGAGCGATCCGATGCGTCCGGTCGCCCCGAGAATGGTCAGGTGCATTTCAGGCTGGTCCTCGCGGTGCGGCGACCCAGGCGTCACGGTGGTCCGCGGCGAAGGTCGCGAAGTCGGTGGGCTGGCGCCCGGTGATCCGCTCGACATCACCGGTCAACCCGGCGGCAAGGCCGAACCGGGCGGCCGTGTAGATACCCAGCGTCACCACGATCATCGCGGTCGCCATTCCCTGCCGGCGCATGCGACGCCAGTAATGCCAGGGCGTGGGGTCAGCGTAACGGATCGACCGGCCGAGGATTTCGGTGAGGATGGTCGCGCACTCGTCGTAGGTCAGCGCGGCGGGTCCGGTGGGCGTGTAGGCGCGGCCAGCATGGCCGTCCTCCACGAGGGCCAGGGCGGCGACCGCGGCCACGTCCCGCACATCGACGTGCGCGGTCCTCGAACCCCGACCGGCCGGGATGTAGATCTGGTCGCGGCTCCGGATGTCGAGCGCGTGCGTCGTCGAGAGGTTCTGCATGAAGTAGGCCGCCCTGATGAAGGTCCACTCGAGCCCGCTGGCGCGTAGATGATCCTCGATCTTGCGATGGGGGACGAGCCGGTTGCGCTCGGCGCCCTGGATCGAGAGGAACACGACGTGCTTCACGCCGTGGTCTCGAGCCGCGTCGAGGGCGGGGCCGATGACGTGCTTGACGTCCGCGATCTGGGGCGGTCGCAACAGGAACATCCGGGCCACGCCGTCGAACGCCCCGAAGGTGCTTGGATCGGCGAAGTCGAAGCGAACGACCTCGACCCGATCGCCGAATGCCTGCCGCGCGGCATCGACGTCCCAGGCGGCGACACGAACCCTCATTCCGAGTTCGAGCAGCCGGGCGACGAGCGGCGTCCCCATGTTGCCCGGGGCACCGGTCACGAGGATCCGGGAATCGTGGCCCCGTGCCTGATCGATGGCGTTCATGTTGGGACCTTAGTCGCTGGGTGTGATGCGCACCGTCGCGGTCATGTTCCAGCGCAGCTGCTCGTTGTGGCTGTCGGGCCGGATGGCCACCGCGAACACGACGTTGCCCGCCTCGCCCGTGCCGCGCACCTGGATGCGATCCACACGACCGCTCAGCACGAGGTCGGGCAGCGCCTCGAATGTGACTGACGCGGCATCGCCTACGGCCACCCGCACCACCTCGAGCTCGCTCAGGTCCGTGGTCTCGATCAACCAGCTCGTCAGGTCGCCGATCGCTGCCACCGGTTGGCCGGCGACGGCCTGCTCGCCGCGCTCGATGTTGATCGCCGCAACGGTGCCGGCGAAGGGCGCACGCAGCTCGGTCTGTCTCAGCGCGACCTGGGCTTCGGTCAGCGTTGACGCCGCCACGTCCCGGTCGGTCTGTGCCAGGCGAAGGTCGGCCTGGGCTGATGCGATCTGGGCCGGCGTAGCGTCGAGCGGCAGCTGGTCGACCTCGAGCTGCGCCTTGTCAAGGACAGCATCAAGGTGTTCCAGGTTCGACTGCGCCTTGCCCACCGCCGCGAGATACGCCGTCTGGTCCAGGCGGAGGATCAGCTGACCGATCGTGACCTCGTCGAGCTCGTGGACGTAGATCTGGTCGACGATGCCGTCGATCGGGACGGACAGGTCGGCGCTCCGTTGCGGGATGACCACAGCGGTCGCCCTGATCGAGGTGTCAATCGGAGTGGGCGACGGGCGGATCGTCGCAGTTGGCGAGGGCCGTGGCGTCGTGCTGGGGCGGGCAGTTGGAGAAGGTGAAGGTCGGGGGCCCACCAGGGCGCCGCCAAGCAGCACTACAACCGCGGCCATCAACACGACGCCGATACCCATGCCGTAAAGCAGTGAGCGATTCATGTGGCGCGCCCTAGACTAACCGGCGCATACAGGAGGACGTAATGGCAGTAATTCGCTCAGCAACGGCTAACTGGGCCGGCAACCTGACTGAAGGCAGCGGCTCGGTCAGCTCGAAGTCGAGCGCGCAACTGCGCGACCTGCCGATCAGCTGGTCGGCACGCACGGAAGATCCCGCGGGGCTTTCCGGTCCGGAGGAGCTGCTCGCCGCGGCCCACGCGTCGTGCTTCTCTATGGCGCTCTCGAACACGCTGTTCAAGGCCGGATTTACCGCCGACCACATCGAGACCACGGTCGACATCACCGGCGACAAGCGCGAGGCCGGCTGGACCGTCATCGCGTCGCACATCACCGTGCGCGGCCGCGTCCCGGGTGCGACAGCAGCCGACTTTGCCGATGCTGCCGACGAGGCCAAGGACGGCTGTCCCATCTCGCGCGCTCTCAAGGGCAACGTCGAGCTGTCAGTCGACGCCACGCTCGAGCAGTAGGGCAAGCCGACATGCCACCGATCGACAACCTGCAGCGGGTGCCGATCTACCACCTCGAAGCCCTCGAGCGCCAGGGCATCTTCACCACCGGGCTTTTGCTCGAGGTGTCCGAGACGCCCACCCGGCGCCAGTACCTCGCAGACCAGATCAATGCCACGATCAACGATGTGAACGATTGGCGCGACGAGGCGCTGCTGCTCAACCTGGCCAACTTTGGGCCGGCCGAACAACAGCTCTTCACCCAGGCCGGCATCGTGGGCCTGTCTGACCTGGTGCGAATGGACACGGCTGAGTACGAGATGCGCCTGGAGCGCGCCGCACGGGCGCTGGGCGTGGAGGTGCCGGCCCAGCTGACGGTCGAAGGATGGATGGAGCAGGCGCACACCCTGGCGGAGGAATAGCCGCCGGGCGGCCGCCGCGCGACCTGTTGGGCTGGCTGCTGCCGTTCGCCACGGCGCTGGTGATCATCGTCGTATCGGTGCTGCTGCTGACGACGCCGCTCTGGATGCACCCGGCTATCTCGGCTTCTGGCGGCGCTCTCCCCGGTGACTTCGCGGATCAATCGATGCGCGTCTCGGATGCGACGGTTAGCCAGCTGCTCTTCGGGCCCGGCGACTTCAACATCCCACTTGGTTGCCCCGCCGACTCTAGGTGTCCGGAGCCAGTCGCGCATGCCAGCGTCTACACCGACGCTGAGGCGGCGCACCTGCGCGACGCGCACGCACTGCTGTGGCTGGGCATCGCGCTCGCCGCGGCGTCGCTCGTATTTGTGATCGCGGCGCTCGTCCATCGCCCCAAGGACGCCCGACGCTGGCGAGCGGTTGCGCGGGGAGGGGTAGGGCTGGCAGTGGGAGCGGTGGTGGTCGGGGTGGTCGGCTACTTCGCCTTCGACACGCTGTTCACGCTGTTCCACGAGGTGTTCTTCC
>JBDTUR010000184.1:0-3897 GCA_040007635.1 Chloroflexota bacterium
GACAGGCCGGGCACGTTGTTGACGGCGCTGACGAGGCAGATCTGGCTGAAGTACGCCTGGTCGACAATCTCGTGAAAGAACGGGAACAGCCGCTCACTCTTCGATGACAGCGACAGGCTCATTACCTGGACGCCCTGCTCGACCCCGTACTCCAGGCCGCGCAGGAAGGCGACCCCTTTGCCCTTGAGGTCCGACCCCAGGACACGCACGCTGTAGATTTCCACCTCGGGCGCCAGGCCGACGATGATGCCCGCGCAGGCAGTACCGTGGCCGTACAGGTCGACCGGGTCGTCGGGGACGACCGTGGCCTCTTCGTCGACGATTTCGATCGCCACCGACTCGACCAATCTGCCCTGGACGACGGGATGGGTGCCTTCCACCCCCGAGTCGAGGATGGCGACCTTCACGCCCTTGCCGGTCGCGCCGCCCCACGCCCATTCGCGGTCCAGTTGCTTGAGTGCCGCGGCGCGGACCAGGTTGTGGCGCTCACCTTCCGTGAATGGCTCCGTCCAGGCCGGTAGGTCGAGCTCAGACATCGCTGCCGTATGGGCCTAGACGGCGCGGCGGCTGCGCGAGGCGTGGGTCGCCAGCACGTCGAGGATGTCGGACACGATGCGCAGCTCGCGGTCGGACAGGTCACGCATCTTGGCAACGCGGTCGACCAGGCGCCAGAAGGGAGCGTCGGGATCGGTGTCGAGCTCGGTGGTAGCAGCGGAGATCAGGGTGTCCAGCTGCTCGTCGGACACGTCCGTGCCGCCAACGCCGGCCAGTGCCGCGCGCACCAACTGTTGGCTGTCGCGCTGCACGCGCGCTGCGCGGATCGCCGCGGCCGCCTGGCGCGAGAACACCGATAAAAGCTCCATGTCGCGTAACGAGAAGGTGGGCGAGGTGTGCTTGTCGAGCACCTGCAGCACGCCCACCGTCGAGTCGTGATCAACAAGGGGGACTGCGGCGATTGAGCGCGGGACGTAGCCGGTCTTCTCCGCGGTGGCCTTGTCGAAGCGGGGGTCGGACAACACGTCACTCAACGCCAGCGGCTGGCCGGTCGAGAAGACGTAACCAACGATGCCTTTGCTGGGCGGCACGCTCAAACCGATCGCGCCAGCACCCTGCGCGCCGGCGGCCACGCGGAACTCGAGCCGGTCGGGGTTGCGCTCAAATAGCGCTATCGACGACGCCTCCGCCTCGAAGAGCATGACCGTTGCCTCGACGATCGTCTGGAGCAGCGCCTGCTCTGCGTCCGCGTCCAGGCGGCGGGCAACAGAAGACCGCCGCGCTGCCTGGCGTAAAGCCTCCAGCGCGGCGGTCAGGCCGGGATCGGTCATCCCGGTAGGGAGGTCAGAGGGTTAGGGCTTGTGCGCGTTTGACGCACCCAGGTTCTTGGCGTTCGACGCGCCCAACGTCTTGGCGTGGCCTTCGACGTCCTCGTCGTCCTTCGCGCCGAGCGTCTTGGCAGACGAGCTGCCGTACGTCTTGGCATTGGACGCGCCCATGGTCTTCGCGCTTGAGGCGCCCATGGTCTTGGCGTTCGACGCACCCAGCGTCTTGGCGTGGCCCTCAACGTCGTCGTCGCCGGCGGCGTTCAGGTTCTTGGCCGAAGACGAACCGTACGTCTTGGCATTCGACGCGCCCAGGTTCTTGGCGCTTGATGCGCCCAGCGTCTTCGCGTTCGAGGCGCCCATCGTCTTGGCCGACGACGCGCCCAGCGTATGGGCGTGACCCTCAGTGTCCTCGTCGACCGGGGACACGTTCAGGCTCTTGGCACTGGGCCGGAAGATCTTGGCCGGCTTATCGAGCTTGCTCACTTTGGTAAATACCTCCCTTTGGGTTGATCTGCCGTCCTGTTCGGCTGCTTATGAATGTGGGGCACGGCGGCCGCAGCAGCAACCGACGAGCGGACACACGAACTGTCGTATTGCCGACAGCATGAATGTCTCACGCCCACAGGTCTAGTCCCGATTCCCCGTCCTCAGCGTTCGGCGCGCCGGGCGAGCTCATCGGCGTCGGTGATAAAGAGCGCATCGGGCTCGATCCGGATGAGGCCGTCGTCGACCAGCTCGGACAGCAGCCGGTTCACGCTCTGGCGGGTGCCGCCGATCATCGCCGCCAGGTCGGACTGGGTGTATAGCCAGTCGAGCTTGATCTCACCGGTTGCCCCGGGCGACGACTCGCTTGCCAATCGGCTGAGGCGCATTGCCAGCCGCCCGGCAAGGTCCAGGAAGTGGAGCTCCTCCACGTGGCCCGTCAGGCGACGCAGCTCATGGGCGAGGCCAGCCAGGAGCGCGTCGCGCAATCCGGGCAGCGTATCGAGCAGCTCAATGAAGTTGGGCCGCGGCAGGACGAGTGTTTCCGCCTGATCGAGCGCCGTCGCGGTCGCTGATCGCGGCGCGCCATCGAGCAGTGCCAGCTCACCAAAGAAATCGCCAGGGCGCAGCGTCGCGATGATCGCCTCGTCACCCTCCGCGCTCGGCAGCAGGATCTTGACCGAGCCCGCAGCGACGATGTGCAGCGAATCGCCCGGGTCGCCCTGATGGAAGATAACCTCGCTGCGCCGGAAGCGGCGACGCCGCAAGCGCTGGGCCAGCGCCTCGAGGACCGGACGCGACGCGTGCTCGAACAGCGGGCAGCGCGCCAGCGCATCAACGGCGAAGTTGTCGTCCACTTGGTTTAAGAGGCCTCACCGGCGGGACTTACCGCTCCACGGTGAATGTCGAGCAGTGTGTAAGTCAAGCCCGGACCCGATTCGACCAGCTCCAGGAAGGCCCGACCGTCGAGCGCAACCAACGTGCAGTCGGTCATGGCGACCACGGTCGCAGTGCGCGGGACGCGCGACAGCAGGCCGATCTCGCCGAAGAACTCGGGCGGCCCCATTTGGCGCAGCAGATGGCTCGCGCCGCTGGCGTCGGTCTGGGTGACTTCAACGCGGCCACTGTTGATGACGTAGAAGAAGTCCGCTGCGTCACCCTGGCGGATGATCGTGGCGCCCTGTTTGACGTCGCGCAGGCTCGCGCGGCGCATCGCCAGCTCAAGGCGGGCCGGCGGCAGACCGGCGAAAAGCCCCACTTCGCCCAGTCGCTGGCGCGCGTCCTTGGCGGGTTGCTGGATGGCGTATGCGCCCAGCATCAACAGGCTGACCACGCCTGCGACCGCAATTGCCGCGCCCGAAACGAGCAGGACCAGCGCCGCCTGACCCGACGCGAGGATCGGGATGATGAAGGCGCCGGCCGCGTAAAACAGAACGTAGACCGTGTCGATCAGGCCCAGCGCGCGGCCGCGCACCGCGTCGGGCACGATGCGCTGGAGCAGTGTCGTCATGACGATCTCGACGAGCAGCGCACCGGCAGACGCAAAGCCCAGCACCGCGAGGGCCAGGGCGAAGTCCGGCACGTAGCCGAGCAGCGCCAGGCCCACGCCCAGTGCGGCCGCGCCGATGACGAGCGGCGGGCCTTGGCGGCGGCGCAGGACCAGCGCGCTGGCCACGAGTGCACCCAGCAGGCCGCCCACGCCGATCGCCGAGTTGAGCAGCCCGGTCCCGGTGGCCTCATCGATGTTGAAGATCTGGACCGACAGGATGACGGTGATCACGCCCATGCCGCCCCAAACGAAGCCGACCACAATGTTGAGCACGGTCAGGCCCAGGAGCGGGCGCGTAATTGGGCGGAGGGCTTCCCGCAGGCCGATCGATTGGGATGGTTTGGCCGAGTCGGCCGACTCCTCCGCCGCCTTGGCCTCAGGCTTCTTCGACGGCAGCCCGAACAGGACCACGGCGACTACCGCGAAGGTCAGGGCGTTCAACAGGAAGGCGACCACCAGTGAGCCCAGCGTCAGCAGCAGGGCCGCAACCGCCGGGCCAATGAAGAACGCGAGGCTGACCAGGCTGGACCAGGCGCTATTGGC
>JBDTUR010000185.1:0-3869 GCA_040007635.1 Chloroflexota bacterium
CATGTCCGGCACCGGCTTCAAGATCGCGCCTGCCGTTGGCTTGGCGATCAGCGAGGTCATCCTGGACGGCGCGGCGAAGTCGATCGACATCTCGATGTTTGACCCTGGCCGTTTCGCGGCCGGCAAACCGTTGCGCGGCGACCACCCATATGGCGACCTCTGGCGCTAGCCGCCTTCTCCGCTGCAATTCCGCCGTCAGTAGATTCGGCAGCGAATCCTAGTCGGCACAAGTGACTGAGGACCGCGCGCGGCGACCGCCGATGCAGGGCGGCGCTAGTCGTCGTAGAGCGCCACGCGTAATTTCTTCTGCCGTGGGTCGGACGGCCAGGCACATGTGCGGTGGTGCGGACAAAAGCCAAACGGAAAAGCCGGCCCGATCGCGTCGGCGATGCGGATGAGCCGCTCGGCGGTCATGCCCGTCGCGAGGCCACGCTCGAGCCGCGAGACAGCGGTCTGACTTACGCCCGCGCTATCCGCCACCTCCTGCTGCGATGCGCCCACCAGCAGTCGGCCGTTGCGAAACCGAGCTCCAAACACGACCATCGCCGGCACGGGCCAAACCAGGTAGCGGCCACCCTTCGTCCACGGCTTTGCCCATTGATCGTCGCTCACGCGTGACATTTAAGCCCGTACGACTTACCGCTGGCTTGCTCGCGACTTCACGCTGGCTTCCCAGTCGCCGCAACCGACTGAAAAGCGTGGCCGAATCTACTGGCGGAGAAATGGGCTAAGGAATCTCGGGACACCAGAAACACGCCGGATAGACTGCGCAAACAGTGATCTGTTCGAACTGCGGGACGCTCAACAGTGTTGGCGCGAAGTTCTGCCAGGAGTGCGCATCGCCGCTGGCGATGACGTGCCCAAATTGCGGCACGCCCGCCGCTACGGGCGCGAAGTTCTGCTCTAACTGCGCATCACCACTCGCGGCCGGGACTCCAGCTGTGGCGCGGCCAGCTACGTCCGGCGCGGCCGGTAGTGCAGCCGCGGCGGGGAGCGGGGCTGAACGGCGGCTGGTGAGCGTCCTGTTCGCGGATCTGGTCGGCTTCACGACCTTCAGCGAGGGGCGCGACTCCGAGGAGGTGCGAGACACCCTCACGCGCTACTTCGATCTGGCGCGCGATGTGATCGGGCGCCATGGCGGCACGGTCGAGAAGTTCATCGGCGACGCAGTCATGGCCGTGTGGGGCGCGCCCACCGCGCACGAGGATGACGCGGAACGCGCCGTGCGCACGGCGCTTGAACTGGTCGAGGCCGTTCAGAGTCTGGGCAGCGGCATTCAGGCACGCGCCGGGGTCCTCACCGGGGAGGCGGCAGTAACGCTGGGCGCCACCAATCAGGGCATGGTCGCGGGCGACCTCGTCAACACCGCCAGCCGGCTCCAGAGCATTGCCCCGCCCGGGACGGTGTTCGTCGGTGAATCGACGCAGCGTGCAGCGGGCGCGGCGATCGCCTTTGAGCCCGCGGGCGAGCAGTCGCTCAAGGGCAAAGAGGCACCGGTCGCGGCATGGCGAGCGTTGCGCATCGTTGCCGAGCTGGGCGGGCGCAATCGGGCCAGTGGCCTGGAGGCGCCGTTCATTGGCCGTCAGGACGAGCTCCGCCTGCTGAAGGACCTGTTCCTTGCGACCGGTCGGGAAAAGAAGCTGCGGGTCGTGTCGGTGATTGGGCCGGCCGGGATCGGCAAATCGCGGCTCGCCTGGGAATTCAGCAAGTACCTCGACGGGCTGATCGACGACACCTACTGGCACAGTGGCCGCTCGCCGGCGTACGGCGAGGGGATCACTTTCTGGGCACTGGGCGAGATGGTCCGCGAGCGGTGCGGCCTCGTCGAGCTTGACGACCAGGAAACGACGCGCGCCAAGATCCGCCAAACGGTCGAGCAGTGGGTCACCGACCCCGAGGAGCGGACCTGGATCGAGGCCTCGTTGCTGACCCTGCTGGGCGTGGAGTCGGCGCTGGCGGCCGACCAACTGTTCGGTGCCTGGCGCACCTTCTTCGAGCGCATCGCCGAAAAAGGCACGGTCGCGCTGATGTTCGAGGACATGCATTTTGCCGATCCGGGCCTGCTCGATTTCATCGACCACCTGCTTGATTTCTCGCGCGGATTGCCCATCTACGTCGTCACCCTGGCCCGGCCTGACCTGATCGAGAAGCGCCAGCAGTGGGGCGCCGGCAAGCGCAACTTCGTGTCGCTGTACCTGGAGCCGCTGCCCGATGAGCAGATGCGCGAGCTACTCGCCGCGCTCGTGCCGGGCATGCCGCCACAGGCGGTCGCGACGATCGTCGGCCGGGCGGACGGCATTCCGCTCTACGCCGTGGAAACGGTGCGGATGCTCGTCAGCGAAGGTCGCCTCGTCGAGGAGGGCGGCGTGTACGTGCCGCGCGGCGATCTGACGACGCTTGCCGTGCCTGAGACGCTCCAAGCTTTGATCGCTTCACGACTCGACGGCCTCGATGAGTCAGAGCGCCGGCTCGTTCATGACGCGGCGGTCCTGGGCCAGTCCTTCAACATCCCCGCGCTCGCCGCCGTCGCGGAGGTGCCGGCGAACGAGTTGGAGCCGCGCCTCGCGTCACTCGTTCGGCGCGAGCTGCTGGTCAGGGAAATGGACGCTCGATCTGCGGAGCGTGGCCAGTACGCCTTCGTCCAGGCGCTGATCAGGGAAGTGGCTTACAACACGCTCTCGCGGAAGGACCGCAAGAAGCTGCACCTCGCCGCCGCGCGGTACTTCGAATCGCTGGGCAACGACGAGCTCGCCGGAGTCTTGGCGTCGCACTACCTCGCGGCACATGCAAACGCCGCGGAAGGCGAGGAGGCTGATGCGCTCGCAGGTCAGGCGCGCATCGCCCTGAAGGGCGCGGCAACTCGAGCCGCCGCGCTGGGCAGCCACGACCAGGCAGTCACCTTCCTCGACCAGGCATTGACGGTGACCACCGATCCGACCGATCGAGCCGAGCTCCTCCTGACGGCAGCCGATTACTCGCGCCAGGCGGGCCGACACGAACGGGCGGAGAAGCTTGCCCGTGAAGCGCTCGAAGTGGCGCGCGGCATCGGCAGTCGCGAGCTGGCCGGACAGGCGACCGCGCAACTGACCGAGGTGCTCGTCTCGGTGTTCCGTGATGAGGATGCGGCTGAACTGATCGAGCCTGCTCTCGTGGAGTTCGCTGACGCCGACCCGAGCGTCGTGGCCAAGTTACAGCTCAGTCTCGCCCGGGTCCACTTCGGCCGAAGCGATTACGTAGCTGCACGCGACGTGATCGAACAGGTCCTGGATGTGGCCGAGCCCTTAGGCCTGATCCCCATCGTGGCGCAGAGCATGCTCATGCGCGCCAATTCGCTCTGGAGCCTGCGCCGACGGCGCGAGGCCAACGCCGTTGCGGAGGCCGGCAAGCAGCTCGCAGCCGACAACGGCCTGATCGAGATCCAGCTCAGGATCATGAGCAACCAGGCCAACGGGCTGAGCGAGACCGACGCCGCGTACGCTGCAAAGAACTGGCGCGAGGTGATCGCGCTGACCCGCAAGCTGGGTCTGCGCGGACTGTTGATCGGCGGCATTGGCAACTTCGGCTACACGGCCTTCATCTCGGGTGACTGGACCGAGGCATTGGCTGAGATGGACTCGATCCTGGTTGACGAGCTTTCCGCGCGCGATCGGCTGATCACGCTCAACAACGCGCTGATCATCCGCGCCTCACGCGGCGAATCCGTGGAGGAGGGGCTGGCTGAGATCCATCGGCTCGCTGCCGACATGACGGGCCAGTCGCAGTTGTTCGTGGCCGACCCTGAAGCTAACGCGGCGCTGGCGCGAGGCGATTTGAAGAGGGCACGCGATCACTACATGGTGATCTTTGATGCGGACCCGGGTCAGCCCGAG
>JBDTUR010000186.1:0-3864 GCA_040007635.1 Chloroflexota bacterium
TGGCCGACGTGCAGGAGCTCAAGGCCAATCCCAAGCGCTCGGCAATCGGCACCGTCGTTGAGGCCGAGCTTGACAAGGGCCGCGGCCCAGTTGCCACCGTGCTGGTGCAGACGGGCACGCTCAAAGTTGGCGACATCGTCGTCGTCGGCGACACCTACGGCCGCGTGCGTGCGCTGGAGAACAGCCGCGGCGCGCGTGTGACCAAGGCCGGGCCGTCGTCGCCGGCGGTAATCCTGGGGCTGGCCGAGGTACCCGCGGCGGGCGACATCCTGCGCGTGGTCGCGGACGAGAAGGCCGCGCGACAGAAGATCGAAGAGCGCCGCGCAGGTAACGCGCCCGAGCAGACCGGCCGCGCGACTCTTGAGGACCTGTACCGCCAGATCCAGGCGGGTCAGACCAAGGAGCTGCGCGTCATCTTGAAGGCTGACGTCCAGGGTTCGCTCGGCGCCATCAGCCATGCCCTGGAACAGATCCAGGATGAAGAAGTGCGGATCAACATTTTGCACGAAGGCGCCGGCGACATTACCGACAACGACATCCTGCTCGCTTCTGCGTCGAATGCCATCGTCGTGGGCTTCAACACCAAGCTCGACCCGCAGGCGCGGCGCACGGCGGAAGCCGAGGGCGTTGACGTGCGCCTGTACGACATCATCTACCAGCTGACCGATGAGATGCGCGCTGCCCTGAGCGGCCTGCTCGAACCGGTTGAGGTCGAGGTTGTCGAGGGCCGCGCCGAGGTGCGCCAGATCTTCAAGTCCGGTCGCACGGTGATCAGCGGCTCGTACGTCACTGACGGCCGGATCGTCCGCGGCGGTGCTCGCGTCTACCGCGGCGGCAAGCTGATCGCTACGGACAAGATCGAGTCACTGCGCCGCTTCCGGGACGACGTACGCGAAGTCCAGACGGGCTACGAGTGCGGTATTGGCCTGGTCACATTCAATGCCGCCGAGGTGGGCGACATCATCGAGTGCTTCAGCCAGCAGACTGTCTCGCGAGTAGTTAGCGCCTAGCCGCGGAGCCTGCGCCATGACCGATAGAACGAAGCGCCTCGACGAGCTGCTGCGCGAGGAGATCAGCGACATCATCACGCGCCAGGTAGATGACCCCCGCATCGGTTTTCTGACGATCACCGACGTCGAGGTCGCGCCCGACCTGCGCCACGCCGACGTATGGGTGTCAGTGATCGGATCGGCCGATGAGAAGAAGCAGACGCTGCGCGCCCTGGCGCACGCGATGCCCTTCGTCCGCCAGCGCCTGGGCCGCCTGAGGTTGAAGCGCATTCCTCAGTTCCACGTGAAGGAAGACGAGACGGCCGCGCGCGGCACGCGCATCATGAAGATCCTCGAAGAGCTCGAGCACGGCGGTAGCGGTGAGCTGGAGCCCACGGTTGAGACGCTGCCGTCGCCCCAAAGGAAGAGCCCAGCGGCGGAGGAGACCGAGTGACGGTCAGCTCGCTCACGCCGGCCGACCTGGCGGCGGTACCCGTCGACGTCATCGCCCAGCTGCACGCCGCACGCAACGTGCTGACGGTGTGCCACGAGAACCCGGAGGCAGACGCGCTGGGCTCAGCGTTGGGCCTCGCGCTCGCCCTCGAGACGCTGGGCAAGCGCGCCACGCCGGTGTGCTCTGACGTCGTGCCGCCGATGTACGACTTCATGCCGCACATCGACCGCTTTCGGCATGACCCCGACCCCGACATCGCGTATGACCTGATCGTCGTTGGCGACTGCGGCGACCTCGCGCGAGTGGGTTCGACGCTGGGCCGTAACGCCGAGCTGTTCGGTCGCCTGCCCATCGTCAACATCGATCATCACATCAGCAACCCAGCGTTCGGTGCGGTCAACTGGGTCGATGCCACTGCCGCCGCGACGTGCGAGATGGACACACTGCTCGTGCCCGTGCTGGGCGTCCCGCTCGACGCGGCCCAGGGTGCGATCGCAGCCAACCTGATGGCGGGCGTCGTCATCGACACGGCGAACTTCCAGCACCCCAATGTCACGCCGCGCACTTTGCGGGTTGCGGCCGAGCTCGTGGCTGCCGGCGCACCCCTGTCGGACACCGCGCGGCTGCTGTATCGCACCAAGCCCAATCGCCAGCTGAAGCTCTTTGGCCTGGTCCTTGCGCGCCTGGAATCGGACTTGGACGGTCGGCTGGTGTGGTCGGCTCTGTATGACACCGACTACGCGGAATCGGGCGCTACTGTCGAAGACACCGAAGGCCTGTCTGATCTGCTCAGTCAATCGGCCAGCGCTGAGCTCATGCTGCTTTTCCGCGACATGGGCGAGCGGACCAAGATCAGCGTTCGCACGCGTGATGGGGGCGCCGACGCGACCGCGCTGACCGGCATGTTTGGCGGCGGCGGCCATGCCCGGGCATCGGGCGCAACGCTGCCCCTGCCCATTGGCGACGCCATCCCCGCGGTGCTTGACGCCGCGCGGCAACAACTCGGCGAGCGTCGTGGTTGAGCCGCGCGGCGGCGGAACAGAAGTTGACGGCATCATCGTCGTCGCCAAAGAGCCCGGCCCCACATCACACGACATCGTTGCTTTGATCCGCCGCCTGGCAGGGGTTAAGCGCGTGGGCCACGGCGGCACGCTCGACCCATTTGCTGCGGGCGTGCTGCCGGTGTTCGTGGGCCAGGCGACGCGCCTCGTGGAGTACCACATGCGCGACAACAAGCAATACCGCGCCCTGATGGCCTTCGGCGCCCGATCCACCACTGACGACCTCGACGGCGAGCTGACCCCGGCCGCCAGTGCGCCCCAGCGGAACGACCTTGACGCGGTCCTCGACGCGTTTCGCGGTGACATCGAGCAGGTCCCGCCCGACTACTCCGCTGTCCGAGTTGCGGGCCGAAAGGCGTACGAGCTGGCGCGCCACGGCGAGAAACCCGACCTGAAGCCGCGCCGGGTAACGATTCACCGGCTTGACGTGACCGCCTGGGATGACACGGACCCCGCCCGGCCCTTGGCAACAGTCGAGGTGCACTGCTCGGCCGGCACCTACATCCGTGCCCTCGCGCGCGATCTGGGTGAGCGGCTGGAGAGCGGCGCTTACCTCGCGGCGCTGACGCGTACCGCGAGCGGCCCTTTCCAGATTGAGTCCGCGCATGCGCTGGACGAAGTGCGCGCGAAGATGACCGCCAGCCGCGCGCGTGAGCTGTTGCTGCCGATGGACACCGGGCTCGACTTCCCCGAGCTGACGCTCACACCGGCCGAGATCGTGCCATTCGCGCGCGGGCAGCAACTAAGGCGTGCGGGCACCTTGCCGGGGGAGGGGCTGGTACGCGTTCGCGACGCCAGTGGGCGCCTCGTGGCGATTGCCCGCGCCGCGGACGGCATCCTGTCGCCGGAGAAGGTGTTCGCCGCGTAAGGTGTTCGCCGCATGAAGCGGCTGACCTCGATCGATGCCTTGCCCAAGGGCCTGCGCTTCGTTCTTGCCATCGGCGTGTTTGACGGCGTTCACCGTGGCCATCGGCGGGTCATGGCCGCGCTGCGCCGCGCTGCCGCGCGGTATGACGCTCAACCGGTCGTCCTGACCTTCGATCCGCACCCGGCGCTGCTCCTGCGCGGCAGCGCGCCGCCCAGCCTGTGCGCCACGGTCGAACGGCTGGCGCTGCTCGAGCGTGAAGGCGTGAGCACAGTCGTCGTCCAGAAGTTCGACCAGGCATTCGCCGATCAGCCGCCTGACGCGTTCCTGCGACGTCTGTGCCGCGACCGACATTTGATGGCGCTGGTCATGACCACCGAATCGGCTTTCGGTCGAGATCGCGCCGGTGGGCTCGCGGCGATTCGGAGCCTCGCCCCGATCCTTGGCTTTCGCGTCATCGAAGTCGGTCGGCTCGCCAACGAAGGACTGACCGTG
>JBDTUR010000187.1:0-3787 GCA_040007635.1 Chloroflexota bacterium
TTCGGCATCGTGCTGCTCGAGGCGATGGCCGCGGGCACGCCCATCGTGTGCAGCGACATCCACGGCTACAAGGGTGTTGTGCGCCGCGATCAGCAGGCGATCCTGGTTCCGCCCAAGGACGTCAAGGCGCTGACGGAGGCCCTGGCGCGGCTCCTGGGCGATGCCGATCTACGCGCCCAGATGGGCGCTGCCGGCCGCGCCCGCGCGCCGCAGTTCTCGTGGGAGAACATCACGGCCAAGGTCGAGGATTACTACCTGTTCGTGGCGCGTCGCGTCGCGGCGCATGGTCAGCTGCCAGAGCACGTCAGCCCGTCGATGATCGGCGAGCCGATCGCGAACATCAGCCAGCTTCGGGCAGCCCGCTGACCTCGTCGCCACTGGGATAGCGCGCGCTGTTCCACGATCGCGCGGCGTAGACCGCCGCGAGACACAAACCACTGACCGTCACGGCCAGGAGCGCGACGCTGGGCCATGAGATGGGCGACGTGTTCGCCGGGTCGAGGTTCACGCCGAACTGGAAGCCCCAGTTCCAAGTCGGCAGCAAGCCCAGGTGGATCTGGGATAGCGCATTCGGCACGGGCAGGCTGGCGATATTCGGGTAGAACGTCACGAACCAGATGACGACGGCTGACAGCGCACCCACAACGTATTTGCGTGGGTCGCGCGCGCGCAGCACGAAGTAGGCGGGCACGGCCAGAAGCAGCAGCGCGATAAACGCCGGCTCCTCCGCGCGCACTTGGGCCGTGAACAGCGCATTGCCGGGCAGTCCCGCTCCGACGACAGCGATGGCCACGCCGAACAACGCGATTGAGAAGCTCACCGGAAGCATCAGGGCGCGGGTAGAGGATGCTGGCTCGGCGGAATCTCGGCTCATGCCGGCATAGACCAAGATGCCGGCGGCCGCCAGGCCCACGATAGCCAGGACGATGCCCACGACCTGGATGTCGGTCAGCGTGAGGGTGCGCGATAACGCGCCGCACACCTCGGTGTTGGGATTGACCGCCTGGGTGTTGGCGAGGCCGCATAACGGCTGACGCAACAGCCAGAGCAGAGGCGCGCCGATCACCGCTCCGGCCGCACCTATGCGCGCGACGAGCCACGCGCCGCGCGGCGGACCGTGCCACAGCTCGGCCAGGAAGTAGGCGAGCGCCAGGAAAGTGAACGGCAGCGTGGTGAAGATGTGGTACTGGAAGGTCGCGCGATCGATACGCGCCCAGGGCAGCCACAAGCTGGCAACCATGATCGCCACAAAGGTGAGGGGCAGACTGCGCCGCTTCCATGCCTGCCAGCAAGTCCACGCCAGCGCGGGTATGGCCAACCAGAAAGTGACCAGGTTGCCGGTGTCATAGATGACCGCGGTCGTGCCGTTGGCGTAGCTGTTCTGCTCGAACCAGACGGGCTTCAAATCGAGCAGCCAGGCCCACCACGGTGAAGACGCCGGGTGCGTGGCGCGCAGGTTGTTGTGGTAGTCGTACATCGATTTCTGGAGGTCGAGGAAGCCCTGCCCCTCGGTTCCTGCCGGGAAGAAGGGCAAGCCCCAGTGATTGCCCAGGTTGATCCACGGGATGTAGCTGATCAGGTACACGGCCACCGGGATTACGGCAATCGCACCCAGGGCGAGCAGCCACGGCAGCCCCAGGAAGCCGGACCCAGGACGGAGCCAACCACGCGGTGCCGGTGGATCGGCCGGCGTCGCGTCTTCGTCGCCGGCACGGCGGGCCAGTGGGCCGATGCCACGTCGACCGGCAAACCACAGGCTGGCCACGACCGCGACGCCCAGCACCGTCAGGCCCGCGCCCAGCATGACGATGCGCGTCGGCGTGAAGAAGGCGCCCAGCAGCGGCGGTGGCCCACCCTGCGATATCTTGAACAGGCCGTACAGCAGGATCAGCGGCCCCGGGATCAACGCGGCGATCGCGCCCAGTCGCAACTCGTCGCTCGAGAAGCGCATCGGCCGCACGGCCATGGCGATGGCGAGCAGCACCGTGAGCGTCACCATGACGATCAGGAACAGGTAGTTCAGCGATGGGTTCGCGACCGATGCGGCCGGGGTGATGGCGATGTAGCCCAACAGGGCGGACAGGCCGATCAGCGCGATGAGCGCGATCACCCGTCCCAGAGCCGAACGCAGAAGAATCAGCAGGCCGACTCCGCCCATGGCATACAGGCCGACCCACTTGCTAGCGAAGGCCAGGCCCAACAGAACCCCCAGCGCGATGAAGCCGATGACGATCTGGGGCCGGCTCCGCCACCTGCCCAGCCATAAGGGCACGAACACGGTCATCGCCGCGACGATGAAGAAGGCGACGTAGGTGTCGTTCATCGCGATGCGCGCGTTGGCAAAGAACATGCCATCCGCCAGGACGAGCAACGCAACGATCAAGGCGACGGCGCGGCGGGCAAAAAGGAATCGCGCCAGCAGGTAGATGCACGCTGCCATCAATGCGGCGATGAGGACGCCCGGGAAGCGGTAGGCAAATTGGTTGTTGCCCACATCGACCGTCGCCAGCTGGCCCGTGCTGCTGACCGCGAGCAGGTCGTCGCGGTCCTCGGCCGGATTGTCGGGCTGGACATCCATGGCGATCGCCTGGGCCTCGAACTGCAGCGGCGCGTCGGCGAATACGGCGTTAGAGCGGGGCTCGACGACATAAACAGTTGGCGACGAACCGTCCTGGGTCGTGCCCAGGACGTGGATCATCGTTGTCGCCTGGTTCCAGACGACGTTCTGAACCGAATTCGGCATGTTCAGAGGCGAACCGAGCGCGACGGGGCCATCGGTCGGCAGGCGCAGTGTGACGAGTTGTGAGCCACTCGCGCCATAGATGGTCGGCACGTCCGGCCCGCCGCTCACCAGGGCCATGCCGCCCACCGCTTCGTCTGTGCCGTAGAACTTGGCCTTGGTCAGCGTGGCCGCGTCGAGCAGCGCGATACCGGAGCCGGTGCTGATCGCCAGCATGGGCCGCGTCTCAATGGTCGTGCCGGGCAGCCGGCCGTCGCCAATCGCCGCCTGAACGTCGTCGCTCACCGCGCCCGTGTCGCCCGCAACGACGACGCGCTGGCCGTTGGCCGCGCCCAGCACGCTCTGGATGCGCGACGCCTCGTCTTTGATCAGCCCGGCAAGGGTCTGCGAGTACGCGGCAAGGTCCGTGATCTGAGTTGGATCGACAAGGATCTCGGCGCGCGGCGGGACGCTGACGATGGAGGCAACGCTGGTGATCATCGTGTGGCTGCTCTCGACGCCGTCGAGGTCGAAGCTGACGACTGACCCGCCTTCCGAAACGGCGATGAGCTGCCCGCCGGTTACCGCTACGCGGGTGATGGACCCGACCAGGTCGGACGTCTGCGTGAACGGCTCCAGGGTTGGTGCAGGCGACGCCGGGTTGACGCGCATCTCGTCGAAAGCCGTCGTCGGGACGCTGAAGACGGCGCCATTGGACTGGGCCGCATACAGCATGTGCGCCGTCTCATCGATGGCCAGCGCCGTGACCGCCGTGCCTAGCCGCGCGACCTCGGCCCGGGTGGCGAGGTCGTAGACGCGCAGGTCCGACCCGGTGGCCACATAGAGCCGGTCGCCATAGCGCGCGTTGGGTTGTTCGTCTGGGCTCCAGCGCGTCTCAGTCGCCGCGTCGGTCACCGCTGTGCCCAGGTCGCGCGTATCCATGACGCGGTTGTTGCCCAACGTCATGATGCCGACCGCCATCGCGTACTTGGCGAGATGGGGGTGAGTGAACTCGTAGATCGAATGGGGCATGTCGTAGCGCCAGTCCTGGAGGAACTCGATCGCCGT
>JBDTUR010000188.1:0-3769 GCA_040007635.1 Chloroflexota bacterium
CGTACCGGACCGACTTGGCCGATGCCGCCCGCCAAGGCATCACCGAGGACATAACCGGCGCCAACTTCCAGAAGGGAACTGTGGAGGTCACGCCGGGCGGCGAGTAGTCGTCGGCGGCAATCCAGCGCCAAGTGATGTGGCGAGGCCGGTCCGCAAGGACCGGCCTCGCTCTTTCCTGGCGCGCGTCAGTGAGTAGTCTGCGCGGCAATGCCCGACCCGCTTCTGCTCGCGGCGCTGTTTCTGGTCGCGGCGGCGCTCTATGCGAGCGTCGGCCACGCCGGCGCGTCGGCTTACCTCGCGGCGATGGCGCTGTTGGGCGTCGCTCCGGATGTCGCCCGGCCCACCGCCTTGGCGCTCAACATCTGTGTCGCAAGCTTCGTCACGATCCGCTTCTGGCGAGCGGGCCTCCTTCAGCCACGCGCGCTCCTGGCGCTGGTCGTCGCGAGCATCCCGCTCGCGTTCATCGGTGGCGCGATTCACATCCCACCCAGTCTCTACAAACCGCTCCTGGGCGCCGTCCTGCTCGTCGCTTCGGCCGGGTTCCTGAGGACCGCGCGCCGCGCCGCCGATGAGAGCACCGACGAACCTCCGCGAATTCCGCTCCTCCCCGCGCTCGTCGTAGGCGGCGCAATCGGGCTGCTCTCAGGCCTCACTGGAACGGGTGGTGGCATCTTCCTCTCGCCGCTGCTGATCCTCGCTGGCTGGACCACCACGCGCCAGGCGTCGGGCCTCGCGTCGGGCTTCATCCTCGTCAACTCGATCGCCGGTCTGAGCGGCAACATCAGCGCGGTGGGCGGTGTGCCCGCGTCGCTGCCGCTGTGGATCGCCGCCGTCCTGGTGGGCGCGGTCATCGGAGCGGAGATTGGCAGTCGCCGCGCCAGTCCCCCGCAACTCAGGTATGCACTTGGCGCAGTGCTCGCGCTGGCGGGGCTGAAGCTGATCTTCCTGGGCTAGCCCAGCGAAACCTCAGCTGCCGCCGGTGCCGAACTGGCGATCGCCGGCGTCGCCCAGCCCGGGCATGATGTAGCCCTTCTCGTTCAGTTGGCGATCAAGCGCCGCGGTGTAGATCGGCACATCGGGATGCGCCGCCTGGACGGCGCGGACGCCTTCCGGCGCGGCGATGAGGTTCAAGAGCTTTATGCGCGCCGAGCCCCAGCGCTTCAACACGTCGATCGCCGCGGTCGCGCTACCGCCGGTCGCAAGCATGGGATCCAGGATCAGGCACAGATCGACCGTCGCCGAGTCGGGCAGCTTGTTGTAGTACTCGACCGGGCGCAGCGTCCGCTCGTCGCGGAAGAGGCCCAGGTGCCAGACCTGCGCGGTAGGCATCAGCTCGAGCATCGCGTCGACCATGCCCAGGCCTGCGCGGAGAATCGGCACCAGGCCGATCCGGTCGGCCAGCTTGACCCCGTCGGTCTCCTCGATGGGCGTCCCCACCCTGACCTGCCGCACGCGCGCATCGGCCAGCGCCTCGTACCCGACCAGCCACGAGATCTCCCGCACCAGCTCGCGGAACTTCTTGGGCTCGGTCGCCGCATCGCGCAGGTACGACAGCTTGTGCAGGACGGCCGGGTGGGTGGAAACGTGCAGGCTGGGAAAGTCGGCGGTCCGGTCAGCCGGGTCAGTGGGGTCAGTCGGCTCAGTCGGGTCAGTCGGCATGTTCGGCTGATCGTAGCGCGATGGGTCGGACGGTCGAGCCGTTACCATCGCCAGCATGGCGCAGACGCCTCTCCGACCATCCCCGGGTGCCCGAAAAACGGTCCGGCAAACACTGCCACCCGCTCTCCCGCGGGCCAAATATCCACGCAACGTGGCGGCGCCGGTGCTGGTCGAGTTTCACCGCGGGCAGTTCGTCGAGAGTCGTCACCGCGGTCATGTCGTCCAGGTCGATGTCCAGGGCAAGGTCCAACAGGGCATTGGCGACCCTGACTACGTCACGTCGCTGCGTTCGGCGGTCAAACCTTTTGGTGTCGTCGCGCTGCTCGAGGCCGGCGGCGCAGAGGCATTCCATCTGACCAACCCGGAGGTCGCGGTCATGTCCGCGTCACATCGGGGTGAGGATGCCCACGTGCGCACGGTGCAAGCCATCCTGCGCCGCGCCGGTTTGACCCAATCGCTGCTGGCGTGCGGCACGGCCTTTGCGCCGGAAGACCAGATCACCGCGGCTCGGCTGGCGCGCGAGGGCGAAACGCCCGGCCCCATCCGCCAGGGTTGCTCGGGCTTCCATACCGCGAGCCTTTTGATGGCCAAGATGGGCGGCTACAGCCTGGCCGATTACTGGCGGCCCGACCACCCGACCCAGGTGGCGATGTCCGCCACGATAGCGAAGATCTTCGGCGTGCGACCTTCCGCATTGGTCACCGCGATCGACAACTGCGGCGTACTCACATATGCGTTCCCGCTGGTCGCGATTGCCCGCGCGTTTGCGCTGCTCGCGGACCCGGCTGGTGCCGCAGACGCCGCACGGGCGCCGCTTGTGCCCCACCTGACGCGCGTGCGCGACTCGATGCTGGCCGCGCCGGAGATGGTCGGCGGGACCCATGACTCGCCCGACACGATGATCATGCGCGCCCGGCCGGGCCTGATCGTCATGAAGGGCGGCGCGGAAGGATTGCGCGGCATCGGCCTGCTGGCGGGCGCGCGCGGCGCCCATTCAGCTGCGGCAGGAGTCGCGATCAAGATCGAGGACGGCGATGTCGCCAAGCGGGCCAACCGCGCCGTCACCGTGGAGGCGCTGTCCCAGTTGAACGCGCTGAACAGCGCCGCTCTCGAGCGTCTGGCGGATCTCCATCGCCCGCCAACGCAGGATCCGCGCGGCATCGAGATTGCCGCGGCCGTGCCGACATTCCGTTTGGCGCCATTCTCCGAGCTGGGCTGAGGGCTCACGACCATGGCGGCAGCGGCCGATCCTTACCGCGCGCTTGGCGTGGCGCGCGGCGCTAGTGACGCGGACATCAAGAAGGCCCATCGGCGTCTGGCCAAGCGCTACCACCCGGACGCCCCCAAAGGCGACGCCAAGCGCTTCCTCGTGATCCAGGAGGCGTACCGCGTCCTGTCCGACCCGTTGCTCCGCCGCGAATGGGACGCGCACCACGCTCCCGGGCCGCTCAGAGCTACGGGGACGACCCGAATGGCACCGACTAAGCGCCCGGAGCCTTCTTCAGCCCGACCTACTCGTCGGAAGGCGGCCCCTACGGCGGAGACGACCACGAGTGGACCTGCCGGAGCGCGGCCGCGCTCGACCCGTTCGTACACCTGGTCCGCAAGCGAGGTCCCGTGGTGGGAAGAGGGGCTGAATCACAAGGCGGCCAAGCGGCCCAAGCATGCTCAGTCCGGGAAGGGGGAGGAGCGCCCGGCGGGCGAGCGCCCGGCCGCGCCTGATTTCGAGGTCTACAACCGCTCCAGTGGTGCGGCGTGGTCGATGGCCTCGCGCGCCTACTTCCGCAAGAGTGACGCTGATCTGCCGTCGCGCGGCGTGTTCCGCCACCAGGGCGCGCAGCCGCTGACTGCCGGCAAGGCGCGCGCCGCGGCGGAGGCTGACGCCCGCCGCAAGTCCGACGCGCGTCAGCAGGACAAGCCATGAGTGCGATCCGTTGTCGCATCGCGCCATCACCTACCGGGCCGCTGCACATCGGCACCGCGCGAACAGCGCTCTTCAACTACCTCTTCGCGAAGAAGATGGGCGGCACGTTCATCCTGCGCCTCGAAGATACCGACGTCGCGCGCTCGACCGTGGCGTACGAACAGGACATCCTCGATGGCCTGCATT
>JBDTUR010000189.1:0-3758 GCA_040007635.1 Chloroflexota bacterium
TTCTGGTTGGTCCCGGCTGCGCGAGCGCGTGCGAGTTCTTCTCGTACAACATGACGCTCGAGGATCGCGCGTTCATAGTGGGCCAGTACTCGACCGAGGGCGCCGGCGGCAGCGTCCAGCAATTCATCATGCCCGAAGGCATCGCCGTTCAGTTCACGATTGGCCGCGCCGTGGATGCGGATGGCAACGTGCACATCGAAGGCAAGGGCGTGGCGCCAACGCTCCGTGTGCCGGTCACGGTCGCGACGATCCAGACGAAGGCCAACGGTGGCGATCCGGTGCTCGACGCAGCCGAGCAGGTCCTGGGCGCGACTCCCTAGCAGGGCGCAGCGCGCCTCGATTTTCGGGCGGCCTAGCTGGCCGCGACTGGCTCCGGCATCCGCAGCCCCGCGTCGCTGGCAAGGGTCTCGGCGAGGTCCGTCCGCTCCCATGGCAGGTCGAGTTCCGGCCGGCCAAAGTGGCCGTATGCCGCGGTCTGCTTGTAGATGGGCTTGCGCAAGCCCAGGGTGTCGATGATCGCGCCGGGCCGCAGGTCGAAGTGCTGACTGATGAGGCCCAGGATGCGCGCGTCATCGATCTTGCCCGTGCCGTAGGTCTCGATCGACACGCTCACCGGGTGGGCGACGCCGATGGCGTAGCTGAGCTCGAGCTCGAACCGATCGGCGAGGCCGGCCGCGACCACGTTCTTGGCCACCCAGCGCGCCGCGTAGGCGGCGCTACGGTCGACCTTGGACGGATCCTTGCCACTGAAGCAGCCGCCGCCGTGGCGGGCCATGCCGCCGTACGAGTCGACGATGATCTTGCGCCCGGTCAGGCCGGCATCGCCCATGGGACCGCCGATCACGAAGCGCCCAGTGGGGTTAACGTGGATCTTGGGCTCAACCTTGCGCAGATTGGCCGGGATGACCTCTTTGACGACCATCTCGATGATGTCGTCGCGCAGGCGCTCGTTGGCCACGTCGTCATCGTGTTGAGCGGCGATGACCACGGTCCGCACCGCCACCGGTACGCCCTTTGAATACTCGACCGTGACCTGGCTCTTGCCGTCAGGCCGGAGGTAGTCAACGAGGCCCTGCTTGCGCACCTCGGCAAGGCGCTGCGTGAGGCGATGGGCGAGCGTGATCGGCAGCGGCATCAGCTCCGGGGTCTCGCGGCAGGCAAAGCCGAACATCATTCCCTGGTCGCCGGCGCCCTGGTCGTGCACATCTTTCTTGCCGCGCGTCTCGAGGGCGTCGTCGACGCCGCGCTTGATGTCAGGCGACTGCTCGTGGACGCTCACGAGCGTCCCGCAGGTGCGATAGTCGAAGCCGAAGCGGGCGTCGGTGTAGCCGATGCTGCGGACGGTGTCGCGGATGACCGCCTGGAAGTCGACATAGGTGCTGGTCGTGATCTCGCCCAGCACGATTACCGTGCCGGTGGTGGTCGCGGTCTCGCACGCCACGCGCGCCATGGGGTCGTCGCGCAGGATCGCGTCCAGGATCGCGTCACTGATCTGATCGCACATCTTGTCCGGGTGACCCTCAGTCACCGATTCGGACGTGAACAGGTAGCCCTCGTCATCCACGATTGAAGTCATGTTCAAAAGCGTACCAGCGCAGCCCCGAAAGGTGAGCCCGCACCGGTTGATGCGCGCAGCGGCTAGCTTAGGGCGCTTTCCTGCGGGCAAGTCTCTGCCAAGCCCGAACTCCGCGGTGTTTGGGCTGGGTTATGCCTCCATCTGATGCGCCTCACGCATCGACGGCGCCAGGCGCGGAGTATCGCTCCGCCAATGAGCCGTAATCTAGCTGGCCATGACCGTGAACCTGCCGCGCAAGACCGAAACAATCATCGTCGGTGCGGGCCAGGCGGGCCTCACGATGAGCTGGTGGCTCCAGCAAGCCGGGGTTGAACACGTTCTGATTGATCGGCGCACCACGCTTGGAGGCGGCTGGCAGGACCGCTGGAACGCGTTTCGATTGGTGTCGCCCAACTGGACAGCGTCGTTCCCGGGCCATGCGTACGACGGCGACGATCCGCACGGCTTCATGCCGCGCGACGCGATCGCGCAGCGCGTCACTGGCTACGCGGCGGCGATCAGCGCGCCCGTGGTTACGGGCGTGGAGGTGCAGCGGCTCAGCGCCGCACCAGGTGGCGGCTTCGACCTGTCCACGGACCAGGGACCAATCCGCGCCCAACGCGTCGTGGTCGCGACCGGCAGCTTCCACGAACCGCGGATTCCCGAAGTCGCGGCGCAGCTGCCGCATCGCCTAGTGCAGCTGCATACCTCGGCCTATGGCAATGAGAGCTCGCTCCCGCCAGGGGCGGTGCTGGTAGTCGGTACCGGTCAGTCGGGCGTTCAGCTCGCCGAAGAGCTGCACGACTCCGGCAGGCACGTAATCCTGTCAGTCGGTAGTGCCGGTAGGGTGCCGCGCCAGTACCGCGGCTTTGACTGCCTGGGCTGGGTCGCGCGCCTTGCGGTGCAGGGCGAAGAGGTCGGTGTGACGCTGCCATCCGTTGAGACGCTCGCCGATCCGCGACTACGTTTCGCCGGAAACCCACATCTGTCCGGCCATGGCGGCGGTCACGACACCAACCTGCGCCAATTCGCGGCCGAAGGGATGACTCTCATTGGCCGCATCGACAGCGCCGCCGGCGAGCGGCTGCGCCTGTCACCCGATCTGGCCAAGAACCTCGCCTGGGCGGACGGCTTCTTCGACCTGAAGTTCCGTGACCTGATCGAAGCGTTCATCGCCGCCACCAAGTTGGATGTCCCGCCCGACGATCGTCAGCCGTTTGCCTACGAGCCGGAGGTTCTCGAGGAGATTGACCTGGCTGCCGTGGGTGTCAACAGCGTGCTCTGGACGACCGGCTTCCGGATGGACTTCAGCCACTGGATCGATCTGCCGATCTTCGACGACATGGGCTATCCGCGACAGACGCGCGGTGTGGCCGAAATCCCCGGCCTCTATTTCCTTGGCCTTGTCTGGCAGCACAACCAGGGCTCAGCGACGCTCTTCGGCGTCAACGAGGACGCGCGCTACCTCGCACGAGAGATGGGCCTACCGACACCGAACATGGACTGGAAGCTGCCGATCCCCGACTGACCATTCACGCGGGCAATGGGGCCGCTTGACCCGCTGACCGGGTTAACCGTCCGCGCTATCGGCCAACCGAAGGGCTGGAACGCGTTTCGGCCGAGATTCGGACCGCTGGGCGGGTCATTCGTCGGTTAAATCGCCCATCCAGGCGGCAAATCGGGCGCCCGAGGCGGCAAATCGGGCTTTTACGGACGGTTGACCCGCTGGGCGGGTCAACCCCGGGGCGGCGCTGCCAGCGGCGGCACCAGCTCGGCTTTAGGTGCCCTCTTGCCAGGACTTGACGTAGCGCTCCTGCTCCGGGGTCATCGTGTCGATCCCTACGTTGAGCGCCTCGAGCTTGAGTCGCGCGACCTCGCGGTCGATCTCGTCAGGCATGACGTGCACCGTGGGCGAGAGGCTCGCGTGGTTCTTGGCGCCGTACTCGGCGGCGAGCGCCTGGTTGGCGAAGCTCATGTCCATGACCGCGGCCGGATGGCCTTCGGCTGCGGCGAGATTCACGAGGCGGCCCTGCGCCAGGACATAGACCTTGCGACCACCGCCCAGGTCGTACTCCTCGACGTCGCGGCGCAGGCTGCGCACGCGACCACCGGCGAGATCCTTCAGCGCGACGAGATCGAGCTCGGCGTCGAAGTGGCCGCTGTTGGCCATGATCGCGCCGTTGGGCATGCGCTCGAAGTGCTC
>JBDTUR010000190.1:0-3664 GCA_040007635.1 Chloroflexota bacterium
GCCGGTCCACGAATACCAGGCAGTCATCGTCGGTGCGGGCGGCGCTGGTCTGTGGGCCGCGCTCGAACTCGCGCGCAGCGGCGTCAAAGCTGCCGTCCTGACAAAGCTCTATCCGACTCGATCCCACACCGGCGCCGCGCAGGGTGGGATCTGTGCCGCGCTCGGGAATCAAGAGGAAGACCACCCCGAGTGGCACATGTACGACACGATCAAGGGCGGCGATTACCTCGTCGACCAGGACGCGGCGGAGGTCCTCACCAACGAGGCGATCGAGACGGTCATTGAGCTCGAGCACATGGGCCTGCCGTTCAATCGCACCGCTGACGGCAAGATTGACCAGCGCCGTTTTGGCGGGCACACGCGCAACTTCGGCGAGGCGCCGGTCAAGCGCGCCTGTTACGCCGCCGACCGGACCGGGCACATGATCCTGCAGACGCTGTACCAGCAATGCATCAAGCACGGCGTCGAGTTCTTCGACGAATACCACGTGGTCGACGTGCTCATCGAGCAGGGCGTGACCCGGGGCGTCGTGGGCTACTGCATCGCCGATGGCTCGCTCCACGTCTTCCGCAGCGCCGCGGTGATGTTCGCCACCGGCGGCTTTGGGCGCATGTTCAAGATCACCTCGAACGCGTTCTCGCTGACCGGCGATGGCGTCGCGTTGGCGTATCGCCGCGGCGTGCCGCTGGAGGACATGGAGTTCTTCCAATTCCATCCGACCGGCATCGTCGGCATCGGCATCCTGCTGAGTGAGGCGGCGCGCGGCGAAGGGGGAATCCTGCGCAACGACTCGGGCGAGCGGTTCATGGAGCGGTACGCGCCGACGATGCTTGACCTCGCGCCGCGCGACATGGTCAGCCGGGCGATCGTGACCGAGATCCGCGCGGGCCGCGGCATCGGCGGCAAAGACTATGTCCACATGGACCTGACCCATCTGGGCAAGAAGGTCATCGACGAAAAGCTGCCCGACATCACCGAGTTCGCCCGGGTTTACCAGGGCATCGAGCCGATCACCCAGCCGGTCCCAATTCAGCCCACGGCGCACTACGCGATGGGCGGCATTCCAACAACGATCGAGTCGCGCGTGATCATGGACGAGAAGAACACGGTTCTGCCCGGCCTGTACGCGGCTGGCGAGTGCGCCTGCGTCAGCGTCCATGGGGCGAACAGGTTGGGGACAAACTCGCTGCTCGACATCCTGGTCTTTGGTCGGCGCGCCGGTCGATCGATGACTGAGGATGTGCGCGCCGCCGGCGGGGTGCTGCCAGAGGTTGCGGCCGACGCGGCGGAGCCGGTCCGCGCTGAAATCGAGGCCATCCGCAACCAATCGCGTGGCGAGAACGCGCAACACATCAGGCTCGAGCTGGCCGACGCGATGATGGAGGACTGTGGCGTCTTCCGGACCGCGCAATCGCTCAACGACATGACCCGCAAGCTGCGCGACCTGCGCGCCCGCTACGCCACCGTCTCTGTTAAAGACACCGGCCGCGTCTTCAATACCGAGCTGTTGGAGGCGCGCGAGGTGGGCTATCTGCTCGACTGTGCTGAAGCGACTGTTGCCGCAGCACTCGCCCGCACTGAGTCGCGCGGCGGTCACTTCCGCGAGGACTTCCCTGAGCGCAATGACACCGACTGGCTCAAGCACTCACTGGCATATCGCGCCGAGGGCGGGCCGGACCTCCGGTACAAGCCGGTGACCATCACCAAGTTCCAGCCCAAACCGCGGACCTACTGATGCAGGTCGAGCTGCGCGTCCAGCGCTTCGATCCCGAGCGGGATGAGAAGCCGCACTGGGAGAAGTACGTCGTCCAATCCGACCCGATGGATAGGGTGCTCGATCTTCTGCACCGGATCAAGTGGGAGTCGGATGGTTCGTTGACGTTCCGGCGGTCGTGCGCCCACGGCGTGTGTGGCTCGGACGCGATGATGATCAACGGCCGCAATCGCCTCGCGTGCAAGATCCGCGTCGACCAGCTGGGCAAGAAGATCAGCGTCGCCCCGCTGCCGGGCATGAAGGTCATCAAGGACCTTGTCGTCGACATGGACGAGTTCTTCGCCAAGTACCGCAGCGTCATGCCTTATCTGATGGCGGACGACGAGCCGCCGGCCAACGCCGAGCGCCATCAGTCGGCCCATGAGCGAGAGCGCTACGACGACACCACCAAATGCATCCTGTGCGCCGCATGCACCTCGTCCTGCCCGTCGTTCTGGGCCCAGCCCGAATACGTGGGTCCGGCGGCGATCGTCAATGCCCACCGCTTCGTCTTCGACTCGCGCGACGATCACGCCCATGAGCGGCTGCAGATCCTGGCTGATCAGGACGGCGTGTGGCGCTGTCGGACGATCTTCAATTGCGTCGACGCGTGCCCGCGGGGCATCAACATCACGCGCGCCATCCTCGAGGTCAACGGCGCGATCGGGGAGCGGCGCTGACTCTCTTGCGCGTCCTCATCCGGGCCGACGGCGCCGCCCGCAGCAACCCCGGGCCAGCCGCGTCTGGTGCGGTGATCATCGATGCGTCGCGCTTTGACGCTGCCAGGCCCGACTGCCCGCCCGTCGCCGTCATCAGCCGCCCACTGGGCATCCAGACGAACAACTACGCCGAATATATGGGCGTGATCCTGGCGCTCGAAAAGGCATTGGCAATGGGCGCGCGCGAAGTCGAGCTCGTGCTCGACTCGATGCTCATCGTCGAGCAGCTGAGCGGCCGCTGGAAGATCAAGCATCCGCTTATACGGCCGCTGGCTGCGCGCGCGATGGAGCTGCTGCGCCAATTTGATCGGTGGTCGCTGCGCCACGAGCGGCGCGAGAACAACGTCCAAGCCGACGCCCTCGCCAACTTGGCACTCGACGACCCCGCCGCGGCCGCCGCGATGGAACGAGCGGCCAAGGGGTGAGCGGCCAGCTTTATTTGGGCGTGATCGTTACCCGAACGGTCGTCCCGAAGCTGAAGTTGGTGCCCGAGCAGTAGGCACCTTCGCTGAACATCGTGACGGCAGCGATGTCCCAGGTCCCTTCCGGCAGCGCGACATAGGGCGCAGTCATGAACGCACGGTAGAAGTCCTCGTTCGGCTCGCCAGGGTTGTAGGAGCCGCCTCCTTGCAGCCCGCTGGTGAATGGCGCATTCGCGGTGAGTCGGCGCGGCCTACAGTCGGCCGTGACGATGCCATCCATATGGCGGTCGAGGCCGCCAACCTCGGCGTAGCTGAACGCGATCAAGCCGCCGCCTGAGCCACCCAAGTCGACCGCATCCCCCTGCGTCAGTATCAGGCGAGCCTCGCCGTTGATCTGCTCCCCGGCGGCCCAGGTGGCTTTCGGCAAATCGAAGGTCAGTAAATACGGCCCGGAGGCCGTTTCAGAATGCAGACTGCCCGATGGACCTGGCGAGACCGATGGACCTGGCGAGACCGACGGACCTGGCGAGACCGACGGACCTGGCGAGCCCGATGATCGCGCCGCTGAAGAGCAGGCGGTGACGATCACGACAATCAGTAGTAGAGCCGAGTGGCGCACCATCGGACCCTAGCAGTCTGGGGACTCGCCGGCGGTAGAATCGGCAGTGCCAGCGAGATGGTCGGATGGTCGCGTGTCCCGTCGGCGCAAGCCGTTACTGACACGAGGAAAGTCCGAGCTCCGCGACGCAGGGTAGCGGGTAACTCCCGTC
>JBDTUR010000191.1:0-3613 GCA_040007635.1 Chloroflexota bacterium
ACTACGGTGCGCGGTAATCCATTTCTATGCGGCGCCAACAGCTGTGGAGCACCAACGCCATGACCACGCTCACACCCACCGAGCGGCCCGGGTCGCAGACCGAACCCAGCACCGCTGAGCTACGCATCGGCGAGCGCACTTTCACCTTCCCGATCGAACGCGGCAGCGAGGGTTACCCGGCAATCAACGTCAGCACCCTGCTGCGCGACGCGGGCGTGATCACGCTCGACTACGGCTTTGGCAGCACCGCCGCGACACGGAGTGCCATCACCTACCTCGATGGTGAAGCGGGCGTCCTGCGTTACCGCGGCTATCCCATCGAGCAGATCGCGGAGGGCTCGACCTTCCTCGAGACGGCGTACCTGCTGCTGTACGGCGAGTTGCCCTCTGGCGAGCAGCTGGCCGCGTGGACCGACCTCGTGACGCGCCACACCCTGTTGCACGAGGAGTTCCGGCGCTTCTTCGAAGGCTTCCCCATGGACGCGCACCCAATGGGTATCCTCGCCGCGGCCGTGGCGGCACTTTCCACGTTCTACCAGGGCTCGATGGACCCGCGCGACGCAGAGAGCGTCGACATTTCGACCGTCCGACTGATCGCCAAGATGCCCACCATCGCGGCGCTGGCGTACAAGCACTCGGTCGGCCAGCCGTTCATCTACCCCGACAACTCGCTCGACTACGAGAGCAACTTCCTGCGCATGATGTTCGCCTTGCCCGCGGAGCCCTACCGGATCGATCCCGACGCGGCGCGGGCACTGCGCATCCTGCTCATCCTCCATGCCGACCACGAGCAGAACTGCTCCACCGCTACCGTCCGAATTGCAGGCTCCAGCCAGGCCAACCTGTATGCCTCGATCTCAGCCGGGATCTCCGCGTTGTGGGGTCCGCTGCACGGCGGCGCCAACCAGGAAGTGCTCGAGATGCTCCAGCGGATCGACGCTGACGGCGGCAACGTTGCCAAGTGGGTCGACCGCGCCAAGGACAAGAACGACTCGTTCCGCCTGATGGGCTTTGGCCACCGCGTCTACAAGAACTACGACCCGCGCGCGCGGATCATCAAAGCGGCTGCGGACAAGCTGTTGGCCAAGCTGGGCGCGGAGGACAGGCTGCTCGAAATCGCCAAGGAGCTCGAGGAAGTCGCGCTGACCGATCCCTACTTCGTCGACCACAAGCTCTATCCCAACGTCGACTTCTACAGCGGCCTGATCTATCGGGCGCTGGGCTTCCCGACCGAGATGTTCACGGTGCTCTTTGCGATCGGCCGCCTGCCGGGCTGGATCGCCCAGTGGCGCGAGATGATGACCGACCCGGATTCGCGCATCGGCCGGCCGCGCCAGGTCTACACCGGGGCGCGCGAGCGGAAGTACGTCCCGATCGAGTCGCGCTAGCCCGCGGGCCGGGGCCGTTCGACCGGCCCGTTTCTCCCGTTTGGACGCGCCCGCGTTCCGCCGTGGCTGGAATCGCCCCCAGCCGCACGCGGCAGCGTCCTGATGGGGGAAATCTGCGTGTGCCGTGGCCCGAGGGGGCGCCGCCTGAACGCAACAGCGTCCTTTTGGGAGGACCGGTTCGCGTCAAATGCAGGACTGGTTAGGCATCAGGTTCGCCTGGGAGTCGGATTCGGGCTGATTTCGTGTCAGGCGCTGGAATGGTCAGGCGGCTGACACGAAGACCCCGAATCGGCGCAGACCAGTTCTGCATTTGGCTGAAGGTCGGCGCGGCGGGTAGGCTCAACGGGTGAGCCACGAGGCGGCCGCGCGCAGGCCGAACTTTTTCCAGGCCGGGGCGATGAAAGCCGGCACGACGTCGATGCACACCTATCTTGGGCAGCATCCTGAGATCTTCATGACGGCCCGCAAGGAGCCGCGCTATTCGGGCTTCGTGCCCGACCTGGACTCAGGCAGCGAAGCCGACGGCGGCTACTTCACGCGCGACCTAAATGAGTATCTGGGCCACTTCGCGGGCGCCGGCGATGAAAAGGTGGTGGGCGAGTCGTCGCACGTCTACCTGCACTCGACGCAGGCCGCGCGCCTCATCCATGAGTTCGCGCCGGACGCGCGCATCCTGATCATGCTGCGCGACCCGGTCACATCCATCCACTCGCGCCACCAGCAGCAGGTCTGGATGGGCCGCGACGACATCACCGACTTCGCGACTGCCCTTGCGGCTGAAAGTGATCGCCGGGAGGGCCGGCGCCTGCCGCCCGCGGCCCCGTACACGGCGGGGCTGCAGTATCACGAGGCATGCAAGATGACGCCGCAAGTGCAGCGCTTCCTTGACTTATTCGGCCGCGATCGAGTCCACTTCGCGCTGCTCGAAGATCTCGCCGCGCGGCCACTCGAAACCTACCGCGGCGTACTGGATTTCCTGGGCGTTGACCCAGATTTCGTGCCGTCGGAGATGGACGTCGTCAACGCCAACAACGTGCGCCGCGTGCCGGCACTGCAGCGCGTGCGCGCGAGCCTGCGGGGCGTGGAATCAGGCATACGACGGGTGCTCCCCGCGCCGGTGTTCCGCGTCCTGACGGCGCCGCTCAAGTTCCTGTGGGACGCCAACACGCGCCAGAAACCGCGCGACCCGCTGTCGCCCGCGTTGGAAGCAGAGTTGACGAGCTACTTCGCGCCCGACGTGGCGTCGCTTAGCGAGTTGGTCGGGCGCGATCTGACGGCCGCGTGGCCGCGTTTCAGGAAGCTTGTCGCGCAGGCTTAGCCAGCCGTGACGGCTTAGCCAGCCGCGCCCTGAACATCGCGGAAGCAGTCCGAGCAGTAGACCGGCTTGTCCTGGCGCGGCTTGAACGGCACCTGGGCCGCGTTGCCGCACTTGGAGCAGATCACTGCGAAGTACTCGCGTTGCGGGCGGTCATCGCCGCGCTCATAGCCGCGCGGCCCGCCGATCTCACGCACGTCGAAGCCACTGCTCGAGTCGCGCATCTGGCGGCGCGAGGCACGGCATGAAGGGCAGCGTTTGGGGTCCGACGCGAACCCTTTCTGGGCGTAGAACTCCTGATCGGCAGCGGAGTGAATGAACTCGACGCCGCAATCAGCACAAGTGACATTTCGATCTGCGTAGGACACGGCCTGGATCTCCCCGTGGTCAGCGATTCAGCGATACCGACCGGGCGTTCAGGCTGACCTAAGCGAGCAAGCACAAACTGCGGGGCGTCTGATCGAAAAGGCCGGGCGCCGCGCAATCCAGGTGCTGTGCCGAGATCGTGGACTGGGCGCACCGGTAACGACCAAGAGGTTACCACCGCAAGTGAGGCGGCGAGCAGGCGCGGTTCGCGCCGGCTCGCAACGAACGCGCAGCAGCAGCCCGCAGGCGTCGCTGCGGAGGTAGCACGGTAGGCTGGTAGCACTTCCTTCCCATGTCGGCCCACTCCGATCGGGTGTCAGAATTGGCTCCACGATTGCGGTGCAGGCCCGCACCGTTCGAGGCAAGAACCGAATGCAGCGAGGTAGTCACTAGCCACATGCCACGCCTGTTGCACATGGCCGACGTGCACCTCGGCGCGCGCCACGACGACCTGGGCCCCCAGGCCGCCGAACAACGCGAGCGCCAGTTCACGGCGTTCGCGCGAGCGATCGACCTCGCCCTGACCGAAAAGGTCGACCTGGTG
>JBDTUR010000192.1:0-3582 GCA_040007635.1 Chloroflexota bacterium
CGTCTTTGAGCGTGAAATAGCAGTGACCGGCGGCGCTGATGCTGACCTGGCCGACTTCGCCTTCGACCCAGACCTCGCGCAGCCTCGGCTGCGAGCGCAGCGTGTTCTTGACGAGCGCGGTCAGGTCACCGACTGACAGGATCGGCAGGCTCGCCGCTTTCGATTCTGCCGCCTGAGGCTCGACTGGCTCCCGCACGCCCCTACCCTACCGCGCCAGGGTCGGTGGTCCGCGATGCGTTCCTCCCATTTGAACGCTGGCGCGTTCGGTCGGAAGTGCGGCGACACCGGAATCGGCCCTTTTCCCGCTCAAATGGACGCTGCCGCATCCTGTTGACCGGACTCAGGACCCCGCAAGCGCTTGGCCGAACGCGCCCGCATCCATTTGGCTGAAACCGCGCGATTTAGCTGAAACCAGCGAGCTCCGAAAGGGTTAGACGCGGGTCTGGTAGTCGCCCGTGCGGGTGTCGATGCGGATGGTGTCGCCCACGCCGACGAAGAGCGGCACCTGGACCACGAGGCCGCTCGCGGTCGTTGCGGGCTTGCGCGCGCCTGATGCGGTGTCGCCGGCGAAGCCCGGCTCCGTCTCCGTGACGGCCATGTCGACAGTGACCGGCAGCTCAACGCCGATGGTCTCGCCTTCGTAGGAAGTGCGGTCGACCATCATGCCTTCGACGAGGTAGTTGGCCGCATCGCCAAGCTGCTCCCGCGTCATCGAGAACTGCTCATAGGACGACGTGTCCATGAAGTTGAACTCGTTCCCGTCGCCGTATAGGTACTGGACCTGGCGGTTCTCGAGGTAGGCGCGCGGCCACTTGTCGCCTGCCTGGAACGAGCGCTCAACGGTCTGGCCGCGCTTGACGTTGCGCAGCTTGATCTTCACCTGCGCCGAGCCGCGGCCCATCTTGATGTGGTGGTAGTCGAGGATCTGCCAGATCTCGCCATCCAGCTGGATGACGACACCCTTCTTGAGGTCACCTGTCGAGATCACGGCGGCATGCTAGCCGACGGCCAGCAACCGCATCTGCGGGAGCTGGTCGGAGGCGCGCAGCAGCAGCCGTGAGGCGTCGCTGCGAAGGCAGAATCGTTTTAGCCGACTACGACGACTTCCCGCGGAAACAGGCTCAGGTGCTCGAGCCGGCCCGCCGCTGCATCCAGCACCATCGTGTCCTCGATGCGCACGCCCATCTCACCCTCGAGATAAACGCCAGGCTCAACGGTGAAAGTCGTCGGTGTGGGCATGGGCGTGTCGACGGCGGAGAGGCCAAGGCCGGGCAGCTCGTGCGTGGCGAGACCAATGCCGTGGCCCAGGCCATGGCCGAAGTGATCACCATGGCCCGCGGCGGCAATGATGTCGCGGGCGATGATGTGCAGCGAACGACCTGATGGCAGCGGCCCGCCGCCGGCAAGCGCGGCGGCCAGCGCGTCGATCGGCGCTTGCTGGGCGCGCGCGACGAGCGTGTAGATATCCAAGTCGCGCGACGAGGGTTCGCCCACGAACAACGTGCGGGTCGTGTCACTGCGGTAGCCGCACACCTGCGCGCCAAAGTCGAAGAGTAGCACCTCACCGGCCGCGATGCGGCGCGCGCCCGGCGAGCCGTGCGGCAAGGCGGCGCGCGGCCCGGACAGGACCGTCGTGTCGAAGGCGAGCGCCTCAGCGCCATTGGTCCGCATGTCCCATTCGAGCGCCAGTGCCACGTCGTGCTCGCTCATGCCCACCTTGATGGTGCGCGACACCCGCTCGAGCGCCGCGTCGGCGACCGCGCAGGCCGCGGCAACACGCTCGATCTCTTCGGATTCTTTGGTCTGGCGCTGCGCCTCCACCCAGTTCTCGGCAGGAATGAGCTCAACGTCCGGGGCGGCCGCGACCATCCGATCCCAAGTGAGCCTCGAGACGAAGTTGCCCTCAACCGCGACGCGCTTGGGCGACCCAACACCGGCGAGCAACTTGGGCCAGCGGTCGAAGAAGTCGTTGTAGACCTTCTCCATGCGTGCGTCGGGGCACTGCTCGACGACCTGGATGAAATACCGCGAGTCGGCGAGCACGACGAGGTCAGCGGCGGAAACGAGGAACTGGCCCGAGCTGCCGGCGCCCTTCTCCTCACCTTCGGAGAATTCGAGCCCGGTCAGATAGCGGATGTTCTCGCGCCGGACGCCGAAGTAGGCACCCACTCCCTCGCGCTCCATGCGCTCGCGCAGGGCCGATAACCGGCGTGGGCGGGCAGCCGTGTCTGCCAGCCGCCAGCGGGCCTCGTCAGCCTGAGTGGGAATTCGTCCGGCTACCAGGGTCATGGCGTTGCTCCCTCAGAAGGTGTTGGCTCGGCTGTCGCGCCGTCGCCCCAGTAGAGGCGGATGTTGGCCTGGTGCTCAGCGTAGGTCCGCGCGAAAGCGTGCGTGTTGCTGCCGTCACGCTTGGCCACGAAATAGAGGTAGCCGTCGGCCGTGTTGGGGCTCAAGGCTGCGGCAAGTGCGGCCATGCCGGGTGAGCAGATGGGCCAGTCGGGCAGGTTGCGCGAATGGTAAGTCTGAAAAGAGGCAAGATCTGGTGTGGGCTCGAACGAACCCACGCCGTTCAAATCGCGTAGCGTCCAGAACTCGTAATCCGGCCACTCGCTGACATGCTGTTCGCGCAGCAGCATCGTGTCCTTGGCGTAGATGATCGTCGGGTCGGCATTGAGCAGATGCGTGGGCAGCAGGCCGTCGATCCGGTTCTGGTAGACCCCGGCGATGAGCGGCATCTCGGAATCGAGGGCCGCCTCGTGCTCGACGATGCTCGCGAGGATGACGGCCTGGTAGAAGTCCTTGCCGCTCTGCTGGGCCTGGGCTATCAGCGCGTACGACGGACTGTTCTGCCAGGCCCCAAGAAGGAGCTCAATCATGCCCTCGGCATCGATCGACGGATCGACGCTCAATGCACCCGAGCCAAGGAAGCCCTCGAGGCTCCGACCTTGCGGGATGACGCTCAGCCACGGGAATTTCTGGCGCAGGCTGTCGGGCGGACTGCTGGCCAGTTGGTAGAACTGGTCGGGGTCAAGGTTGTCGAGTGGCAAAGTCTGGAGATAGGCATCGATCTGCTCGATTCGCAGGCCAAGACGGAGTACGACCGGACCACCGTTACCCAGCGGCGTGCCCGGCGCGACGAGCGCAGCAGCCACCTCGCGCGGCGTCATCGTGCGATTGAGTTGATGCACTCCCGCCTCGAGCTTGTCGATCCCACCGCCGGTCACGAGCAGCCACGTGAATGCCACTTTGTCAGTGACCAGCTCGCGCGAAACCAGGTCATTGATGATGTCCATCGCGCTCGCGCCCGTGGCGATGTTGAAGTCGACCAGCGTGGGGTCGGTGCCGGCGGGGGTGTCGGGCCGGTCGCCAATCGTCGCGCCAACGGCGTCAGCGATGAGACCGATGCGCATCAAGTCTGGGTTGGCGTTGGCCAGCGTGCGAAAGAGGTTGCCTGAAAGTGGCGGCAGGGCGACCACGGCGACCGCGAGCAGCGAAATGAGCAGCGCACCCACGATCAGGCGCTTGCCCCACGAGCCGCGCTTCTTTGGGCGGGCTGCGGCGCGCGCCTGTTGCGCGGCCACG
>JBDTUR010000193.1:0-3538 GCA_040007635.1 Chloroflexota bacterium
GCATCTCAACCCGGAGTGTGTCATCGCCGGCTGATATGTCTGAGGGCCGTGAGTCACAGACTCTTGGTCCGAACGGCCTCCTTCGGGGCGTGGCCGCTGGCGCGGACTAGGCCATCGGCTCGGCGGGCGTCCGTGCGAGGCTGACCTCTTCAGCGAACAGGTAGCGGTGGGCGAAAGCCACGATCGCTGCGCCAAGGAGCGGGCCGATTATCCACACGTACCAGTTGTCCCACAGGCCCGTGGCGGCCGCCGGTCCGAACCAGCGCGCGGGGTTCATGGCAGCGCCCGTGAGCGGGCCGCCCATCAGGATGTCGGCCGCGACCGCGAAGCCGATTGCGAGGCCGCCGATCCTGGGCGCTCGGGGATCGATGGCCGTGCCGAAAACAGCGGCCAGCAGGATCACGGTGAGCACGGTTTCGACCAAGATGCCCCCGAGGACATCAACGCCCGTTCCGAGCGCGGGCGTGCCCAGGCTGGGCGACACCGCCGCGCTGAACACTGCGCGCAGTGCGATGGCGGCCAGCAGCGCACCTATGAGCTGTGCTACGACGTACGCCGTCGCGCGGCGCCAAACAAGGTGGCCCGCGAGCCATACGCCGAACGTAATCGCGGGGTTGAAGTGGCCGCCGCTGATGGCGCCCAGGGCGCTCACCAGCACCGCCAGGACGATGCCGTGCGCCAGCGCCACCACCACGAGGCCCGCGGCCGCGTCGACCGTGCCCCCAGATGCGGCAGCACGGTCAAGGCTTGCCACGGCGCCCATGCCCACGAAGAAGAAGAGGAACGTGCCCACGAGCTCGGCCACGATGGGGGCAACCGCGCGACGATCGGTCCAGCCGCTGAACATGTGACCTCCTCACTCCGTCGAAGTTGCGATCAATCGCCATACTACGCATGACAACATCAGCGGGGAGCGTCATTGACCGCGATACCAGCACCGGCGCGGCCAGCCGTTCGAACGCGTGAGGTCGAGCGGGGTCCGCGTCCTGAAGACCATTTGCTGCGCTTGGCCGACGGACGTCGGCTGGGTTGGTCCGAGTGGGGCAATCCGCACGGCAAACCGGTCTTCTTCTTTCACGGCTTCGGCACCACGCGGGTCGTGTGTCCGCCCGACGCGCCGGCACTCGAGCACGGCCTGCGGCTGATCGCGGTTGATCGGCCGGGCATCGGCCTATCCGACCCGCAGCCGGGAAGGTCGCTGCTCGAATGGCCCAGCGACGTGGCTGAGCTCTCCGAGCACCTGGGCATCGAGCGTTTCAAGATCGTGGCGTGGTCCGGTGGCGGACCATACGGGCTCGCCTGCGGCCTCGTACTGCCGTCACGCGTCGAAGCGATCGCGGCCGTCAGCCCGGCCGCGCCGCTCGCGAAGCCAACCGACGACGGCTATCTGCGCTGGCGCGACCGCCACGCCGTGCGGTTTGCCAATCGCGCGCCGTGGATCATTCGCCTCGCCATGTGGCATTGGGGCCGCGGCCAGCGCAGCGACGCCGAGAAATTCTTCGAGAAGTCGGTCGCGGACATGTGCGCCGCCGATCAGGCGGTGCTGGCCGAGCCGGAGCTGCGCAGCCGGATGATCGCCAATTCGGCCGAGCTGTATCGCCAGGGCGGCCGCGGCATGTATGACGAGGCCCTCGTCCTGACCAAGCCGTGGGGCTTCGAGCCGGCCGAGCTGCGCGTGCCGGTGAGCATCTGGCAGGGTGGCCGCGATGAGACCGTGCCTGTTCAAATGGCGACTCATCTCGCGGACGTCATCCCGGGCGCCAGCCTGCGCATGTACCCCGACGAAGGGCACCACCTGCTCTATCGGTATTGGCCGGACATCATCGCGAGCCTGGCCGACTGAACACCTGAGGACGGATAAAGTCCGACGGCGGTCGCGCTGCGGGACGACCGCCGTCGGGAGGGATATTCGTATTCAACTGGCGCCGCTCGGCGCGAATTGGCGCGGTCAGACGCGGCCGCGCGGCACTGTGTGCCAGTAGGTCTTGTTGAAGAGCACCTTGCCCAGGTGCCAGATCCGGTTGGGCTTGGGCGGCCGGGGCGGATGGTCGTAATCGAAGCGCAATAGCGTGCCCTTGCCGTCGCCGATCTCGAAGAAGCACATGACCCGACCGGTGTAGTTGGCGCGCTTCTCATTGAGCGGCTTACCCGTGACCCAGGCCGCGATGCGCTCGGCCACGATGGGTGCCTCGAAATGCGCCGTCGACCCGGCCTTGGAAAGCGGCAGATCGGTCGCGTCGCCCAGGGCGTAGACGTTGGGTCGTCCCCCGACCTGGAGGGTGTGGTGGTCGGTCGGCAGCCAACCGCCGGGGGCGGGGGCCAGACCGGAGTCGATCAGGAACTGGGCGCCGTGGTGGGGCGGGATCAGGACAAGCAGGTCGTACTGCAGTTCCTCGCCCTCGAGGCTCTGGACCACTTTCCGGGCGGGATCGATCGCCTCGACGTTGAAGAACGTGTGCAGCTCGATGCCCTTCTCCTCGAGGACCGGTGTCGCCATCTCGCTGACGGTCTCGATGCTGAAGGCGCGGCCGATGGGCGAGCAGAAATGAACCTGGGATTTGTCACGCAGGCCGCGCTGGCGCAGCTCGGCCTCGATCAGGAATGACACCTCGAGTGGCGCGGGCGGGCACTTGTAGGGCATGCCGGCAATGGCGACCACGATCGAGCCGCCGCTGAAGGCGTCCAATGCGGCGCGCATGCTGCGCGCGGCGTCGGCGGTGTAGAAATGATGCGCCTGGGTATCGAAATGCTCGATCTCCTCGGGCGCGATGCGCGAGCCGGTGGCCAGGACGAGCTGGTCATAAGGCAGCGTCGCGCCGCTTGCCAGGGTGACGATGTGGCTCGTTTCGTCGACGCGCGTCGCCTCATCGACCACGAGTTTGACGCGCCCGTCGAGCAGCGATCGCTCCGGCCGCGAGAGGTCCTGTTCCTGCTCGTTGCCGAACGTGATGTACATGAAACCGGGTTGGTAGACGTGGTTACCCAGCCGATCGACGACGGTCACCTCGATCTCTTCATCGTCGATCTGGCGGCGCAGCTTCCGGGCCAGGAGGTTGGCGACGATCGTGCCGCCAACCCCTCCGCCCAGGATCAGGACCCGTTCCATCAGTGGAGCTTCTCGACCACGATCTCGTCGACGCCGTCGACCTCGTTGACGCCGACCAACCGGTGGCCGGCCTTCTCCACCCACTTTGGGATGTCGATCCGTGATCCGCGATCCGAGGACCGAACACAGATGACCGTGCCCACGGCCGACTCGCGAATGGCGCGGATAAGCTCCATCAGTGGCCCCGGGCAGAAGCTGCCGCGGGCGTCGATGGTGCGGTTGATGGCTGGTTGATCGGTGATCATCAGATGAACAAGCTGGCGGTGTTGGGCTGAGTCATCAGCTCGAGCACCGTGGCTGCGCCAACCGGCTCGCCCAGGCCGTCGATCATGTCCTCGCGCTTGAGGCCGAACATGTCCATCGTCATCTGGCAGGGCATGAACTCGACGCCCAGCGCTTCGGCTGCCTCGAGCAGCTCCTTGGGCGAGGCGA
>JBDTUR010000194.1:0-3488 GCA_040007635.1 Chloroflexota bacterium
AGCAGGCGGCCAAGTTCGCCATCGACCGCAATGCCATCACCGAGGCGTACGAGCTGTACGGCCGAGCATCCGTCCTCTTGCCGCCGTACGACCCGGCAGCCCCGGCAGCGGTCCGCCGACGCCGAATCCAGATCGAGCTCGGCCGAGCACAGGCCGGCTTCAGCTTCCTGGGCGATAAGGAGCAGCTGGCAATACTGAGGCCGCTCGTGGCTCAGTCGGCTGAGCTGGGCGACTTGAAGCTTGAGGCCGACGTCCACCTCGCGATAGCCCTGTTGAGCCAGCTGCGCGGTGGCAGCCCGATTGACGATCCGGAGCTGGCGCGCTCACTCGACCGCGTCAATGAGATTGGTCGGGAGCTGAACGATCCAATGATTGCCGCGCTGTCGACGTCGATCGTCGGCCTGTACGAGGTTTTCAGCGGCCGGATGCGCGAGGGCGTGGGGCGCCTGGAAGCCGTACAGCCGCTGCTCGAGCAGAAGCGCGACTTCGTCGGCTCCTCCTTCGCGCTGGTCGCACTCGCGATCGGCTACGCCCGATTGGGTGAGTTCGCCAAGGCTCAGCTCGCGGTGGCCAGGTCAAAGGCCCTCGCCGAGCAGGGCGACGTCGTGGTTCGAGTCGACGTGCTGATCGGAGAATCGAACCTGCACTCCATCCGGGGCGACCTGGACGCCGCCGTGCCCCTGGCAACGCAATGCACCCAGCTGGCCGAGGCGGCCGGCGCAGCCGCGTGCGTCGTGGCGAGCAACTTCGTGCTGGGCGATGCATACATGCGCCAGGGCAAGTTTGAGGCGGCCAAGATTGCCTTTGACCGCAGCGGCGAGATCGCTCAGATGACTGAGCAGCGCATCTTCAAGCCATCTATTGCGGCCTACCTGCGCTCGCTTGGGGCGAGCATGGGCAACTTCGATACGCGCGGCCACACATTCGACGAGGCGATCGAGGAGTCGCGCCACATCGGCGACCTGTTCGGCGAAGCGACGATCGTCTGGCGGCGTGCCGACACTGAGGCGAAGAGGCCCGCCAGCGAGCGCGACCAGGCCAGGATGCTGGCTGACTTCGAGAGCGCCACGGCCCAATTCACGAATATGGGTGCCCGCCCGTTCGTGGCACGCGTCGAGCGCGATTGGGGCCGGGCGCTGCTGACGCTGGGGCATCGGGACGAGGGCCGCACCAAGCTGACCCAGGCGCGCGATCTGATGGCTGAGCTAGGTATCAGCCGTGAGGCTGACGAGCTGACGGCGGAGCTGGGCGTACAGCCCTAGCGGCGACCCTGGACCTGGCGGCGCAACCGCTCCGCGCTGCCGGCGATGCCCGCCCCGACCGCGTTGACCGTGCGCTTGGCACGGTCCATTGCTGCCGCGGGCCCGCGCACGATGTCCTCCGCCGCTTCGATGGTCGCGCGTAGTGACGCGACGCTGCCCTCTGCCTCGTCGAGAAGCGCGTCGACCCGCGCGACGCGCGGCTGGAGCTCGGCCGATAGGCGGTCGACGTTGGTTGCCGCCTGACGCAGTTCCTTGAGCGTTGCGGGCAACTCGGTGTTGACGATGGTTAGCACTTCCGCGGCTGAGCGGGAGACGAGGCGCACGTCGCGCGAAAGGCGCCACAGAGAAATCGCCGCGATCAGCGCCGCAAGGGCGATGAAGCCCAGCGCGATGCCTGCAGCTATGGCGACGATCAGGTTGACATCGTTCGTCGTCATCGTGCAGCCCGGTTAGAGGCCATCACGCTGGCCGCGACGATGATCAGGATGCCCGCCCATGCCAGGACCGAGGCGTAGATGAGGCCAAAGTCACCGATCTGGAGCGGGTCGCCCAGGCGCGCGCCCAACGCCTGGCCCGCATAGGCGCCCAGGATCGCCGCGAGGCCAACGAAGGCCAGGCGCAAACCACCGGTGCCGCGGATCAGCAGATAGAGCCCGGTGTGGAAGAGGCCGACCAATACCGATAGGACCGGTGCGGGCGCAATCTCAGGCACTGGCGATCCTGCCGCCGCCGACCACCTCGTCGCCGTTGTAAAACACCGCGGCCTGGCCCGGCGCCGGCGCCCAGGTTGGTACGTCGAGTCGGACGTGCCAGTCGCCATTCGAGGATGGGCTGACCGTCCCTTGGACTGGCGTGGCGCGATGACGAATTCTGATGTGCGTAGTGAACTCGTCGCGCGGTGGCTCACCGGCAACAAATGAGACGCGCTCCATTGAGAACTCGTCGCGATACAGGTCTTCGCGCCGGCCCACGATGATGACGTTCGTCTGGGCATCGATGGCGGCCACATAGCGCGGCTCGCCCACGGCCACCCCAAGACCCGTGCGCTGGCCGATCGTGTACGCGGCAGCCCCGCGATGTTCACCCAACTGCGCTCCATCCACGCCCAGCAGCGGTCCGGGCGTCTCCGTCCAACCAGCGCGATCGCGCAAGGCGGTGCGATAGTCGCCGCCGGGCACGAAGCAGATCTCCTGGCTCTCAGGCTTCTCCGCTGTGATGAGGCCGTGGCGCCGCGCAACATCACGGACCTGCGGCTTGGTCAGGTCGCCCAGCGGAAACATGGTGTGCGCCAGCTGGTCCTGGCGCAGCCCGTAGAGGAAGTACGACTGGTCCTTTTCTGAGTCAAGTCCAGCCAATAGTCGGTAGCGTCGGCCGCCCGGAGCGTCGGCGTCCTCCAGTCCGTCGACCCGGGCGTAGTGGCCGGTCGCAACCGCGTCGCACTCGAATTGGCGCAGTGCCTTGCCCAGCAGCGCGCCGAACTTCACGTAGGAGTTGCAGTCGACACACGGGCTGGGCGTGCGGCCCTCGAGGTAGGCGTCGAGGAAGGGCTGCATGACACCCGCACCAAACTCGCGTTCCAGGTTGAGGACGTAGAACGGAATCCCCAGTTGGCCGGCCACGCGCCGCGCGTCGTCGGCCGCGTCGAGCGAGCAGCAGCTTTTCTTGAACTCGCTGTACGAGTCGGCGACGTCGTGCAGCCTCATCCAGACGCCGACCGTTTCCACGCCCGACTCGGCCAGAAGTGCCGCCGCGACCGAAGAGTCCACCCCACCCGACATGGCGACGAGGACTCGTTGCGAGTTAGGCACCGACCTGTTCGCCCAGTGGATCGAGCACGAGCGAGGTGCTCGCGCCGCGCAGTTGGCTGATTGCCTGCGGCACGATCGTTACCGCCTCATCAATTTCCGCGGCTGTGGTCGCTCGGCCCAAGGTCAGGCGCAGGGAGCCGCGCGTCTCCTCGTCCGGATAGCCCAGCGCGGCCAAGACGTGCGACGGCTCGGTTGAGCCGGTGGTGCACGCCGACCCCGTGGACGCGGCGATGCCGGCCAGATCGAGCTTGAGGATGAGCGCCTCGCCGTCCGTGTCGCGCGCAATGACGGACAGGTGGCCCGGCAGGCGCTTGCGCGGATGGCCGGTCAGCTCGACGTTGGGCAGTGCGACGAGGGCGTCGCGCAACCGGTCGCGCAACGCCGCAAGGCGGGGCGCGACCTCAGGCTGCTCAGCGCG
>JBDTUR010000195.1:0-3470 GCA_040007635.1 Chloroflexota bacterium
CCGGGTCGAGGATCAGCAGTCCGACAACCGGCGGGGTGGGCAACGGCGGCGGTGATGGCGTGGGCGCAGAAGTCGGTGCCGCCGATGGCGTGGGGGTTGGAGACGGAGTGGGCGATGGGGTGGGCGATGGCGATGGGGTCGGGGTCGGCGGGGGAGTCGGCGAAGGTGTTGGCGACGGGGTAGGCGTCCGCGTCGGCTCGGCCGAGTAGGTCGGCTTCAGGCTGGGCGTGGCGGAAGCGTTAGCGATGAGCGTGGGTGACGAGCTGGGACTGGCGACAGGCTTACCGCCAAAGAAGGTCGAGATCACGACGAGCACGATGACCATCAAGGTGGCCACGCCGACGACTGCCAGCCAGTCGCGCCGCGCGGTGGAAGGCTTGGGTCGCTGCATATCCGAGCGCCGGATGACGCCGCTGTGGCGCTGGCCGGAGGAGGAGGTATCTGAAGGAAGTTCGCCGTCGCCGTCGGCCATTGGCCCCGCAGGATACATTCGGCACGACAAGCGAGGAGGAAACGCGTGACTGAACGCAAGGTGCTGCCCTACGGCTCATGGCCTTCACCAATCAGCGTCGACATGGCCGTATCCGGCAACCTGGGGCTGCGCGAGCCGCGGTTCGACGGCGACGACGTCTACTGGACCGAGGGCCGGCCGCAGGAGCAGGGTCGCCAGGTCATCGTGCGCTGGAATGAGCGCGATGGTGCGGTCGACGTAACCCCGCCCAACTTCAATGCGCGCACGATGGCGCACGAGTACGGCGGCGGCTGGTACGCGGTCGCTGACGGCACCGTCTACTTCACCGCCATCGCTGATGGGCGCATCTACCGCCAGCCGCGCGGCGCGGAACCCGTCGCACTCACCGCGGAAGGCCCATACCGCTATGGCGATCTGACCTTCGATCGCGCGCACAACCGCCTGCTCGCGGTGCGCGAGGACATGACGCGGGTCCTGGCTGCTGGAGATGGCGCCCACCACGCGCCTGAGGGCGGCCGCATCGCGGAGCCCGAGGACACCCTCGTGGCGATTGACCTGGCCAGCGGCGCGCAGACCGTCCTGGCGCAGGGCTACGACTTCTACAACACGCCGCGGCCCTCGCCTGACGGCAAGCACCTGGTGTGGTTGTCATGGCGCCACCCGAACATGCCCTGGGATTCGACCGAGATATGGCTCGCGGACCTCGACGCTGCGGGGATGCCTGTCAACCCGCGCCTGATTGCGGGCGGGCCGGACGAATCGGCCATCCAGCCCGAATGGGCGCCGGACGGTTCGCTCGTCTTCGTCTCCGACCGATCCGGCTGGTGGAACCTCTACCGCTGGACTGATACCGGCTCAGGTTCGGTAGTCCCGATCGCCCCCACCGACGCCGAATTCGCCGGACCACTGTGGGTCTTCGGCTTGTCCTGGTACGGGATTGAGCCACATGGGACGATCGTGGCCATGGTGCGCCGCGCTGGAGCGGACGAGCTGTGGCGCTTCCCAGTGGGTGGCGCGCCTTCACGCATCGACGTGCCGGACACGTCCATCGGCCTGGTGCAGGTCAGCGGTAATCGCGTTCTCTACATCGGTCTATCGCCGGCGCAGCCGTCGTCGGTGGTGCTGGTGGATCTCGCCACGGGCACGCGGCGCGTCTTGAAGCAGGCGTACGAACTGACGGTCGATGCGGGCTACATATCGGCCCCGGAGGCGATCACGTTTCCGACCACGGACGGTGATGTCGCCCACGCCTGGTACTACCCGCCGACCAATCCCGAGTACGCCGGGCCGGAGGGCACACGCCCACCGCTGGTGTTGATGAACCACGGTGGTCCGACGTCCCTGTCGCCGGCGATGCTCGACCTGGGCAAGGAGTTCTTCACCAGTCGCGGTTTCGCGGTCGTCGACGTGAACTACCGCGGCTCCAACGGCTACGGCCGCGAGTACATGCGCAAGCTTTACGGCAAGTGGGGCATCTACGACGTCGACGACTGCATTGCGGCGGCGCAATTCCTGGCCGCGCGCGGCGACGTCGATCCGGCTCGTATGGCCATCCGGGGCGGCAGCGCCGGCGGCTACACCACGCTGTGTGCGCTGGCGTTCCACGACGTTTTCGCCGCGGGCGCGTCGTATTTCGGCGTGGGTGACGTAGAAGCGCTCGCGCGCGAGACTCATAAGTTCGAGTCGCGCTACATGGACCAGATGATCGGCCCGTATCCGCAGGCGATGGACCTGTACCGTGAGCGCTCGCCGATCCACCACGTCGAGGGCTTCACCAAGCCACTGCTCGTCCTGCAGGGCCGCGACGACATGGTCGTGCCGATCGCCCAGGCCGACCAGATCGTGGAAGCGCTGCAACGCCGCCACATCCCCTACGCCTATCTGCCGTTCGACGGCGAGGGCCATGGCTTCCGCCAGGCGGCCAACATCCGCCGCTCGCTCGAAGCCGAGGCGTCGTTCTACGCGCAGGTCTTTGGCTTCACGCTCGCCGACGGGTTCGAGCCGGTCAAGGTCGAGTTCCTCGCAATCGCCGAGTCAGGCACCCGCAGTGCGGGAGCCTGAGTAGGTGCGCGCAGCAGCGGCCCGCGCGGACCGACCCAGCGTCCTGATCGTGGGCGGCTTCGCAACGGCGCCAGTCAACTACTGGCCGCTTCGGGCGCGGCTGCTCCGCCGGGGAGCGGCTCGAGTCGATATCGCGCCCTTGTGGACGCCTGACTGGCTGCTCGCCGCGTTCCTGGGTTTCGGCGCGGTGCTGCGCCGGACCGGTCACGCGATCGCCGCTACCTATCGTGCGGGCGGCAAGACGCCCATCATCGTGCTCGGCCACTCGGCGGGCGGCATCGCCGCGCGGCTGGCAATGGCCGATCAGCCGTTCAACGGCCGCATCGCCAACGTCCACGAAGCGGTGGGCTGCCTCGTCACCCTGGGCACGCCGCACGGCCTTATTCAGTTGCATAACCGCTACATGCACGCGGGTCACGCCGCGACCGCTTTCCTCGACCGCGTCAATCCCGGCGCGTACTTCGCGCCGCGCAGTGGCTACGTCACGGTGGGCGGGCGCACACCTAGCGCAGAGTTCCCCGGCCTCGCTGGCGTCGCGGCGAATGAGCTCTTCTCGATAGGGGTCGGCGACGAAACCCAGGACCTGGGCGACGGGATCGTGCCCTACTCGGCGGTGCACCTTGATGGGGCGCAGCAGCTGACCTACGACGACGTGCGCCACGGCATGGTCGGCTCGCCCTGGTACGGCGACGACGTGATGCTTGACCGCTGGTGGCCGGAGACGCTCGACGCCTGGAAATCGGCCCTCAGGGTACGTTCGGAGGCGGAATCGCGGGTCATGGCCTAAACTTCACAGGCGGGGTGGAGCAGCGGCAGCTCGTCGGGCTCATAACCCGAAGGTCGGCGGTTCGAATCCGTCCCCCGCAACCAAGAGGTTACGAACAACCGCACATTGACCGAAGCGACCCCGCGGACCCGCCTCCCGGGGTCGTTTCAT
>JBDTUR010000196.1:0-3456 GCA_040007635.1 Chloroflexota bacterium
ACTACGACCGCGAGAAGCTCCAGGAGCGCCTGGCCAAGCTCGCCGGTGGTGTCGCGGTAATCAAGGTCGGCGCTGCGACCGAGGTCGAGCTCAAGGAGAAGAAGCACCGCATCGAGGACGCACTCTCGACCACCCGTGCGGCGGTCGAGGAGGGCATCGTCGCCGGCGGCGGCACGGCTCTCTTGCAGGCGATCCCGGCACTCGACGCGCTCAAGCTTGATGGCGATGAGGCCATCGGCGTGAGCATCGTCCGCCGCGCGCTCGAGGCGCCGGTGCGCCAGATCGCGGAGAACGCCGGCCAGGAAGGCTCAGTCATCGTCGCGGCGGTGAAGGGCCAGAAGGTTGGTGACGGCTACGACGCTCTCAAGGGCGAGTACGTCAACATGTTCGATAGGGGCATCGTTGACGCGGCCAAGGTGACGCGGTCAGCACTCCAGCACGCGGCGTCTATCGCGGGCATGGTGCTGACGACGGAAACCCTCATCACCGACAAGCCCGAGAAGAAGGAATCAGGCGGCGGGGCCGGTCACGGCCACGACGACATGGACTACTAAGTCCAAGCACTCCCCAGGCAACCCGAGCCCGGGCCGAGCAATCGGCCCGGGTTTTTCCTATGGGGTGATCGGTCCTGCCTTGTTGACCCAGAAGTCGATCAGGTCCTGCCACGAGCGTAGGTCGGCACGGTTTGAGATGTAGCCAAGGACCAGCAGCTCGTCGCTGGTCCATTCGATGACGTGGTAGAGCGAGCCGCTGCTCGAAGACGTGTGCTGGCGACAATTGACGCGGCCGGCGACGTCGCCGCCGATCGTGTACGTGTCCTCGTAGTTGGCTTCCTTGCAGCTGCCATCCGGATCAGATGGGAAGTCGCCCAGGTCGAGATCGCCGTTGTAGGCGGCGTTCATGGCTTCCGCCGAATCGAAGAGCGTGTAGTCGAACGTCAGGTCTTCCGGGCCGCATTCGACCGAAGCCAGTTCGGTGTCGTAGGTCGGTGGATAGCGCTTGCAGGTGTCCTGGATTTCGGTCAGCACGTAGCTAACCAGTAGGTCCTCATACGCATTTGGAAAGACAGCCTCGCCGGTTGCCGTAGGCGCGGGAGTTGGCGTCGCGGTCGGTGCGGCTGTGGGTGTGGCCGTTGGGGCCGGGGTTGGGGCTATCGTAGGTGTGGCAGTCGGCGCAGCGGTGGGCGACGCAGTGGGTGCAGGTGTCGGTGCCGTTGTTGGCGTCGCACTGGGAGTTGCCGTGGGCTGAGCAGTGGGCGCGGGGGTTGGCACTGGGGTAGGCGCAAGAGTCGGTGTAGCGACGACGCCACCGCTGCACGCGGCGACGAGCAGGAGCGCCGCTGCGAGCAGGACAGTGGGTGCCGAGCGTTTCATGTTGCGGCGGATGATCGGCAGCCTCACAGCATCCGTCAAGGTTGATTGCCGGTGCCCGGGCGGTAGCAAACGCAAATCGCCGCAGGACGCACAATCAGGGCGTGAAGCAGCCGCCCAATCGAGCCCTCGAACCCGAGCTGCCGCCGCTGCCGGACGCGCCCCCGGGGGAGGACCTCGAACGAGCCGAAGAGGCGCCTGATCCACGGGCCCAGGGCCGCCGCCGAATGGCGGTTGGGCCGGACGTGCTCGACGCAGCGCCGCACGCGGTCGACTTCTTTTCGCCCGTTGCAAGCGCAGCTACGCGTGTCGCAGGGAAGCCATCGGGAGAGTCGGAGGCGGAGTCGCTCTCGACTGATCGCGCGGCGCTCGCTGCCCAGATAGTTGCGCGCCTCAACCCTGAGCAGGCGCGCGCGGTCACGACCACACAAGGGCCGCTGCTGATCCTGGCCGGCGCGGGCAGCGGGAAGACGCGCGTCCTGGCCCACCGTGTTGCCTACCTGATCGGCGTCGAGAACGTCAAGCCGTGGCAGATCCTGGCGGTGACGTTCACCAACAAGGCCGCGGCGGAGATGCGCGCCCGGATCCTTGCGCTCGTCGGCGAGCAGGCGCGCGATGTCGCGATGGGCACGTTCCATGCGCTGTGCGCGCGCGTCCTGCGCCGCGACGGCAGTGTGATCGGCATCAACCCGCGCTTCACGATCTACGACGTCGACGACCAGACCTCCACGATGAAGCTCGTCATGCGCAATCTCGAGCTGGTGGGCTCGAGCGAGTTGAAACCCCAGGCGATCCTGGGCCAGATCGGCCGCTGGAAGAACGACCTGCTCAATCCCCAGCAGGCGGCGGAAGCGGCGCACGGCTACCACGAGGAGGTCGCGGCCAAGGCGTACGAGCGCTACCAGGCGCGGCTGCGCGAGCAGGGCGCCCTGGACTTCGACGATCTGCTCAACGAGGCTGTGCGGCTCTTCGAGCAGGCGCCGGGCGTCCTCAGCCACTACCACGACCGGTGGCGCTACCTGCACGTCGATGAGTACCAGGACACCAACCGCGCGCAATACCTGTGGATTCGCCTTCTGGCCGGGCAGCGCAAGAACCTCGCCGTGGTGGGCGACGACGACCAGTCGATCTACTCCTGGCGCGGCGCCGACCTGCGCAACATCCTCGACTTCGAGCGCGACTATCCCAACGCAACGGTCGTGAAGCTCGAACAGAACTACCGCTCGACCCAGCTCATCCTCGACGCAGCTCATTCGGTCGTGTCGCGCAACGAGGCGCGAAAAGAGAAGAAGCTCTGGACCGAAAACCCACGCGGCGTCCAGATCGAGCGGTTCGAGGCTGACTCTGAAGATGAGGAGGCGGAGTGGGTCGCGCGCCAGGTGGAGGCGCTCGTCGGCGGCCGCGGCGCGGGCGGCTCGTTCCTGGCAAGACGAGCAGACGAGGGCGACGAGCGTAGCTTCGCGTTGCGCGACATCGCCGTCATGTACCGCACCAACGCCCAGAGCCGCGCGATCGAGGAAGCGTTCCTGCGCTACGGCCTGCGCTACCAGCTGGTCGGCGGCACCAGGTTCTACCAGCGGCGCGAGGTCAAGGATGCGCTCGCGTACCTCAGGGTTCTGCGCAGCGACTACGACGGGGCGGCGTACGAGCGAATCATCAACGTGCCCGCGCGGGGTATCGGCGAAAAGACGATCGCCGTTGTGCGCGAAGAAGCCGCCAAGCGCGCCGGAAACGTCTGGGTTGCGTTGGTGGAGCTTTCCCATCGGGAGGACGGGGGTAGTCGGACACGCTCGGCCATTGCCAGCTTCGTCGACTTGGTCACTTCGCTCAGACAACGCATCGGCGTGCTCGATCTGCCCGAGCTGCTGGACGAGGTGCTCGAGCGAACGGGCTACCGAGCGATGCTGGCCGACGGATCGCAGGAGGGCGAAGACCGCTGGGCCAACCTGCTCGAGCTGCGCGAAGTGGTCACTCGCTACGGCGATCTTGATCCCGACGACGCGGTCGACCGTCTGCTGGAGGAGACAGCTCTCGTTGCTGACCAGGACTCGTACGAGAAGGAATCAGACGCGGTCACGCTCATCAC
>JBDTUR010000197.1:0-3435 GCA_040007635.1 Chloroflexota bacterium
CCAACCCCGCCGAGCACACGATCTCGGTCAGCGGCACGGGCAAGGTCGTGCTCACTCCTGATGTCGCGGACGTCAGCCTGGGCGTGACCGTCCAGAAGGACAAGGCTTCGACTGCACGCGACGAGGCGGGGCGAGTCATGGCGGCGGTCATCGCCGCACTGCACGGCCTGGGCATCGCCGACGCCGATATCAAGACCACCCAGCTGTACGTGTCGCCCATGTACAACTACGGCAACTCGCAGTCGATCAGCGGCTACCAGATGAGCAACATCGTCTCGGTCCACGTGCGCGACCTGACCAAGCTCGCGGACGTTATCGATCAGTCAGTCGCTGCAGGTGCCACCGACGTCCAGGGCGTGTCCTTTGACGTCGCCGACCGCGCCGCCGCGGAGCAGGACGCTCGAACGGCCGCGGTCAAGGACGCGCGCGCCCATGCGGACACGCTTGCCGCCGCGGCCGGCGTGACGATCACCGGGGTGCAGTCGATCGCCGAGACGACCTCGACCCCGTGGCCGTGGCCCGGCAGGGGTTTCGCCAATGACGCCGCCGGCGCCCCCACGCCCATCCAGCCCGGATCGGCCGAGCTGAGCATCGACGTGTCAGTGGTCTACATCATCGGTTAACTCGAAGAGCGGCTGGCACTGCCGCTGCCACCTCCCTCAGGGACGCGCTCCGCATCTGCGGGGCGCATCTCTCTATTCAGGCCTCTCTATTCAGGGTTTGTCGGCCGGTCCCGCCTGCACGAGTGCCCGGCGACCCATTCTCCACGGGCGCGCGGTGGGCACGCTCACTGTTGCGAGCGCGATGCCGCCCAGCAACAGCGCGACGCCCGCGAACTGGCCCAGCGACGGCGTCTCGCCGATCAGCAGCACCGCGAACAGCACGGAGAGGACCGGCTGGGCAAGCAGGATGATCGAGGTCACGACGCTTGGCAGTCGCGGCAACGAGAGCGAGATGAAGAGATAACCCGCCGACTGGGCGCTCAGAGCCAAGAGCACCAGCCAGAGGTGGGCCGGCCACGCGGGCACGAGATCGATGCTGCCCAGGCCCAGGCCGGTGAACAGGACCACGACCGCCGTTGATGCCGTCGAGATAGCGACAGGCTCACCGGCTCGACGTCGCCCGACCTGGCGGATGATCAGCAGGTAGAACGCGTAGGCGAACGCGGCCACGATGCCCAGCCCGGCGCCCAGCAACGGGTTCGCGCCGTAGCTGTTCTGCGTCAGCACGCCAGAGATGAGCACGATCCCGAACAGCACCAGCGGCAGTGCGATGAAGGCGCGTGTCGAGGGCCGCTCTCCGAAGAGGATCCACGCGCCTACGCCCACGATGACGACCTGGAGGTTGCCGAGCACGGTCGCGAGGCCGGCGCCGACGGCGTCGACCGCGTGGTGCCAGAAGATGATGTCGACCGCGAACAGGACGCCGGCGCCGGCCGCCAGGTAGGCACCGCGCCGCGGCATCGCACCCACCTCGCGTCGCTCGAACCAGGCTGCAAGCAGCAGGATGGGCAGTGCGTACAGGCAGCGAAAGAAGGCGGCCGTTTCCGGGCTCGTCGCGGAGAGTCGGTAGAGGATGCCGGAAAAAGAGATCGAGATGGCGCCCAGGAGCGCGGTCAGTCGCGGGTGCGCAATCAGCCACCCGACGACGCGGCGCATCACGGCTCGTCCGGCGCGCGTGGCCAGTCGACCCAGTCGTCGTACTCGTGGTGGCGGCGCAGATACGCGCTGATGAACGGGCAATACGGCACGATCCGCAGTCCCGCGGCCACCGCCGCGTCAAGCGCGTTCTTGGCCAGCCCGGAGCCGATGCCCCGACCTTCGAACCGCTCGTCAACGACCGTGTGGGTGAACACGATCCTGGTGCGGCCAAGCCGGTACTCGGCATAGCCTGCCAGCTCACCGTCGAGCCGCGCCTCCCAGCGCCGCGCGCTCTCGTCGTTGGTGAACGCCAGCATCGCCGAAGGGTACCGGCGCTTCACCGGCACCGTGGCGTCCGGCGGTCCGGACGGCCCGCTCCGCGGTTGCCTTTGGCCCTCGTGGGTTGGAAGGCGGAGGTGTGTGATTCGGTAGCAAGGAGGATCGAATCATGGCGCCGCAGATCCTTATCGCCACTGCCAGCCGACACGGTTCCACCTTCGACATCGCGGACGAGATCGCGCGCGTTCTGTCGCGCCGCGGTTGTGTCGTAGTAGACAAGGCGGCCGACGAGGCTGACGGCGCCGAGCGCTTCGACGCGGTCATCTGTGGCAGCGCTGTCTACATGGGTCGCTGGCTGCCTGAAGCCACCGCGTTTGTGACCCGCAATACCGCTGAGCTCGCCCAGCGGCCGGTGTGGCTCTTCAGCAGCGGGCCGATCGGCGAGCCGCCCCAGCCGGAGGGCGATCCGCAGGGTATCGGCCAACTGATCGAGCGTGTCGGCGCGCGCGGCCACCGCACCTTCCCCGGACGGCTCGATCGCGATCGCTTGAGTCTGGCTGAGCGCGTGATCGTGGGCATGCTGCGCGCGCCCAAGGGGGATTTCCGCGACTTCCCCCAGGTCACTGCCTGGGCCACGGAGATCGCAGACGAGCTCGCGCCACTCAGCACAGACACTTCCGCGACAGACGACGCGGACGCGGTGCGCAAGGCGCTGCTGCTCGCCGCGTCGCACTGAGGTTCGCGGCGGGATAATTCGGCGCGTGCCAGGACAGAGTCACGCCGGAGCGAAACACGCCAAGAGCAGCCCTACAAGTCAGGGCGCCTTTCGGGCCGTCGTCCCGGACGACGAGCGCGTCACCGTGCGGCCCATGTTCGGCAGCGTTGCCGCATTCGCCGGAGGCCAGATGTTCATGTGCCTCTTCGCCGACGAGCTGTATTTCAGGCTGGCCGAGGCCGACCGTCCCAAGCTCCTCGCGGCCGGCGGCAGTTTGCTCGAGCCCATGGCGGGCCGGCCCATGCGCGAGTACGTTGCATTGCCCGACTGGCGGTCATCGGCCGCGCCCGTGCACGAATGGGGCGCGCGAGCGCTCGCCTACGCGATCAGCCTGGGGCCCAAGAAGAAGTAGCCCGCAAGCAGTGCGCGTGAGCGCTACTGCGGAGCTAGCGTCTTGGCCCGCTTACCAGCGCGAGCAGCCAGCGCACGATCACCGCGCCGACGAAGGCCACCAGGAAGGCGCCGATCCAGCCGACGATCTCGTTCTGGCTGGGGAAGAACTGGCGCACAAGCAGGCCACCGACTACGCCACCCAGGATGCCGATGAGGATGTTGGCGAGGCAGCCACCACTCGAGCGATCCCTGACGACGACACCCGACAGGGCGCCAGCAAAGAAGCCGACGATGATCCAGCCCAGCAGACCGATACCAGTGAAGTCAGGCATGTGGGTAGTTTACGATGCGAACCAACGAGACGGCCGAGCCGCATTGCACCGAAGCCGGGGCCGGCTGACGGCGTCT
>JBDTUR010000198.1:0-3432 GCA_040007635.1 Chloroflexota bacterium
AGGCGTTCGCCGCGATCGACCTCAACGTCATCTTCCTGCTGGCCGGCATGATGGTCCTCGCCGGCATCCTGGCGAAGACGGGCCTGTTCGAGTGGCTCGCCGTCCGGTCTGTGCGGCTCAGCGGCGGCAGCCCAATGCGGCTGCTGTTGATCCTCGCGACGATCACGGCGGTCCTGTCGGCCTTCCTCGACAACGTCACCACGGTGGTGCTCATCGCCCCGGTGACCATCTCCATCGCCCGGCGGCTCGGCGTGTCACCGGTGCCGTATCTCATCGCCCAGGTGCTGGCGTCGAACATCGGCGGCACAGCGACGCTCATTGGCGACCCGCCGAACATCCTGATCGGGTCCGCTGCCGGGCTGGACTTCAGCGCATTTCTGATCAATCTCGCGCCGGCGACTGTGGTGATCTACGCGGCTTTCATGGTCATCGCCTATCTCATCTGGCACAAGCGCCTCGAAGTGCCGACCGAACGGCGCGAGGCAGCGCTCGAGGCGACCGATGAGAGGACCATCACCGACCGACCTTTGCTCGTGAAGGGCCTGATCGTGAGCGCGTTCGTGCTCATAGGGTTCCTGATGCACCAGGCACTAGGGCTGGAGGCGGCGACCGTGGCGCTGCTGGGTGCCACCGTCATGATGCTGGTCGGCCGGATCGACGCCCACGACGCCTTGCGCGAGGTTGAGTGGCGCACCCTGTTCTTCTTCATCGGCCTGTTCATCCTGGTCGAGGCGGTGGTGCACGTCGGGATAATCGGTGGCATTGCCGACTGGCTGGCGGTTCAGACTGCGGGCAACGAGACGCTCGCCAGCCTGGCGCTGCTGTGGTTCTCAGCCGGAGCGTCCGCGGTCATCGACAACATCCCGTACACGGCGACCGCAATCCCCATCGTGCAACGCCTGATCGAAAGCGGCATGCCGGGCGAGGCGCTGTGGTGGTCGCTCGCCCTGGGCGCGTGCCTTGGCGGGAACCTGACCCTCGTTGGCGCGGCGGCGAACGTGGTTGTGGCCAACCAGGCGGCACAGGCCGGCCACCGGATCAGCTTCCTCCAGTTCATGCGCTACGGCGTCGTCGTCACCTTCGCGTCCTTGCTGATTTCGACCGCTTACGTCTGGATCGTCTACCTGTGATCACGCGCGACGCCGGCATATTCGTTGGCCTGTTTGCGGCGGGCCTCGCTGGGAACCTGATTCTGTGGCTGATAGCGATCTGGGTGCTGGAGGCGCTCGGGTTGTTGGCGATGGCGCCCGCCGTCGAGCTTGAGCTGGGCACTTACGGCCCGACGGGCCACCGCTCGGGAGTCTGATTGGTGCCGGTGCCCCACAACCACACCGTGCCGCCAGAGTCGATCAGCAGGACGTTGCGGTTCGTGGTCAACGCCGATACGGCGCCAGGTTGCGACTTGTTACCTTCGACGGGTGTGGTGGCCGGGCCGCCCGTTTCCGAGCCCCACGAGGTCTCGCCCCAGCACCACACGCTCTGGTCGGCGCGGCTGACGCATGCCGCGAACCGGCCGACTGCTACCAGCCGCGCGTCGCTGATGCCGGGCTGCACGGGCACGTTGCTGTTGGTCTGGTAGCCATCGCCGAGCGTTCCCAGCTCGCCGTATCCCCAGCACCAGGTCTCACCGTCGAAAGTCAGGGCGCAAGTCGACCAGCCTCCCGCGGCCACCTCGAACACATGGTCGAGGACAACCACGCGAATCGGGGTGGATCGGTTCTCGAACGTCCCATCACCCAGCTGGCCATAACCGGTTGCGCCGTCGCCGTTGCCGCCCCAGCACCACAGGCTGCCGTCACTTCTTACGGCGCAGGCATGGTTCCAACCGGCGCTTATCTGCGTCGCGTCGTCGATGCCGACCACGTTCAACGGCGTGGCGTGATTTTGGCCGTCAAAGGATCCTTGGCCCAACTGGCCTAGGGCGTTGTTGCCCCAACAGGCGACCTGTCCGCTGCTGCGCAGCGCGCAGGCGAAAGCACCTCCGGCGGTCACGGCTGTCGCATCCGTGATCCCGGTTACGCGCACCGGCAGTGAGCTGGCACCGTCGCCCGCAGGGTATTCACCCCAGCACCAGACGCTGCCGTCGGCGCGCACCGCGCATGAGAACCGGATACCTGCCGAAATCGCGACGGCATCGTCAATGCCCACGACCGGAATCGTGGCGAAGTTCCGCCACTCGCCGTATGTGCCGTCGCCCATCTGGCCCATGTCATTGAAGCCCCAGCAGAAAATCCTGCCGTCGATCGCCAGGGCGCAGCTGTGCGAGTCACCCTCCGCAATGGCAGTCACGGCGGCAACCGGCGCAGGAGTTGGGCTCGCGAAGGGTGTGGGACTGGGCGTGGGCGTGGGCAGCGCAGTCGGCTCGGGGCTGGGGGTGGGGCTGGCAGGCTCGGTCGGCGATACGGTCGGTGACGCGGTGGGCGGCGGCGAGGAGGTGGCCTGACCGTCCGCGGTCGGCAGGGTAGTCGGGAGTTCGCTGGGCAGCGTTGAGTTGCCTGGTGAAGTGGATGGCCCGCCGGGCGAGGGCACGACCGTCGGCAGCGGCGAGAAGGGCTGGTAGCTGGGGTTGGGGCCCAGATTGTTGTCGGTCAGCTTGATGAAGCCCCCGACGATGCCCACGCCGATCAGGCTCACCGCCAAAATGGCCAGGATCAGCACCGGTCGCCAGCCACCGGCCAGCCGGGGCAGGCGGGAGCGCCAGCCGCGACCGGCTGCCGATGCCGCCGCGCGCGTTATCTGCACCGCGTCGAAGGGACGCACGGCCTGCGCAGAGAGGTCGCGCAGCTGGTGCTCCAGCCGCGTTTCGAAGATGGGGTCGAGGTCGTATTCAGCCATTCGATTGCCCCAGCTCATCGCGCAGGACCGCGAGCAGGCGTTGCAGGCGCGCGCGCGTTCCGGACGCCGTCAGGCCGGTAACTCGACTCAGCTCGGCCGAATCGAAACCGGCGACATATCTCAGAGCGAGCAGCTGTCGATCCTGCGCGCTCAGCCGTGCGAGGGCGTTGCGCAGGTCCATCCGGCTGCTCCAAACCTGCGTGCCCTCGTCGTCGTTGTGCGCGCCCTCGGCACGCAACTCGGTCACCACGCGGCGCCGTTGGCGGCGGAGCATCTGGCGCGCCTCGTTGGCAGCAATCGCCACGAGCCATTGCTTCAGCCGGAGCGGATCGTTCAAGCGCCGCAGTGACCGCCAGGCGATCGACCAGGCTTCCTGGACGGCGTCATTGGCCGCGTCCACGTCGCGCGTGATGACGTAGCACACGCGGACCATGTCCTCGTGGTGAGCCGCGACGATGCGCGCGAAGGCCACCTGGTCGCCCTCTGACGCGGCCTTGACCAGGCTCGCATTGCCCTCTGGCAGCGTCCCCAACCCGTAGCCCGGCTGCTGAGGCACCGTGGGCGTTACCCCCTCGAGTTGATGTTGCACGGACAGGC
>JBDTUR010000199.1:0-3407 GCA_040007635.1 Chloroflexota bacterium
ACCAGGGCCGGCTGCTGACCATCTTTGGCACGGAGAAAGGCCTTCGATATCGGATTCCCTGGCGGCCAGTGCCGGAGCTGATCGCGTACCTTCGGGCCGCCGCCACCGAGGATGGCGAGCGGCTGGGCACGATGGGCGATGACGGTGAGAAGTTCGGTGGCTGGCCGGGCACCGCCGAGCTGTCGTGGGGCAAGGAAGCCTGGGTCGACGCATGCTTCAGCGCGTTGGAGGAGAACTCCGACTGGCTGACCACGGTGACTCCGTCCGACTGGATGGCCGCGCACCCTCCGATCGGTCGGATCTACGTACCCACGGCCTCTTATGTCGAGATGACCGAATGGGTGCTACCCGTGGATGAGGCACCGGTTTTCGGCAAGCTGCTCAAGGACGCGGTCGAAGCGGGCTCCCCCGCGGCGCGCTTCCTGCGCGGTGGCATGTGGCGTAACTTCGCGGCGCGCTACCGCGAGGTCAATGACCTCCACAAGCAGATGCTGCGCGTCTCGTCATTGGTCGACGCGATGCCGCGTGGGCCCCTGCACGATCGTGCCCTCGATCACCTTTATCGCGGCCAATCGAACGACTGCTACTGGCACGGCTTGTTCGGCGGGATCTACCTCGTCCACATGCGCATGGCGACGCTGGCCGAGCTCATCGCGGCCGAGGATCTCGCGCTGGGCTCGGGGGCTGCGGGCGGCGTCGCGGACTACGACCTCGATGGCCGCGACGAGGTGCTCATTGGGACCGTGGGGCAGACGGTATTGGTCGACCCGGCGGAGGGCGGCGGCATCTCGTCGTGGGACCTGCGTGCGTCACGAGTGGCGCTCGCGTCGGTGATGCGTCGGCGGCCCGAGGCATACCACGCCAAGCTGAGGGAAGCGGAGGCCGCCGCGACCTCAAAGGCAAATACGCTCAGCCCCCATGAGGGCTACACGGCTAAGGAAGCGGGCCTGGCCAAGCTCCTCGTCTACGACGACCACGAGCGCCGCAGCGGCCTGGTCCGCATCCTCGATGCGCAGGGCAATGAGGTCGGCGACTTCGTCAACGGCGAGTGGGAGCTCAGCTTCAGAGATACCGACGCCGTCGGGATGAAGCGCGCCGCCCGCGGACTGACCATCGAAAAGTCCTTCGGGCTGCTGGGCGACCGACTTGAAGGTTCGCTGTCGGCCAACGTGCACATTTCGGCGGACAGGGACTTCGCGGGCACGCTCGAACTCGAGTGGAATCTCAATCTGCTCGGTGGGGGCTCAAATCCAGCTGCTTTCTACCGCGACGGGGATCAGGAATGGCGGCACGATTCCGTCGGATCCGTGCCGGCAGATTCTTATTTGCACTTCGGCAACACGTATGAAGGCGTCGAGCTGTCGATCCTCCCTGATGACGGTGCCCAGTGGTTCCCGGTCGAGACCGTTTCAAATTCCGAGGCAGGTTTCGAGCGCGTCTACCAAGGGTCGTGCCTGGTGCAGCGCTGGCCGCTGAGTCTCGCGGCGGGCAATGAGCCTCAAAGCTTCAGCGCGACCTTGTACTTCACGCAGTCACGCGACCGGGCGGCCGAAAAGACGCGCTGAGGCGCCAGTCGCAGGCAGCATCCCGGCATGTGTATCGCCTGGTCAACCTAAAGCGACGCCAACGTGGTTCCGCCCAATCGGCGCGTCCAGATTCACGCTCGACAGCGGGGCGTTCAATGCCGGTCGGGACTGGACAAGCCGCGTAACGCTGACGGGCAATCACATTTGCCGGGAAGACTGACGCCGCTCTCTTAAGACGCGGGCGCGGCCCAGCGCGTCCAGTTGAAGGTGAAGTCGAACGACACGCCGCGGTACATGGCGATCGCGCCGGCGTTATCCGCGTCCACTGACAGCCACACGAGTTTGTGGCCCGTGGCGAGGCCGGCGCGGGTAGCGATCGCGGTGATCAGCCGGCCATAGCCGCGCCGGCGATGGCGCTCGGCAACGCCAACGGCATGGAGCGATGCAATGGTGCTGCCCGCCTCGCCCGGTACTAGCCGAGCGGACGCGATCGCCTGGCCGGCGAGGCGCACGAGGAAGGCGCGGGTCTCACCGTTAGCAACGGCGTGACCCAGCAGGTCGGCGCTCTCCGCGAGGCCGCTCGGATCCAGCCCAAACGACTCGGTCTCGAGACGCGCACAGTCGAGCGCGGTCGCGGGCGTGACCGCCTCGATGCGCAAACCAGGGTCCAGGTGCGGCACAACCGACGGGTGGCGCGTCCACATCAGCCGCTCGCTGCCCAGCGGCACCCACCCCTGTGCGCGCAGACGATCGGACAGGTCGGGCGGCTCGGTCTGACCGTCGCTCACCACGACCTGAGGCCACACGCCCGCCGCGCGCATGCGCGACTCCACCTCAGCCAGACGCGCGGGGACGTCCGCCGCGGGCCAGCGGACGCACGACGCAAAGTTCAGCCCCGCGCCGCGACCTGGATGCGCCGACCACGCCACGCCAAGCGCGTCATCCCGCTCGATGCTCGCCCCGAGCAGCCGCACCCAGCGCGTGCGCTCCCATTCGATTGTCTGAAGCTCGATCTTCGAGGGCGGTGCGCCAGCGTCGGAATCGGCCACCTCCGTGCGTGCTCGGGCCGTGGTCGGACGGCGTGGGCGTTTGTCAGCGCCGGTCACAGGAGAGCCGCGCGAACCTCGGAGTCGAAACGCTCGATGAGGCGCGCGACCTTGTCGGGGTCCGTCTCGGCGAAGTCGACCGCAACGTGGCTCACGCCAAGTGCCACGCACTCGCGCAGCGTCGCGATCATCTGCTCGGGCGTGCCGCTCAGCATGAAATACGGCACGCTGTGTTCGCCGAACGCGACCCGGAAGCGTGCGGAGAACAGCGGCTCCGGTCTGCCGGCCGCAGCGGCCGCGGCGCGCACGATGGGCACGCGCGGGGCGTAATTGGCCGGGCCCGTGGCAGAAGAGTGATAGCCATTGCCCAGCGAACCGGCCCGACGCAGCGCGGCCTCATCGCGGCCACCCACCCACACCGGTAGCTCGGCTCCCTGGATGGGGAGCGGCCCAAAACGAACTTCGTCGAACGAATGGAAGCGGCCGTGAAATGGACCCTGGCCGCCGCCCCACAGGTGGCGCCAGATGGCGATCGCCTCGTTCATGTAAGCGCCGCGCTGCTTGAACCGGTCGGCCAGACCAAGGTGCCCAAATTCGGCCTCGTCCCAGCCGCCGCCAATGCCCACGATGAGCCGCCCACCGGACAACACGTCGATCGTCGCGAGCTCCTTCGCAAGCTCCACGGCGTTGCGCATGGGCAGGACGAGCACGCTGATGCCGACGCGCAATGAGGGCTGCCGAGCGGCAACGTGAACCACCGTGGCAAGCGCATCGAAGATGTGGAAGTAGTCCTCTTCGCGCTCGGACGGGCCAACGAGGAAATGGTCCGTCGAAA
>JBDTUR010000200.1:0-3379 GCA_040007635.1 Chloroflexota bacterium
AATACGGCACGACCCTCAAGACGCTGGATCCGGAGCGGACTGGCTTCTCATTCCGCAGCGTCAACGACAACCGCTTCACCGGCACGAATCACGACTACATCCGCGACGACAGCCACGCCTTCATCCTGCGCGAGCCGTCGCGCTGCATCGACTGCGGCCGCTGCGCCAACGTGTGCAAGGAGATCGTGGGCGCGGCCTGCTACGACTTCATGCGCACCGGTTTCGACACGCTCGTCACGACGCCGCTCGACATGAGCCTCAACACCACGCCGTGCGTGAGCTGCGGCCGCTGCGCAGAAACCTGCCCCACGGGCGCGTTGATGCCCAAACCGCGCGTCCTCGAGAAGTACGACGTAGATGAGAGCCGCTGCATCCTGTGCGGCATCTGCGTGGACGCGTGTCCGTACGACGCGCTCCGCTGCGGCCCCGACTTCGAGCTCAGTCACGTGAACCGGGTGGATCCGCAGATCGACCTGCTGGCCATCAGCGCCATCGAGCGCGACACGGAAATGACCTGGGTCCGCCACGAGCGCGATTGGGCCGCACGCGCCACAGCCGCTGGGCGGCAGATCGAGGCTGGCCGGATGCTGCCTATGCTCCCCGCCGGAGTGGCCGGCAACGGTCATGCCACCAACGGCCACTCGGGCAACGGCGCGCACGCTGGCAACGGTTCTGCCGACCACAGCCACTGATGACGCCTGCCGGAATGGTGCTGGCAGACCTGGCGCTGCCGCCGTTCGTGCCCTTCCTCAACTGGGCGTGGGACGACCTGCTTTTCCTGCTGCTCGCCGGGATCATGCTCGCCGCCGCGATCTTCGTAGTCGTGGGCCGCGATATCGTCCGCTCCGGCGTCGCGATGATGCTCGCCTTTGCGGCGCTCGCGGGCATTTACGCCCTGGCCGGGGCGGTGATCGTCGCCGCCGCGCAGGTGCTGATCTACATCGGCGCCATCAGCATCCTGGTGCTGTTCGCGATCATGCTGACCCAATCAAAGTCCGGTCCGGCATCACTAGTTTTTCATCGCCAAGCGTGGGCCGGTCTCCTCGCGGCGATCGGCGTGGTCGTGCTGCTCGTCATCAGCGTCGTCAATACGGAATGGCCGCTGGCAGTCGCGGATCGCCTCTGGTCGGTCACGAACGAAGTCGCGCTGCTGCTCTTCCAGGACGCGCTGTACGTCTTCGCCCTGCAGGTTGTGGCCTTGCTGCTGACCGCGGCGGTCGTAGGTGGCGTCTTCATCGCCAAGCGCGAGGACTCCGCTGACCCGGGCGAGCCTGCGCCGGCAACGCTGGAGCGTGTCCGCAATCCGGTCGACGCCACGCAGGAGAGCGCATGAGCCACTCGCTCGACGCGTACCTCATCCTGTCGGCGCTGCTCTTTGGCGTGGGCACGTTCGGTTTCCTGGCGCGGCGCAACGCGATCGCCATGCTGATGTCGATCGAACTGATGCTCAACGCGGTCAACCTGGCGGCGGTCGCGTTCGGCGCCTTCACGCCCGAGCTCCAGGCGCACGCGGCGCTAATCGCATTGCTGGTCATGGCCGTGGCCGCCGCGGAAGCGACCGTTGGCCTGGCAATCGTGATCGCCATCTACCGCAACCGGCGCACGCCACTGGTCGACGAATACTCCAGCATGCGCGAGTAGCCGACTAACCCGATGACCACCGACCAACTGCTCGTCAGTCTGCTGCTGGTGCTGCCCCTCACGGGCTTTGCACTGACGGCGCTCGTCGGCCGCCGCCTCCACACCCGTGCCTGGATCATTGCCGTGCCGGTGCTGATCGCGACGTGGGCGATCGCCATGTACCTCGTCTACCAGACGCTGTTCGTCCACGCCTTTGGCGAAGAGGGGCTCCACTTCACGCTCTACACGTGGGTGCCGGCGGGCAACTTCCACATCGAGTTCAACCTGGCGGTGGACGCGCTGACCGCGGTGCTGCTGATCGTGGTCACGACCATCGGCATGCTGGTCCACGTCTACTCGATCGGCTACATGGCCCACGACAACGGCCGCTGGCGCTTCTTTGCCTACCTCAACCTCTTCATGTTCAGCATGCTGCTGCTTGTCCTGGCGGACAACTTCATGCTGCTATTCGCGGCATGGGAGCTTGTGGGTCTGTCCAGCTACCTGCTGATCGGCTTCTGGTATGGCCGTAAGTCGGCTGCCCTCGCGGCCAAGAAGGCATTCCTGGTCAACCGCGTGGGCGATTTTGGCTTTGCGCTGGGCATCGCCGCGGTGTGGACGACGGTGGGCACGCTCAACTTCACCACGACCGACGCTGGCCCGGGCGCCTTTCAACTGCTCCCGGCCGCGCTCCAATCCGGGCAGATAGCGCCGTGGATGATGACCGGCATTGCGCTGCTGTTGTTCATGGGCGCGATGGGCAAGAGCGCCCAGTTCCCGCTGCACGTGTGGCTGCCCGACGCCATGGAAGGCCCCACGCCGGTCAGCGCCCTGATCCACGCGGCGACCATGGTCAACGCGGGCGTGTACTTCGTCGCCCGCGCCAACCCGATCTTCGTCCAGGCGCCACAGGCCATGGTGTTCGTCGCGGCCATCGGCATCTTCACCGCGATCCTCGCCGCGTCCATCGCGTTCACCCAGAAAGACATCAAGCGCGTTCTCGCCTACTCGACGCTGTCCCAGCTGGGTTACATGTTTGCCGGCTTGGGCGTGGGCGCGTTCGCGAGCGCGATCTTCCACCTGATGACGCACGGCTTCTTCAAGGGCCTCCTCTTCCTGGGTAGCGGCTCGGTCATCCATGCCGTCCACGAAGAGCAGGACATGAACAAGATGGGCGCGCTGTGGCGCAAGATCCCCATCACCCACGCGACGATGCTGATCGGCTCGATCGCCATCGCCGGCATCCCGCCGCTCGCCGGGTTCTTCAGCAAGGACGAGATCCTGGGCAGCGCCTTCAAGAACGGCTTCATGTGGGTCTGGGTGATCGGCATCGTCGTCGCGGTCATGACCGGCTTCTACATGTTCCGGCTGATGGGTAAGACGTTCTATGGCGAGAGCCACGTTGACCCGCACGTCGCGCCCAACGTCCACGAGTCACCCAAGACGATGACCCTGCCGCTGATCCTGCTGGCGATCCCCGCCGCGCTGCTCGGTGTCGCGATTGGTTGGCCGCCAGAGTCCGGCTTGCTGCACCAGTGGCTCAGCCCCCTGTTCGAGGGCGCGACCCAGACGCTCAACATCGGTGAGGCGCCCTTCGAATTCGCCGGCATTGACGGCACGCTGCTCATCCTTGGCGCGGCGGCCGCTGCCGTGGGCGTCGCGGCAGGCATCTGGTTCTTTGGCCTTTTCGGAACGCGCGAGCGCCGCGGCACGGTCGAGCGCCTCACCAATCGGCTGCGCCCGCTCTACCGCGCGTCGG
>JBDTUR010000201.1:0-3325 GCA_040007635.1 Chloroflexota bacterium
GCGTCCACGGGGGTCGCGTATGCCGCGTCGGTGAACGGCGCGTGATCGCCCCAGCTCCGCCAGTCCTGCGGCCCAATGCCGTCCCTGAGGGCGACGTAGCTGATCGGGTCGATCGGCTGGTCGCCCGGGGCGAAAGCGAATTGCCAGACGGGAACGCTGGCGGCGCCGTGGGACGTAGTGGCATCGCGCATCGTCAACTCGGCGCCGGTCACCCGCAGCGCGCGACAGCCATTGCAACTGCCGCCCGCTGCCATCAGTTCGGCGACCATCGCCCCAAACGCCACCTTGGCCGATGTGAGTGCCATCTGCTGGCTCGTGCCGTCGCTCCAGACAACATCGCCTGATGGCGGTTCCTGATCGGGTAACTCGACCGTCGCCTGGATGGCCCCGGCTAGAAAGGCGATCTTGGCGTTATCCGCATTGGGTCCAGACCAGCCACCGCCCTGGGTGAGGTCGCGGGCGAAAACGATGGTGTCTGCAGGCTTATCGGCCATGAAATCCGCCCAGCGTTGCAGCGTCGCGTTGGCCGGTGGCGAGCCGGGTCCACCGATGATCGAGCATCCCGCCATCAGTACCGCGAGGGCCGCGAAACTCCTGATCACCAAGTGAGGCTACGCCACCGGTTCGTGAGCGCCCAGAGCCCTACGGCCTAGATGAGCCACTTCCCGGCGCGCATCACCCGGTGGACGTTGAGGTCCGCGTCGAGCTCGATGGGGTCGCAGGAGACGGCACGCGACTGCGCCGCCGCCCGCCGTTGGGTGGATCAGCGGGTCGCGGTGGCTAGTACTCGGAAGACATCTGCCTGCTCGAACCTCATGAACGGTGGGCGTGGGGCCATCCGAGCTGCGTCGAGTGCGGACTGCGCCGCCTCCTCAGACTCGAAGATGAGGACGTTCAACGTGCTGCCCTGCCCGTCGGTCATCCAGGACGCTGACACGAAGCCGGGTGCCTCGCGAACGCGCGGAGCGACGTTCGCCCTCACGAGATCACCGCTCTGCCCGATTTGGGTCGCATCTCCCGATTCGCGTACCACCACAGCGAACATTTGATCCTCCCCGGCCGGTCGTCCGGCGACCGACTATGATTGAGTGGAATGATGCAAAGTTGATGCCAGTAATACTGACATGAAATGAACCAGGAAGTCAAGCCGCGCCGGCGCTACCACTCACGGCGCCGGCAGGAGCAGGCCGACCAGACCCGCCGCCAGATCATCACGGCAGCGAGCAGGCTTTTTCGCCACCAGGGCTACGGCGTTCCGATGCCGTCGATCGCGGCAGAGGCCGGAGTCGTGGTCGAGACTGTCTACCGGATCTTCGGGAGCAAGGCAGGTCTGTTCCGCGCTGTTGTCGGGGCGCTTCTGGCCGGCGGGCCGACCCGGGCCGAGGTTCCGGTCGAGCAACGCCCTGCCATACGCACCATCATCAACGAACCCGACCCGCGCCGGCAGGTGGCGCTCTATGCGGCAACACAGCCCGGCATACACCGCCGCTCCGGACCGCTGTTGCGCGCGCTCCGCGATGCGCAGGCGGGCGACCCTGAACTGGCGACGCTGTGGGCCGAGCTCGAAGCGTGGCGGCACGGTGGACAGGGGCGCTTCGTGGCTCAGCTAGCGCAGCAAGGTGCACTGCGGCCGGACCGCTCGCAGGAGCAGGCAGCGGACATCGTCTTCATGCTCTGCTCACTGGCGGCCCACGACCTGCTGGTCCGCGAGCGAGGGTGGACAACGGACCAGTACGAGTCTTGGCTGACCGCTGCACTCACGCATGAGCTCCTGAGCAGGCGGAGTTAGTGTGAGTCCACCAGCCAGTGCCCGGAGCGCATCACGCGGCGGACGTTGAGGTCCGCGTCGAGCTCGATGAGATCGGCGTGCTGACCGGGCGCGAGGCGGCCGCGATCGTGAATGCCGAGCATCTCGAGGGGGTTGCGTGACGCCGCGGCGACCGCGGCTGGCAGCGCGATCCCGGCGCCGATCATATTGCGCACTGCCACATCGAGGGCAAGAACCGATCCCGCGAGGGTGTTCGTTCCGGCGAGGGTGACGCGCTCCCCGGCAATCTCGATCTCGAGCGAGCCCAGGCGGCCGCGGCCGTCGCCCGTGCCGGCGAGCGGAATGGCGTCGCTTACGAGGAGTAGTCGCTCGATGGGCTTGAGGCGGGCGATCAGCGGCCACAGCGCGCGGTCGACGTGGATGCCGTCAGCAATGAGCTCGGTGTAGACGTCGTCGTCGAGTAGCGCTGCCACGGCCAACCCGGGTGCGCGGTGATCGACGCCAGTCATGGCGTTGAACAGGTGCGTCGTGCTGCACGCGCCAGCGGCGTAGCCATCGCGCGCCTCGTCCAGTGTCGCGGCGGAATGCCCCAGCGAGACGACGATGCCACGCCCCGCCAACGCGGCGATTAGCGGCCATGCGCCGGGCAACTCTGGCGCGATGGTGATGACGCGCAACCCATCGATCAGCGGCGCGACTTGGGCGGGCGACACATCCTCAGGGCGTAGCAGCAGCGCCGGGTCGTGCGCGCCGCGGCGCGCGTCTGCCAGGAAGGGGCCCTCGAGATTGAAGCCCAGCGGCTCAGCCCCATCACCCGGCGCCATGGGCAGCCACCCACGGACGCGCTGCGCGAAATCCGTCAACTCGTCCAGCGGCGCTGTCACCGCGGTCGGCAGGAACGAGGTGACGCCGCGCCGCAGCAGCGCTCGCGCCATCCCGTCGAGCGCCGCGCGGTCGCCCATTGCTGAGTGGCCGCCCCAACCGTGGACGTGCACGTCGACAAAACCCGGGCTGATGAAGTTCTCGCCCGCGTCCGAGGCGGCCCCAACGGCCACGTCGGTGATCAGGCCGTCCTCGATCGTCAGGGTGCCTGCGACCAACTTGTCCTCGAGGATGAGTCGGCCGGACAGTCGGTCCATCAGGCGATCGCCGCGGTTTCTGCGCCGTGGATTGCGGCGCCAATGGCCCCGGCCCACGTGCCGAGCTCCGCGAGCGCGATGCTGACCTTGTCGAGCGACGTGACCTTCACCCGTCGCCTGAGCTCGGCGCGAATGGGGTCGAGCAACAGATTGCCCGCGGCGGCAACGCCGCCACCAATTACAACCCGGTCGGGCGTGATCACGGTGATCATGTTGGCTATTCCTATGCCCAGGTATCGGCCGACTGACGCCAGGCCGGCCAGCGCAGCCTCGTCGCCAGCATGCGCGCGCTCGACCGCCTCTTCCGCCGTGTCGGTTTTGCAGGCCGCTGCCAGCCGGTCGGCACGCGCAAAGGCCTCGAGACAGCCGTTGTTGCCGCAGTGGCAGGAGGGCCCATCGGGATCGATCGTCTGGTGGC
>JBDTUR010000202.1:0-3295 GCA_040007635.1 Chloroflexota bacterium
CTGCTCGAAGTCAATCCGCGCGCGTCGCGCACCGTGCCGTTCATGAGCAAGGTCACCGGCGTGCCAATGGTCGAGTTGGCGACGCGCGTCGCCCTGGGTGAGACGCTCGCCGGCATGGGCTGGCCCGGCGGCCTTCTCGCGCCGCGGCCCCTGGTCGCGGTCAAGGCACCGGTCTTCTCGACGATGAAACTGCGCGGCGTCGACCCAATGCTCGGTCCGGCGATGCAGTCGACCGGCGAGGTAATCGGCATTCACGCCGATCCGCGGATCGCGCTGGCCAAGGCGCTCGTCGCCGCCTCCCTCCGCCCGCCGGTAGCCCCGGACACCGGTGCGATGGCCTTGCTGTCTTTGGCTGACGGCGACAAACCACACCTGGCTGAGCTCGCCACGCGCCTGGCGAGGGGCGGCTATCGCTTCTGCGCGACCCACGGAACCGCGGTTGCCCTGCGAGTCCTGGGCCATGAGGTGGAGGAGGTGGCCCGCGTGGGGGAGGCGGCTGGGTCGGGTCGGTCGGTGCTCGACGCCGTTCGGTCCGGGGAGGTTCTGCTGGTCGTCAATACGCCGTCGCCGGAATCGCGGCCGATGAGCGACGCAGGGCTGATACGCATGGCGGCGCTGGGGGAGGGCATCCTGTGCCTCACCTCGATCGATACCGCCCTCGCCGCCGTGGCCGCCCTCGACCCCGCACTGGCCGGGCGGCTCGACGAGGTCCGTCCGCTGGGAGAGTGGCTGGAGCTGGACGCTAGCCTCGCGGCGTGATCATCACGATTCCCGACCCCGCGCTGGTCCTGCTGATTGGGCCAGCGGGGGCGGGCAAGTCGACTTTCGCTGCGGCGCACTTCCAACCGGTCGAGATCGTTTCCTCCGACCACCTGCGCGGGTTGCTTTCGAACGACCCAGCCGACCAGTCGGCCTCAGCGGAGGCGTTCCGGATCCTCGTGCTGATGGTTTCCGGCCGTCTGAAACGGCGCCTGACGACGGTCATCGACGCCACCTCGTTGCTTGCCGCGAACAGGTCGCGCTACCGGGCGATTGCCGCGCGCCACGGCGTGCCAGTGATCGCGGTCGCGTTTGACCTGCCGGTGGCCACGTTCTTCGCACGCAACCGTGAGCGGAGCGGGCGGGTGGTGTCCGAAGAGGTCGTTGAGCGCCAGGTCGATCAGATGGTGCGCGCGCTGACGTCGCTACCAGCGGAGCACTACGCCGCGCTCTTCGTACTGAAGGCGCCGGAGACCGCAGGAATCGTTATCGACCGCGTCGTTTCAGAGAGGCGCTGGGATCCTCGAGATTCGAGCGAAATAGGCCATTCGGCACTTGTGGTGAAGGGCCCTGGCGGGATAGGGCTCAACAGTCTCCTTGGAAGTGATGAAGGAACGCATGATGGTCCGGAACGAGGCCAGTGTTGCAACTAGGTTTCTGCTGTCCCTTATGCTCGCAACCACGATGCTTTCGCTCACAGCGAGTGATGCGTTTGCCGTGGCTGGCAATGCCTCATGTCGCAATCAAGCGCCGCCAGGAAACTTCGAAGGAGCGCAGAAAGCATTCTCAGGAGTAGCCGGAGCTCAATCGAACATTAGCTACGCTAATACTCCGCTCTGCACCGATGTGGGTAATGCCAACGACGATTTGAAGGGATCACATTCCTGGGTCGCCATTTACTCGAATTCAGACACGAACGATATCGTCCAGATCGGCCTTTCGAATTGCAAGGATCCCTTCAATCCGACCGGCTGCTCCCAGTCGATGAACTGGTTCTGGGCGTGGGGCAGATCGAACTGCCCTGGACTGCTCGACGTCATCCCAGCCCCGAAGCGCATCGCGGCGGCCAGTACCGGAACGCATACGTTCCAGGTTTTGCTAACGGATACTGCCTGGAAGGTCAAGATTGACGGCGCACAAAAGGGCACTGTCGGTTCCACCTCCATTTGCTGGGGTAGAGATCACGCTGGGTGGTTGAGCGAGACTTGGGACAATGGTGACCAGATGGGGGCCAACTGGCCGTCGGCGCAAGACTACGCCGGTGCACAGTATCAACAGGGAATTGGTGGCTCCTGGGCAAATCCGAATTTCACGAGTTGCTTGCGGCAAAGCGACGTCTGGGACTATCTCTGCCAACTGGTCAACGGGAGCGCGGTGGACGTCTGGACGGACAGAAGGTAGGAAGACAGAAATGATTGACATCCGGCATTACAAGGTGGTCGGCACTTTGGTGTTCGCTGTCGTGGTGCTAGGCGCATTAGCGATCGCTACAGGTGCTGCCCCGCACGTGGCTGCGCAAGATCCCAACATGCTTGCGTGTGGCGTGACGTCGCCGTCGGACGTTGCCGCCGCGTTTCCGCTGCAGCGAGCCTCTGACTTTCGATCACACCTGCCGCATGCATTAGGTGTGCCGGAGTTGGATCGAAGCGATCCGGCATACGTCGTTGTGTTCGCTGGGCCGCGGGCGATCGGTGTCGTCGGGGCTCCTGCGTTGGATGGACGCACCGTAGCGCCACGAGTCTATGATCACGTCGTTTGCGTGATCATTGACGGGGATCCGACCTTCTACGCCAATGTCAACACCGCAGATATGACGCCGTGAGTGCTGGTGGCACTGCGCGGCCCAACCGTCCGACGCCCAGTCGGACGGACGCCCGTGGTTAGCGTTGTGCCTTTGACAGCCGGTGCCGCCCGCTAAGATCCTCAGCCTAATCCTCGCGGCGCGTCTCATCGACGCGGCGCAGCGCCCACGCCGCGATGCCGATGAAGATGAGCATCGACCCGATCGCGGCCCGCGGCGCCTCGCCCAGCAGCGTCGATTGCAGGTCGCTTGCATCGGGCGTGGGCAGGCCGGCGCGAGTCACGAAGAACAGCACGACCCCGGCGAGGGCGAGGCCGATCGGCCCGGCCGACGCGGTAGCGACGTTCGAGATGCCCATGTAGCGGCCGCTGTGGGCCTTGGGGATGATGTCGGTCATGAGCGCCCAGTCGACCACCAAGAAAGCGCCGCCGGATAAGCCCAGCGGCACCAGCGCGAGCAGCGTCAGTGGCAGGGCCGGCGACAGCGCCACGCCCACGATGCCGATCACCGCGAGCACGAACGAGATGTTGATAACGCTCTTGCGGCCAATCCGGTCGGACAGGCGCGCGGCCGGGATCGCCGCGACAACGGTGGCCCCGGCGATGATCAGACCGGTGGTGAAGAGAAACGGTGTCGCCTCGGTGGGCGGCAGGTGGAAAGAGCGCTCGAGCACGTACACGGCGTAGGCGGTGATGACGCCGGGCATCGCCAGGTAGCACAGGCGCGACACCAGCA
>JBDTUR010000203.1:0-3282 GCA_040007635.1 Chloroflexota bacterium
ATTGCAGAACTTGGCACCGGGCGTGTTCTCCGTCCCGCAGTTGGCGCAGATCACGAGCGTACTCTAGGTCCCCGCCAACGCGCGTCGCTCAGCTGGCCAAGCAGCTCGGCCGTGCCGCTGACGATCAGGTGGTCGCCTGCCTCGAGCACGCGGTCGGCATTTGGGTTGGTCTCGTAGTCACGCGGCCCACGGGCAATGGCGAGCGGGTGGATGCCGCGTGCGACGAGCGCCCCAACAGTCTGGCCGGCGATCGAGTCGTTTTCGGCAACCTCGATCTCCTCGATCGAAAACGACAGCTGGCCGTGCGACAGGGCGAAGTCGAGAAAGTCGGCCACGCGCGGCCGAGTGGCCAACTCAGCGATCTGGCGGCCGGCGCGGCTGTATGGCGAGACGACGCGGTTCGCGCCGGCCTGGGTCAGTTTGGCCTCGGATTGTTCAGCGTTGCTCCGGGCGACGATGAACAGGTCTGGGTTCAAGGCGCGCGCCGACAGCGTCACGAAGACGTTGTTGGCATCGGAATCCGTGGTCGTGATGAGCCCTCGCGCGCGCCTGATGCCCGCCGCCTCGAGCACCGGGTCACGGGTTGCGTCGCCGACCACGACCAGGTAGCCGTCGCGGGCGGCGCGGTCGACCGAATCGGGATTGATGTCAACGACCACGAGCTTGACCCGGGCGTGCTCCATCTCGTGCGCGACAGTGCCGCCCACTCGGCCATAGCCACACAGGATGAAGTGGTTCTCAAGCTTCTCGATCGCTTCCGTCATGCGTCGCTTCTCCCCACTCCCACTAACTGCCCCGGCGATGAGATTTTCCGCGACCAGGCCGACGGTGCCGAAGATGATCGCCACCCCGGCAACCGACAGGACGCCGGTCCATAGGCGGCCAAAGCCGTCGAGCTCGCGCACCTCATGGAAGCCGACCGTGGTCAGGGTAATGACGGTCATGTACAGGCCGTCGCCGACCGACCAGCCCAGGAACGCAACGTAGCCCGCCGCGCCCATCAGCGCGACGGTCATCACCAGCGCTGCCCACAGGACTGCCAGGCGCACGTGGCGCCGCTCTCCTCGCGTGCCGAATGTGAACGACGTCGTCTACCTGCCTTGGCTTTGGATCCGCCGGCGGGTCACGGCCGGCCGCCTGCAAGTATCTCGCGCGCGGCTTGGTATCCGGGCATGCCGGTCACGCCGCCACCGGGATGCGCGCCCGAGCCGCACAGGAACAGGCCGTTGACAGGCAGCCGGTAGCGCGCCGCGCCAAGGAACGGCCGCCACGCGAACCATTGATCGAGCGCGGGCTCGCCATGGAGCGGATGGCCCTCGGTCATGCCGTAGTCGCGTTCCAGGTCGAGCGGAGTGAGCACGTTGCGCGCCACGACGAGCGCGCCAAAGCCCGGGGCGACCGCCTCGATTTGCGCCACGACGGCGTCGCCCAGCGCTTCGCGCCGCGCGTCCCAGTCACCGTCGCGCAGCGTGTAGGGCGTGCCGTGGACCACGACGCTCATCAGGTGGCTCACGCCATTCGTCGCGCCCGCCCCGGCAAGCAGCGACGGGTCGAGCAGCGTGGGAATGACCGCCTCCAGGGCGAGTCGCTCTGGCACGCGGCCGGCCTTGATCGCGTCTGCCGCGCGGTCAAGAACGTTGAGCGACTCGGCGAGCAGGATGCGCCCGGTCAGCCGCGTTGCCGCCTCGCCGGCGGACATGCCGGCGAAGGCCGGCAGGTCGCGCAGCGCGAACATCACTGCGGATGTGCCGCCACGCTGGCGGAGGTTGGCCACCTCCCAGCCCAGCGTCGGTCCCAAAACCTCCGGCTCGAGCAAGCCGAGCATGGTGCGCTTGGGGTCAAGCCCGGACACGACCAGCCGGGCACCGATCTCTTCGCCGCCGGCCAGCACGACGCCCGTGACGCGATTTTGGGTGACCGTTACTCGTGCGACCTCCGCATTCAATCGGATTTCAGCGCCCCGTCCTACGGCGGCCTTGGCCAGCCCCGCGGCAAGCGCCGCTGGGCCACCCAGGCAGAGGCTCATCTCGCCGGCCACGCCACCGTCACCGCCAACCATGTCATTGAGCAGGACCTGGGCCGACCCCGCGTCCGATGGCGCCAGCGTGGTGTAGCTCACGCCACGCCAGGCGATTGCCGCGCGCAGCTGATCGTCTTCGAGGTAGTCGGTCATGACATCGGCGACCGGCATGGGCAGGACGCGCAGAAAATCGTGGGCGAGACGGCCGCCCATCGAGCGATAGCCACGCCACAGGCCCATGGCGTTGCGCAGATCGCTCGCGCGCAGGTGCTCCACGTCAGGTGGCGCTGACTCGGCCAGACGGGCCGCGAACCTGGCCATACCGCGCAGGTCCCCATCGAGACGGGCGTAGGCGGCGCCGTCGGTACGAACCGACAGGCGCAACTCTGCCGCAGTCCTGTCGGGATCGGCCCACAGGGTCAGCGCCCGACCGTCCGGGGCGATGCTGGTGAGCCGCGCGTCCGACTTGACGAGCTTGACGCCCTGCGCATCGAGCCACAGGTCCTTGGCGATCCTGGCCGAGAGCCGCCCTGCGGATGCGACTGGTCCCGGTGCCGGAACACCCGGCATCAGCTCCGGTGCAGCGAGGATGCCGCCCGCGCGGTCGCGTCGCTCCAGAACCAGCACGCTCCGGCCGGCGCGCGCCAGGTAGGCGGCGCAAACCAGTCCGTTGTGGCCGCCGCCCACGACGATCACGTCGTAGTGCGACTTCATGCGCGGCCCATGCTCTTCAAGACCTGGAGTGCCGCGATGCGGCCCGGCGCGCCCATGATGCCGCCGCCGGGGTGCGTCGCCGAGCCGCACATCCAGAGCGAGTTGAGCGGCGTCTTGTAGCGCGCGTAACCGGGCACCGGCCGCGAGAAGAAGAGCTGCGAGAGCGTCAGCTCACCCTGGAAGATGTTTCCTTCGGTCAGGCCGAGTGTCCGTTCCATGTCCAGCGGCGTCAGCACCTGCTTGCCGACGATCAGCGAGCGAATGTTGGGTGCGCGCTCGGCAATCGTGTCGATGACGGTTTCGCCAAATGCCTCACGCTGCGCGTCCCAGCCGCCCAGTGACGGATCGAGCTCGTACGGCGCGTACTGGACGAAGCACGAAATGATGTGTTTGCCGGGCGGCGCCATGGTGGGGTCGGTCAGGGTGGGGATGATCATGTCGATGTAGGGGCGACGGGAAAATCGGCCCTCCCGGGCGTCGATGTATGCCTGCTCCATGTAATCGACGCTGGGCGAGAAGCTGATCGCGCCGCGCAGGTGATCGCCAAA
>JBDTUR010000204.1:0-3261 GCA_040007635.1 Chloroflexota bacterium
CATGCACCGTCCACGCCGGATCGGGTGGACCATCGAAGGAGTCCGAGAAGACGAGCGTGCTGGCTGCCTGGGCAGGTAGCACGGAGCGGTCGGCCAGCAGCGCCGGCAAGGCCGCGGCCATCACGGCCACGGCGATGAGCAGGCGGTTCAGCTTCGACAATGCGATTACCTCCCGACCAGTAGATGCCTGTCGAGGGCTAACTGACACAGTCGGAGTACGGAAGCGCTACGTTTTCGGCCCCGACTCTAGTGAGCGACGGGCATGGGCGCGATCTGACCTTTGTCGACCTCCTTCGGTACGGGCGGCCTGAAACGGCGCAGCCGGAGCGAGTTGGCAACGACGCTAACCGAGCTGAAGGCCATCGCGCCCGCGGCCAGGATTGGGTCAAGCAACATGCCCGTGAATGGGTAAAGGACGCCCATTGCCACCGGGATCAGGACGACGTTGTAGGCGAACGCCCAGAAGAGGTTCTGGCGAATGATGCGCATCGTCTGGGCAGACAGGCTGATCGCCGTAGCTACGAGCCGCGGATCGCCGCCGACCAGGGTCACGTCAGACGCTTCCATGGCCACGTCCGTGCCGGTGCCGATGGCCACGCCCAGGTCGGCCTGGGCTAGGGCCGGCGCGTCGTTGATGCCATCGCCCACCATCGCCACTTTCTTGCCCTGGGCCTGAAGGGCGCGGATCTGAGCAGCTTTGTCTGCCGGCCTGACGTCGGCGATGACGTTCTCTATGGGAATGCCGACCAGACGAGCTACCGATTCACCGACCAACCGATGGTCGCCGGTCAGCAGCCAGGTGGTCCGACCGCTGTGCTGGAGCTCGGCAATCGCCGCGGCCGCCTCGGGGCGAACCGGATCGGCGATGGCCAGCAGGCCCAGCAGTCGACCATCGAAAGCGACATATACCGGGGTCTGGGCGGCCGCGGCCGCAAGTTGCGCAGCGTCGTCGAGTGGGCTGAGATCGATCTCGTGGTCGCGCAGGAGACGCGCGCTGCCGACGATCGCGACGCGGTCGTCGATGTGAGCATGCGCGCCGTAGCCGGCCGCGGCCTCAAAGCCCGTTGCCGATGGCGCGGTTACGGCGTGCGCGGTCGCGCCTTCGAGGATGGCCGCGGCCAACGGGTGCTCGCTGCCCTTTTCGACGGCCGCGGCAACCCTGAGGAGCTCGGCGGCTTCGACACCGGCGACCGGCACGATCTGGGCCAGCGCTGGTCGGCCGCGGGTGAGCGTGCCGGTCTTGTCGAAGACGACGGTGTCGACGCGCTCGGCGCTTTCGAGCGCCTCGCCGCCGCGGATGAGGATGCCTGCCTCTGCGCCACGGCCCGTTCCAACCATGATCGCGGTTGGCGTCGCGAGACCCATCGCGCACGGGCAGGCGATGACGAGGACGCTGATCAGGTTGACCAGCGCGAAGGTGGTCTTCGGCTGGGGGCCGGCGACGAGCCAGATGACGAAGGTCGCCAGCGCGAGGACCAGCACCGCCGGTACGAACCAGCCCGTGACGGCATCGGCCAGGCGCTGAATAGGCGCCTTGGAACCCTGCGCCTGCTCCACCAGGCGCACGATCTGCGCCAGCACCGTGTCGCGCCCGACGCGCGTCGCACGGAACAGGAATGTGCCGCTGGTGTTGAGCGTCGCCCCAATGACCTCGTCACCCTGGCCCTTGGCGACGGGCATCGCCTCGCCGGTCAGCATTGATTCGTCGACGGCTGATGAACCCTCGATGACCATCCCGTCGACGGGCACCTTCTCGCCGGGTCGGACGCGGACGATGTCACCCGCCTGGACATCGGCCAGTGCCACGTCCACCTCAGCGCCGTCGCGCACCACCCGAGCGACGCGCGGCTGGAGTCCCGCCAGGCGGCGCACCGCGCCGATCGTGGCTGATTTGGCGCGCGCCTCGAGCCAGCGCCCGGCCAAGACGAGGCCGATGATGACCGCGGCACTGTCGAAGTAGGTCATGGGTTCGATGCCCGCGCCTGCAACCAGGCTGGGCCAGACGGTGATAGCCGCTGAATAGAGCCACGCCGCGGTCGTGCCCAGCACCACGAGCGTGCTCATGTTGGTCGAGCCGTGGCGCGCGCCGCGCAGCGCGGCGACGTAGAACCGCCGGCCCAGCCCGAACTGGACGATCGTGGCCGGCACCAGGAGCAGCCAGTTGAGCTGCGCCAACGGCAGCAACGGCGTGGGCGAGAGCGCCAGCGCCATCATCACAAGTCCAGTCGCGATCGCCGCCGCCGCTTCCCAGCCAAGGCGGCGCGTTTCCTTCTGCCGCCGGGCGGCGTCAGCCTCCGCAGCGGAGTCCAACGCATCGTTGATCTGCGCCGCGGGCGCCTCAGGCCGCAGGGCATAGCCCGCCGCGACTACCGCGCGGTTGAGCTCGTCGCGGCCCACGAGGGTGGGGTCGAACCGCACCCGCGCCTGCTCGGTGGCGAGGTTAACGTTGGCTTCCAGCACGCCGTCTGTCTTGCGCAGGAAGCGCTCGACGCGGTTGACGCAGGAGGCGCAGGTCATGCCCTCGATCGGCAGCGTCAACTCGATCTGCGGGAAATCGGACCCCGACGGCGGCGTCTGGGCGGGTTTGGTCGCGGGGGTTGCTTGCATACTCCCCCCTAGTATACGTCCGGCCTCAGGAGCGGGTGACCGGCCTCATCGGGAAGACGCCGATCACGATCGGCACCATGGGGTCACGGGAGAGCTCGACACCGATGTCCGCGTCGCGCACGAGCGTCGCGATGAACTCGGCTTCACGCGGCGGCAGACCAACGTACACGCGGCCGTGGCCAACCAGCTCGACCGGGGTCACGTCGTCGAGATCACCCGGTACCTCGAAGCGCCGCCGCAACTCATGCAATGGCACATACGGGCGCGACTTGATGAAGCGCCGGAACTGGGCCGCGGTCGGACCGCGCTGGGCTTCGGTTGTCTCTTCGGCGACCATCAGCCACGCACCACGTACAGATCGCGCGATGAGACATTGAGCTCGTCCACGCCGTTGACGCCGCACGCCACCAGGTCTTCGATGCGCGCGCCGAACTTGCCCTCGATGTAGATGCCGGGCTCGATGCTGAAGACGTTGCCGGCATCGAGCGGCGTCGCGTTGCTGGACACGATGTACGGATCCTCGTGGCCGTCGAGACCGGTCCCGTGGCCGGTGCGGTGGATGAAGTTCTCGCCGTAGCCCGCCGTGGCGATCATCGTGCGACCAACCGCGTCAAGCTCGGCCGCGACCAGACCAGGTCGCACGGCCGCGCGCTG
>JBDTUR010000205.1:0-3206 GCA_040007635.1 Chloroflexota bacterium
ATTCACTTCGAGTCTGCCGTCCCGGCTCACACCAGCCGCCGGGTCTCTGGTTCGGTTCGCTCGGGCTACTAATCCCGTTCAAAGCCTGTATTCGATTGGCGGCGAGTCTAGGCAGGACGCGCGCCAATCGTCAACCCGGCTTTGCCAAGAGATGGGTTGAGAGTTCTTCGTAGATCGAACCGTGCGGTTCGGTGTACGAGCGAAAGAGCACCACGCGGTCCACGGTCCAGCGCAACGTCAAAGCGCGGCCGGTCGCCCGGATGTCATCGAGCGTCAGCTGGTCGACGCCGCGCGCCAGGGTGAGATGCGGATGAGGCGAGTGGGCCGCGTCATAGGTTCTGTTGCCGATGTCCGCGTCAAGGTCGAGCGCCAGTTGGGCAGTCTCACGACCGCCGTCGGCCAGACGCAACCAGGCCACTCCGCCGCGCACGGTGTTGACGCGACCGCCGCCGTCGCCGGTTGCTACGGGATAGGCCGTGTGCCGCGCCGCGACGGCGGCCGTTGCCGCGGCGATCCGATCGGTGTCGCGCGACTCGGTCTGGCCCAGGAAGACGAGCGTCAGATGCAGCTTCTGTGGTGGCAGCCAGTGCGCGTCTGGATGGCGCGAGCGCAGCACGGCCAACGCGTGCCATGCCTCATCGGCTGCGCCATCTGGCATGGGTGCGGCGACGAACAGCCGCCACGGTTCGTGGGCCGGGCGGCCGGGCTGCGTGGTGATGGCTAGGCCGGGGACGCGATCGGGCGCTCGATACCAAAGAGGTCGAGCAGATCGTTCAGGTCGCCCAGCACCACGAGGTCGGGATCGGAATGCTCATCGCGCAGCCGTGCCGGATCTGTTGGGCCGCGTGCGATGAGCGCCGCGCGCAGCCCCACGCCACGCGCACCCAAGATGTCCGCCCTGTAGGAGTCACCAACGTGCATGGCCCGCTCGGGCGCGACGTTCATCTGCTCCAGCGCATGGCGGAAAATGCCCGGGTTGGGCTTCTGGAAACCGACGCGGGCGCTGATGACGAGCTTCTCGAAGTGCCGGGCGAGCTCCAGGTCGTGGATCAGCTCGGGTGCGCCCCAGACGAAGTTGCTGATCACGCACAGTCGGATGCCCGCGGCGTTCATCGAATCGAGGGCTGGGGTTACGTCGGGAAAGACGTACCAGGCGGAGTGTCGGGCGAACGAATCCTCAATGCGTCGAAATGCGGCCTCGTCCAGATCGGCGTGACCCAGGCGCGCCAGGACCGCCGCGTCGAACGCCATGACCGTGGCGAAAGAGTTTGTTTCGGTGGGCTCAAACGGCGTCTCGTCAAGCCACCAACCACCGGCCTGGGTCTCCTGCAGGAGTGCGCGCTCGAGGTCCTTCTCCGCCAGATCAATGCCCGACTCGAGCAGGCCCTGGCGGTAGACCCCGGCCCACGATGGATGGGCGCGAATGAGGGTGTCGCCGACATCCAGAAACAACACGTCGGGCCGCGCCATGCCCGTCGTTTCCGCAATCATCTCCACTCTCGCAAGTCTACGGTGAGCCGCCGATGAGTCGCGCGTAAGCGGCCGTCGCGAGCATGCAACCGCATGAACAGCCGACGCACGCGCGGGCGCCGCCCGCCGCAGGACGAGTCGCCCGCCATCATCTCGCCGCGGCCAGAAGAGGTCCGCGCCGCACTCGACGCCCTGACGCCTGAGCTGGCGTGGCCGGAGTTGCGCGACCGCTTGCGGCCCGTATTCGTCAGGCGTCGACCATTGCCGCCGGGCATGACCAAGCCGCTGGTGAAGCGGCTGCCGCCCGGGCTAGATGTTGCCCTGGGCGCCGACATCGGCCCCGCGTTTCTCTATGTCAGCGCCCAGTTGCTCGAGTCGTGGCCAGTCGATGCCGACGAGGCGTTCGAGATCGCCCTTGCGAACCTGCGCGGCGTGATCGAGTCCGAGCGCTACTTCGAGCTCAACTACGAGCCGATCGACGGCGTGCCGGTGTGGTGGTACCAGTCCCATGGTGGCTTGGCGTCCGGTTTGCTGTTGCTCGAGGACGTCCTCGCGCAACGCTACGGCGATGAGCCGCGGCTGCTCATCGCGCCCATGCGTAACTTGCTGCTGGCGGCGCCCCACGACGCGGACCGCGAGGTACTGGCGTGGCTGCGCGACGAGATTGCCGCCGCTGACCCCAACGCCCTTGATCTGCCGCTCTTTTCTTTGGTCGACGGTCGGCTGACCATCGAAAAAGCCGCCTCGCCGCTTGGGCGTTTGATGGTGCACTGACGAGACCGCCCCACTGGCATCCGCTCAGCCAGTCGACGCCCGGCCCCGCTGATCGCGTTTCCCCGCGACTGGGAAGATCGGCTGCACTAGCGCCACGCCGGGCGATCTGGGCGAGGCCACGCTCATAGGCTGAGCCAAGGCTCAGTCGTTGTAGAGGCGCTCCTCGATCAGCTTCTCCTGGACCTGGCGGCCCTCAGGATCGAAGCACGAGTACTCAAAGTGCTTTGCGAACTCGAGGTCGACCGCGTCGCGACCGGAGCGGTTCTTTTCTACTGTCAAGATCGTCCAATCGCGGAAGCGCTGCGCTTGGTGCGGGTTGAACTCGATGTTCACCTTGGCGACGATGCTGTACTTCTCATTCAGGATCAGGATCACATCCGACTCATAGTTGAGAGCCGACGATCCGCGCAGGTGGTGGTTGCGCAGGCGGGCTGCCTTCAGGCCCTCCTTGTCGGCCGCAACGACGCACACGACAGCGACCCCAAGGCCCAACGCTAGATCCTTGAGCGCGGCGACGACATTGGTCACACGCTCGGTCTCTGTCGGCGGATCAGGCACCGCTGGGACGCGCTGCAGGTAGTCGACAAATACCACCAGCGGCCGCGTCGGTGCCGACTCGCGATAGCCCTCGACCATCCGGCGCAAATTCGCCACGTTGGTATGGGCGTGCGAGCCGCGCAACAGGAACAGACCCTGGCCGTAGCGCGCGATGCGGTCCAGCGCGGGGCGCAGGCGGGGATTGGCCCGCAGGTCGGCTTGGTCCTGGCCGCCTTGGGCCATCCACGTGCCCAAGACCTCGCGCCGCACGTCCTGGATGCGAATGCTCTTGGTTGAGTCAGGGGGCATTGGTCCGCCCAGCGCCGATTCCATCGCCATGAGCCGGTTGAGCAGGTATTCCTCGTCGTGCTCGAAGCAGATGTACAGCGCGTTGGCTTGGCCGCCTTGGGCGATGTTGCGCGCGA
>JBDTUR010000206.1:0-3157 GCA_040007635.1 Chloroflexota bacterium
CGCGGATCGGCACCAGGAAATCGCCCAGCGTGATGCCGCGCTCCAAGGGTGGGACACGCACCCAACGGCCGGAGGCGATCACGTCCGCGATGCTACCAGCGCCCGTCTAGGCGCTCGGGATGTCGGCCATACCGTCACGAAGCGACTTAACGGGGGCTCCTATCGGCATGCTCCCTTCTCGCGCCCGCTACGTCGTGCTCAGATCTGCGCGGGAAGCCGCTTTGAGCGCGGATATCGCCCTCCCAACGGGACTTGATCGTCCCGGTGACGATATGGCCGACGCGCGGTGCTCCAACCGACCGCCGCCCGGCGGACCCCGCGACCGCGCGACGGCCGCTAGCCGATGCGGTCGCTGATCGAGAAGGCGAGGCGCCCCAGGTTCAGCTCAAACAGCTCGACTTCGAGTTTGTGGTCGCCCGGGGTCAGCGGCAAGCCACTCACGTGCAACGTGATCTGATCGCCCTTGAAGATGTTCACGGGGCGGTTCTTGCTGATGTCCTGGGCGCGAATGGGCTCGTCGTCGCCGGAGCGCTGCGCGGTAACGGTCTCCGGCGCGATGGCGTGGCCGTCGACGCGCATCTGGCCCACGCCGGTCAGCACGCCGTTACCCATCGGGTTGTGCGCCCTGAGCTCCCAACCCGAGTCGGTGTTGCGCAGCGACTCCGCGACGTAGAACTGGCGCGCAATGAAGCCGGGGATGTTCATTTGCCAAGGTTAGGCGATACTTCGACCTCCCCCGCGGTGGCCATAGCTCAACCGGCAGAGCATCGGATTGTGGATCCGAAGGTTATGGGTTCGACCCCCATTGGCCACCCCAACTCCCGCTCAAGACGCGGCGGCGCGATGCGCGTTAGCCCACCTTGAAAGGCGCGGCATAGCGGGCGCGGCCACGCAGCTCGGCGCTGTACGACGGCAGCTTCAATGCCATCCAGTGTTCATCGGCCCATGGCTGGGGCGGCTCAATGCCCATTGAGCGCGCCGGCTGGAAGCCAAAGCGCGGGTAGTAGTCGGCCTCGCCCAGGAGACAGATGAGCGGCACGCCGCGCCTGGTGGCGAGATTGATCTGTTCGCGCATGAGCCGGGCACCCACGCCGCGGCCCTGGACATCGGCGCGCACCGCGAACGGGCCCAGCATCCACACCTGGCGCTCAACACCGTCCTCGCCCACGATCACGCCGCGCGACGCGAGGAGGTGGCCGATCACGGCTCCGTTGCCATCGTGCGCGACCAGTGACCCGCCTTCGATCGCGTCGGCGCTGCCGCGGATACCCTCGACGATCAGGCCTTCGTCGGGCTCATCGAACACGAGGTCGTGCAGCGCGCGGATGGCGTCGCGGTCTTCTGGTCGTTCGGGTCGGACGGTGACGGCCAGCGGTTCCATCGCCAGCAGGTTACCCGCTCGTGGCGCCAAAACGCCAACACTCGCCAGCGGCGCGCCCATCGCGGCTTAGCGCCAGACGTCGACGAGGACGCGGTTGTCCAACTCCTGGGCACTGCCGTGCATGCCTGCCGCGTAGCCGCGTTCGAACGCAGCGGAATCGGCCTCGATGAGATGCGCCTTCTTGCCGCTCAGCAGCTCGCGCAGCGCCGCCTGGACGGATTCCGGGCTCACGATGGGTCGGCGGGCGATAAGACCACCCAGCGCGGCAATGCTGACGAGGCGATCGTCGCCGGCCTCACGCGCAATCTGCGTGCACGGCAGCAGCAGCGCTTCGATGTCGGTCCGCGTGGGTATCGCCTCGACGAGCGACGAGTTCACGACGATCAGGCCACCACGCGCGACGAGTGGCTCGAACTTGGCGAGCGACGGCGGATTGAGCACGATCGCCGAGTCTGCGGCGTCAACCATGGGTGAGCCTATGAGCCGGTCGGACACGATCACCGTGCAGTACGCAGTGCCGCCGCGCATCTCGGGGCCGTAGCTGGGCATCCACGAGACCTCGCGCCCTTCGATCAGCGCCGCCTCTGCGAGGACATGGCCGCAGAAGAGGATGCCCTGACCGCCAAAGCCCGCGACGATCGTGCCGTGCTGCATCACTTGGACTCCGCCGTGGCCTTGGGGCGGTCCACCATCACGCCCAGTGGGTATGTCCCGACGACATCCTTCTCGACGTGCTCCATCGATTCCGGTGCAGTCATGCCCCAACCGACCGGGCAGTTGGACAGAATCTCGACGATGGTGAAGCCGGCCTTGGCTTCCTGGAGCTCGAACGCGCGCTTCAACAGTGTCTTGGCGCGGCCAACCAGCTGTGGCGTGGCAATCGAGCCGCGCGCCGCGTAGGCGGTGCCGGGGACGAGCGCGAGCATCTCTGTGATGGGCACTGGATAGCCGGCCAACACCGGGTCCCGGCCTAACGGCGAGGACGTGGTCTTCTGGCCGATCAACGTGGTCGGCGCCATCTGCCCGCCGGTCATGCCGTAGATGCCGTTGTTGACGAAGATCGCGGTGATGTTCTCGCCGCGCGCCGCGGCATGGACGATCTCCGCCGTGCCGATTGCCGCGAGGTCGCCGTCGCCTTGGTAGGTGAAGACGAACTTGTCCGGCTGGACGCGGCGCACGCCGGTCGCGACGGCCGGCGCGCGGCCGTGGGGCGACTCGACAAAGTCGGTCTTGAAGTACTCGTAGGCGAAGACCGAACAGCCGACTGATCCGACTCCGATGGTCCGGCCGGTCAGCTTCATCTCGTCGAACAGCTCGGCCACGAGCCGATGGACGATGCCGTGCCCGCAGCCGGGGCAATAGTGGGTCGACTTCTGCTGCAGGGCGTCCGGTCGGTTGTAGATAACCCGCCGGTTGTCGGTCAGCTGGACGGTCACTGCGCCACCATCTTTCGGCAGGCTTCGAGGACCTCGTTGGGCGAGGGCAACACGCCCCCCTGGTGGCCCAGGAAGTGGACCGGCAGGCGGCCTTCGATCGCGAGTCGCACGTCTTCGACCATCTGGCCCGACGAGAGCTCGACGGTCAGGATTGCGCGCTTGCCCTGGGTTGCTGCCACCAGTTCGGCCGTCGGGAAGGGCCACAGTGTGATCGGCCGGAAAATGCCGATGCGCAGCCCCTTGGAGCGGCCGCGCTCCATGGCCGTGCGCGCGATGCGGGCAGCCGTGCCGTAGCCCACGATGACGATGTCCGCGTCCTCGATCCGCTCGGTCGCAAAAC
>JBDTUR010000207.1:0-3128 GCA_040007635.1 Chloroflexota bacterium
GCGGCGATGCGGATCTCTTCGATATCCGCGGTGTCAAGGAAAATCTTCATGCTTGCGCACCTCTTCGTTCGTGCTGGCATGTTACGCGGGTCCGCCTCACGGACCCGTAAAGTCCACGCGTGCCACGTTTCGAAATCCGCCCCTTCGGACCGGCCGACTTGGACGCAGCAGCCAATCTCCTGGCGGATCGCCACCGCCGCCACCGGCAGGCCTGGTCGGCGCTCAACCCCGCGTACGAGGACATGGCCGCTGCCCGGCCGTTGATCGAAGCGATCCTCGCGCGTGAGGGAGCATCGGGCTCGATCGTGTTCGCCGCTGACCGCCCGGTCGCGTACCTGCTTGGCGCGCCCAAGGCCGCGTCGTGGGGCGCCAACATGTGGGTCGACGACGCGGGCAGCGCGGGCGAGGACCCTGAGGCGATCCGCGCCGCCTACGCCCACGCCGCGCAACGCTGGGCGAGCGAGGGCAAGACCCGACATTACGTCGTGACCCCGGCCACCGACGGGCCGATCCTTGACGCCTGGTTCAGGTTGAGCTTTGGCATGCAGCACGTGCACGCGCTGCGCGAGCTGCCTTCGGTCGATTTCGCAGTTCGCGCCGCACCGCGTCTCATCGTGCGGCCGACGCAAGCGGTCGATATCGACGCGGTCGTGGCCCTGGATCCCATCCTGCCGACGCACTCGCAGGCATCGCCTGTCTTCGCCGATGTCACGCCATCAAGTCCGGAGGCGGCGCGCAAGGACGTCGAGGAAGAGCTCGAGGACGCGCGCTTCGCTCCCTACGTAGCTGAATACGACGGCTGCGTCGTGGGCGCGGCCACGTTCTGCTCGCTCGACGTCTCGAACATCAACACGCTGATGCTGCGGCCGCGCAGCGCCGGTTTTCTGGGCTACGTCGTCGTGGCGCCGCAGGCGCGCGGCCTGGGGGCCGGCCGCGCGCTGGCAGATGCGTGCCTGATCTGGTCGCGCGACAACGGCTACGAGTGGGTCGCGACGGACTGGCGCTCGACCAACCTGGAAGCGGACCGTACGTGGCGCGCGGCGGGCTTCAGGCCGACCTTCTACCGACTCTTCCGCTCGATCGCCTGATCGGCTAGCGGCCGGTCAATCCGGAGGCCCGGGCACCCCTCCGTCCGCGGCGGCCTTCACCCGAGTGGCCATGTCGCGTAGCGCGCTCGCGACGCGGTCCAGAGTCGGAGCGACATCGGCTGCGTCGAGCTGCTCCGCTGAGCGGCCGAAAACCAACGCTTCGAGCCGACCCAGTGCGCGGTAATTGAGGCGAACGAGCCGCTCTACCTCCGTGGCGCGGTGGTTGATCATGTCGAGCGTCTTCTCGACCTGGACCGTGTGCTCCTCGATATGCGATGGCCACCGCCACATCCTGAAACCGACGGTCACCGGGAAGCCGTACCAGCCGGCGGCGGCATCCATCTCTTCCGTGGAGAGTGTGGCGTAGCGCGACGACGTCGCATCGACGATGTCATCCAACTTCTGGCATACGTCCGCAAACGTGCCCGTCGCCTCCGCGTCGTCCTCAGGCATCGAGGAGAAGAGTTGATCGGGCGCGCGGCGGGGTCCATCTGGCTTGGGCTCATGACGCGCCGAGATCCAATACGCGCTGCCCCAGGCATAGCCGCGCTGGCCGCCGATGATGTGGCCCATCGTTTGGCGCACCGTCCATTCGCCGCCACCGGGATCGGCGTCCAGATCCGAGTCTGAGAGCCCCGCCAACACGCCCTGCAGCTCCCAGCGCGCGGCGGAAGTCGCGCCCACCGCCTCGCGCGCCTCACTCGACTCTGAGCCACCAATCGCACGCGCGACCTCAGCAGTTGCCGATTCAATGATCTCCAGCGTGCGATAGAACGCGTAGCGGACGTTGATGTCGTTGCCGTCCCATACCCACAGCGAAGTGAGCCGCTCATCGGGGATCGTGCCGAGCACAGCGAACGTGTCGTTGAAGGCCCCTCGCAGACCCACGAGCGCTGGGTGCAGAGAGACGACTGGCCCCGGTGCGCGCTCGAGGACGAACGTGTCAAGAACGGCAGTCATCGGCGGTTCAGGCAGTCGCGCCGGCTGGTTCGCTGGTAGCGGGTGCCGCCGATTTCGCGGCCTGCTCGATCGCCGCCTGGACGAAACCGTCGAACAGGGGATGCGGCCGGTCGGGCCGCGAGCGGAACTCAGGGTGGAACTGCGAAGCCACGAACCACGGGTGGTCCTTGAGCTCCACGATCTCAACGAGCCGTCCGTCGGGCGACTGGCCGGACAGGATCATGCCGCCTTTCTCGAGGGCATCGCGGTACTGGTTCGAGACCTCGAAGCGATGGCGATGGCGCTCGTAGATGACCTCTTCGCCGTACGCCGCGGCGGCCTTGGAGCCGGGGGTCAGCTTCGCCGGATAGAGGCCCAGGCGCATCGTGCCGCCCTTCTCCTCCATGTCGCGCTGGTCGGGCATGAAGTCGATCACCGGCGCGTTGGTGAAGAGGTCGAACTCCGTTGAGTTGGCGTCCTTGGCACCCACGACGTCGCGCGCGAACTCGATCACGCCGCACTGCAGGCCCAGGCACAGACCCAGGTACGGCACCTTGCGTTCACGCGCATAGCGCGCGGCGAGGACCTTGCCCTCAATGCCGCGATGGCCAAATCCACCGGGCACGAGCACGCCAGCGGCGCCGGCCAGTGTCTGCTCATAGTTCTCTGGTGTCAGCGCCTCTGAGTCCACCCAGCGGATGACGATCGATCGGCTGTGCGCCCAGCCAGCGTGGCGCAGCGCCTCGCTCACCGACAGATAGGCATCGGGCAGCTCGATGTACTTGCCGACCAGGGCGATCTCGAGCTGGGGCTTGGGCTTCTTGATCAGATCGACGAGCTCGCGCCAGGCGGTCAAATCGGCCGGTTTGGCCTTCTCCTCCAGGCCCAGTTCGCGCACAACGAGATCATCCAGACCACGCTCGTGGAACTGGAGTGGTACCTCGTAGATCGTCTCCGCGGTGGGCGCCGGGATGACCGCCTCAACAGGGACGTCGCAGAACAGCGCGATCTTCTCGCGCAGGTCGTCGGGCACGTCCTGGTCAGCACGGGCGATGATCACGTCGGGCTGGATGCCGATGCCGCGCAGCTCCTTGACCGAGT
>JBDTUR010000208.1:0-3058 GCA_040007635.1 Chloroflexota bacterium
GCTGCATGAACGCGAGCATCTTCTGCATCCAGTTCTCACCGACGATGCGCTTCTGGTCCTTGACGAACGGCAGCAGGCCCCAGAAGGTCGTGAAGATCTTCGTCTGGTAGCCCATCGCCGCGGCCGCGTTGGCCATGATCAGCGTGGGCATGATGCGATCGAACTCGCCGCTCCAGTTGATGATCACCAATTGCTTGACGGGCGTCTCAGCCGCTGTGTCAGGCGCGGCCGTGGTCGACGTCTCCTCGACAGGCGTCTCGCTGACGGCTGATTCAAGGAAGTTCAGCAGGTCGCGTTCGGCTACGGGTGCGGTCATCTGATTACCTCACTTCCGGCGCAGGACGAAGCGATAAACGCTGTCTGCGACGGTCTGCTCGACGATGGAATTGCCGGTTGACCGGCTCCACGCGGCGAAGTCGGCGACGGCGCCGGGATCAGTCGTCAGCACCTCGAGCAGCTCGCCCGTGGCGATGGTCTTGATCGCCTGCGCGGTCTTGACGATGGGCATGGGGCACTTCAGGCCGCGCGCGTCGAGCGTCGTGAGCTTGGCGGTGCCGTTTGGGTCGGTTTCGGTGAGCGTCATATCGTTCGCTCCTTCGCTAGATGAAGACAATCTGGCCGGCGCCGGCGTTGACGTAGAAGGCGGCAACGCCCTCGACGCCGTCGACGATGGGATCGAGTTGGTCCGCCGACAGATCCAGTAGGTCCATCGACAACGAGCAAGCCTGGATGTCGACCTCGCCAATGTCCTTGGCATCGCGCAGCGTCGCCAGCCACGGTTGCTGGCCGGCGGCGCGCATCTTGTCGACCGCCGCGGCGCCGGCGACGCCGGCCTCAGGCGCGAGCGGCAAACGCTCGTTGATCTTGGCGGCGCGGAAGGCGTCAAGCGCCCAGTACTGAAGAAAGATGTGGACTGGCTTGCCCAGGGCCGCAGCGCCGGCGGTAAGGACCGCGGCTGCAGTCAGGCGATCGTCCGTACCCGAGAACAGGACGAGATTGACAGGTTCTTCGACAAGCTCGGACATCATCCACAGCTCCGCAGCGGTTTCTTACGCGCTAACAATCGATCCGCGGAGCCGCAGTTCCGAGTGCCCCGTCGCCCGTAGCGAGGGGCCATGTGACCCGGTTGGAACGGGCCGAACGGGTCGCCCGGCGGGGAATTGAGCGATTCAGTACGGATGGCCCTATCCGAGGGGTTGGCGCAGGCTCAATCTGTGCCGGCTAAACCTGTTTACCTCCCGGCTGTCGCAGCCAGCCGGATGGGTTCCGCGGGCCGGGTGTGTGGGTCATCCGGCCCGCTCCTTTTACTTAGAGCCGCGCGGCCGCCTCGGCGATGACGATGTCCTCGCGCGCGTGGACGCGGAGCACGGCTATCTGCGCGTCACGGGTTGAGAGCAGCCCCTCGCCGCTCCCCACGGTTGGGGCGAGCGGCGCAAGGCCAAGTGGGGCGAGACGTTCGACGATCGCGGCGCGCACGGCGGCCGCGTGTTCGCCGATGCCGCCGGTGAAAATCAACGCGTCCACGCGCGCCAGACTCGTCGCGCCGACGGCGATGCCTGCCGCCGCGCGGCGCACGAAGATGTCGATCGCCAGGCGCGCTCGCGCATCGCCACGCGCGGCCGCGTCGCTCAGGACGGTCATCTCGCCAGACAGGCCGGAGATCCCCAGAAGCCCGGATTCGTGGTCCAGCACCTGCGCGAGCTGGTCGGCCGACATCCCGTGGTGGCGCTGCACCTGGAGCAGGATGCCCGGGTCGACCGAGCCTGAGCGCGTGCCCATGGTCAGGCCCTCGAGCGGCGTCAGCCCCATCGAGGTCGATACCGACTGGCCCGACTGAACCGCCGTCACCGAACAGCCGCTGCCCAGGTGGGCCACGATCAGGCTGAGCTCGTGCGCGGGTCGCCCCAGCATCTCCGCCGCGCGCCGAACCGACCAGGCAACGGACAGGCCGTGGAAGCCGAAGCGCCTGATGCCCCAGTCCTCGTACCAGGCCCAGGGCAGGGGATAGACGAACGCCTGCTCGCTCAGGGTCGCGTGGAAGGCGGTATCGAAGCAGGCCATCGCCGGGACAGTCGGCAGTAGCGCGCGTTGCGCGCGGATCGTGTCGAGCGCGACGGCGTTGTGGAGCGGCGCGAGCTCGCTGATTTCCTCGATATCGGCCAGCACGGCCTCGTCGACGAGCGTCGGCTCCCTGAACCGCGTCCCGCCATGGACGACACGGTGACCGGCCAGCTCGATCGACTCCGGCGCGACCCCCCTGCGCCACAGTTCGTCGAGTGCCTGTTCTACAGTCGCGCGGCGATCGGTGACGCGCGTCGCGTCCGAGCCCCATTCGGCTTGCGTCGCCGCGACTGGCCGGCTATTGCTCGGGACGCGGCCGCCGCTGTGAATGTCGAGGACGCTCGCCTTGAGCGAGCTCGAGCCCGCGTTCAGTACGAGTACGCGCTTGCCGCTCAGTGCGGCCACGTCCAGTTGGTGATCTCATCGGCGTCGGCGCCGAACTCGCGCGCGTGCATCTGGGCGCGGAGACGCTCGTCGACCATCTGCTGGCGCAGATCCGCTGCCCGCTCGCTTAAGGACGGCACGCGATCAATGACGTCGATCACGAGGTGGAACCGATCGATGTCATTGCGCAGCGCCATGTCGAACGGCGTTGTGACGGTGCCCTCTTCCTTGTAGCCGCGCACGTGGAGGTTGACGTGGTTGTTGCGGCGATAGGTCAGGCGATGGATCAACCACGGGTAGCCATGGAAGGCAAAGATGATCGGTTTGTCCGTGGTGAACAGCGCGTCGAACTCGCGGTCGGGCAGGCCATGGGGATGCTCAGATTCGGGCTGCAAGCGCATCAGGTCGATGACGTTGATGAAACGCACGCCCAGCCCCGGCAGGTGGCGCCGCAGCAGATCGGCCGCGGCCAGGGCCTCGAGCGTTGGCACATCACCGCACGCCGCCAGGACTACGTCAGGTTCGCCCACTGCGTTGCTCGCCCACGGCCAGATGCCCAGCCCGCGCGCAGCGTGCAGCACCGCATCGTCCATGGGCAGGTACTGCAGCGCTT
>JBDTUR010000209.1:0-3023 GCA_040007635.1 Chloroflexota bacterium
CCGCGTCGTACGGAATCGCGGCGTCCACGATCGGCTTGTCCGTGCCATGGATCGCGGCGCCACCGCCGGGACGGATCCACGGAATGAGCGGCACGCCAGCTTCCGCCTCGACGGACATCTCGCGTATGCCCATGATCAGCGTCTTGGGGTTGAGCGGCTTGCCGGTTGCCCATGCCGGGCAGGCCTCCTGGCAGCGCCCGCACTCGGTGCAGGTGAACCCGTCCAGCAGGTCCTTCCACGACAGGTCGGCCACGGTCTTCACGCCGAATCGGGCGTCCGCGGCTTCCAGGTCGAGCGCCGGCAGCTCGCCGCGCGGGTTCATCTTGCGCAGCGCGGCATTGAAGAATGCCGTGACGATGTGCAGGTGTTTGGATCCCGGCAGGTAGAGCAGGAAGTACGACACGACCGCAACGTTCGCCCAGAAGAAGATCGCGTAGCCAGTTGGCAGCGTCGCCTCAGGAAGGAGCGCCTTCAGCACAACCGACAGCGGGGCCGCCATGACCGCCCAGCCCGCGTCTGGATCGGTGTACGCGGCAATTCGGAAGCCCTCGGTGAGCCACTCGCTGAGCACGACGCCACCGATAAGAAACAGGATCAGGAGCGCGTCGCGGCTGAGGGTCGTCCGGCGCGGATAGCGCCACACCAACCGACGGAAGAGGGCGTAGCCGACCATCACCATGACGCCCAGTACGAACATGTTCTGGCTCAGCAACAGCAGCCGCCACAGCCAGCCATCGAGCAACGGCCGGACGATGTGCTCGACCAACCCAAACGTGACGCGGTCGGCCGTGCCGACGGTCAGGATGACGAAGCCCCAGAAGATCGTCGCGTGCATCAGGCCGGCGTCGAGGTCGCGGAACATCCGCACCTGGACGACCGCGTACTTGAACATCGACGCGAACCAGCCCGGGCGATCGCCAACGGCGGCCGGGCGCACGACAGCAAAGACGCGCAGGTGGCGCGCCATGAGCAGTACGAAGCCAACCACCGCCACCAGGAAAAGTGCGGGCGCGAGCGGGTAGAACGGGACGCGGTCGACGAGGCTCATGCCGGCTTCGTATGCTGCGTGTGGCCGCCCAGCGTTTCAAGCGCATGGTCGAGCAGCGGCTCGATTGCCGTCAGCGAGTCGAGCGCACCGCCGCGGCTCCCCGGGACCGCGACGACCAGGGTCGAGGCGAGAACGCCGGCCATGCTGCGCGACAGGTCGGCCATGGGCGTCCTTGTGCGGCCAAACGCGCGCATCTGCTCGCCAAAGCCCGCGATCTCGTAGTCGAGCAGGCCATGCAGGGCTTGCGGTGTGACATCGCGCGGGCCCAGGCCGGTGCCGCCGGTGCTGATCACGAGCGCCGCGTGACGCGTGGCGCCGCTGATCGCCGTCGCGATCTCGTCCATCTCGTCGGGAACGGTGGTGCGCTGAACCTGAAAGCCGAGCTGCTCCAGCCGCGCGGCGAGGGCTGCGCCGCTTTCGTCCTGGCGTGTGCCGGCGCTGACGCCGTCGCTGATCGTGAGAACGAGCGCGACCCTACTCATCGGTCAGGGCGCTTGCGAAATGACCCGCGCTTCGCCGGTAAGCGAGCCGCCTGGTCATCGGCCGGCCGGCGCCACTCGCCGCTCTTGCCGCCCGACTTCTCGAGCAGCCGCACGTCGCGAATTGCAGCCGCGCGGTCAACGCCCTTGACCATGTCGTAAACGGTCAACGCGGCGACGCTGACGGCGGTCAAAGCTTCCATCTCGACGCCCGTCTGGCCCACGGTCGCGGCCGTCGCCTTAATGCGGACGCCGGAGCCGGCCCGCTCGGGTGTGATCTCGACGACGAGGTCGGTCAGTGGGATGGGATGGCACAGCGGTATTAGCTCGGAGGTCTTCTTGGCGCCCATGACGCCCGCCATCTCGGCCACCGTGAGGACGTCGCCCTTGGTTGTCTGGCCGTCGATGATCGCGGTCAGCGTCTCCTGCTCGAGGGTGACGAAGGCCTCCGCGACGGCGCGTCGGGCGGTCATCGGCTTCGCGCTCACATCGACCATGCGCGGTCGGCCGCCGCGGCTGACATGGGTCAGGCGTCGTCGCTCGGTGCGGTCCTGCGGAGTTGGCCTCATCGGATCCTGATCACCTCGACCTCGCTCCCGGCAGGCAGGGAGTCATGTTGCTCGTCAATGATCGCCAATCCGTCGGCGGCCGCGAGGGCGCTCAGGACATGCGAGTCCTGTCCGCCGGCAAGATGCGCTCGCCAGCCACTGCCATCTGGTGCAGCGACGAGTTTCACACGGATGAACGCCCTGCGGTTGTGGGCCTTGCTGACTGCTTGCTCGAGCGAGGCGCGGACAAGGTCGCGGCCAAACACGTCTGCGTGTCCGGCCATGCGCCGCAGCACCGGTCGAACGAAAAGCTCGAAGGTGACGAGGCTGCTGACCGGGTTGCCCGGCAGGCCAAAGAGGAGCACCTCGTCAGTCCGGCCGTCCCCTGGCGCGCGGCCAAAGGCGAGCGGCCTGCCCGGTTGCACGGCGATGCGCCACAGGTCGATCCGGCCAATTTGCGCGAACGCGTCCTTGACGACGTCGTGGGCACCCACCGACACGCCGCCGCTGGCCACGATCACATCCGCCCACGCCAGCCCTTGGCGTAGGTGGGCGAGCACGTCGTCCAGGTCGTCATGCGCGATTCCCAGGAGGCGCACGTCCGCGCCGAGCTCCCGTGCGGCCGCCGCGAGACCCACCGAGTTGCTTTCCGGGATCTGCGCCGGGCCTAGGGGCTCGCCCGGCGCGACAAGCTCGTCGCCCGTTGACAGCAGCGCAACGCGGGGTCGCCGCTGAACGGTGACTTGCGCGTACCCGCCCGCGGCGCAGACCGCCAATGCCGCGGGACTCAACTCCGTTCCGGCGGCGAGCAGCGGCGCACCAGCGACGAGGTCGCTCCCCGCGCGCCGGATATGTGCGCCGGGATCTGCCGCCGAGTAGATGTTCACCTCGCGTGGCAGGTCCGCCACGCCGGGCCGCGCGTCGGTGTTCTCGACGGGAACGACCGCG
>JBDTUR010000210.1:0-2968 GCA_040007635.1 Chloroflexota bacterium
CGGGCGTCGCGTTCGACCAGCAGTCGCAGCGCTACCTGAACTACAAGAAGCCGTCCTACATGGTCCCGGGCTCGCTCCAGGACGCGCCGCCGGAGATGCGCGAGCACTTCACCGCGCAGATGGACGACTCGCTCGCGTTTTACGGCGAGATGCTGGACGCTGGCATTCCCGGCGAAGACGCGCGTTTCGTCATGCCCAACGCGACTCGGACGAACCTGATCATGACCGCCAACCTGCGTTCGCTCATCCATATGAGCGGCCTGCGCCTATGCACGATGGCGCAATGGGAGATCCGCCGGCTGTTCCAGCTGATCCGGCACGAGGTGTTCAGCGTTTCGCCGTTCCTGGGCTCTTTCCTGGCGCCCAAGTGCGTGCCCCTTGGCTATTGCGACGAGGACCGCAACCGCGACGAACACTGCCCCATTCGGCCGCACAAGGACAACGTCCTCGCCGCTTGGGCCGAAAAGAAGGCTGCGGCGAAGGCGGCCGGCCGGGACCTGCCGACAATCTAGCTTCGGCTGACGCACGAGAGGGAAGTCATGTCCTTCGGTGAAGCAGTTCGATCGGTATTCAAGAATTACGCCAAGTTCGACGGCCGCGCGATGCGTTCGGAGTACTGGTGGTTCCAGCTATTCAACGTGCTCGTTTTGCTTGCAGGCTATTCCTTCGCGATTGCCACCTACGCAGCAGGTCGGAGCCTGGCCCTGTGAGCGTAGGCGGCGCGGCACTCTTCATCTACGCGATCTACGCGGTCGCGACTTTCATTCCTAGCCTGGCGGTGTCGGTCCGGCGCCTTCACGACACCGACCGATCTGGCTGGTGGCTGCTGATCGCGATCGTGCCCTACATCGGCTTCATCATCCTCCTGGTCTTCCTAGTCATGCCGAGCACGCCGGGCATCAACCGGTTCGGCGCGCCCTCCGGCATGCCGGGCGACGTTCGCCTGGTGTACTACCGTGGATCTTCGCCCGAGGACACCCGGGCGAGGTACACCGAGGATGCGCAGCGGGCGACTGCCGACGGCTATCACCCGGTGTCGCAGCAGTGGAAGCGCGACGGCATGGGCGACTACCTGGAGGTCGTCTACACGAACGTCCAGCAGGGTTGGCAACAGGCCGGCTGGCAGACGCCTACCTCGCAGCAGGCAACTCCGGCCGGCTGGCAGGCGCCGGCCGCTGGACCGGCCAGCGCGTCAAACCAAGGTGGTCAGCATCCGTTCGACGGGCCGCCGCCGGACCGCCCGACCGGGGCTTAGCCCGCCAGCTGGCGCACGAAGTTCCGAATCAATGCCTGGAAGCGCTCACTGGCCTGGTCGGCTGCCGCCAGGACCTCCGCGTGGCTCAGTGGCTCGCCGGTGATGCCCGCGCCAGGATTGGTGACGAGTGAAACGCCCACGACCTCGGCACCGGCCCAGCGCGCGACGATCGCCTCAAGCACCGTCGACATCCCTACGGCGTCCGCGCCCATCGCTCGGAGCATCCGCACCTCGGCTGGAGTCTCGTACGTTGGCCCGGTCAGACCGGCGTAGACGCCTGCTTCGAGGGTGACGCCTTCCGCCACCGCGGCGCGGCGCATCAGGTCGTTCAGCCGGGGATCCCAGACGTGGGTCAGGTCCGGGAAGCGCGGCCCCAGCGCATCGTCGTTCGCGCCGATCAGCGGGCTTCGCCCTGTCAGGTTCAGGTGGTCAGTGATCAGCATCAACGTGCCGGCCGGCCAATCGACGCGGATTCCGCCCGCGGCGTTGCTGAGGACGATCACCTGCGCGCCCAATCGGCGCATCAAGAGCACGGGCTCGACGACAAGGCGCTCCGGGTTGCCTTCGTAGAGATGCAGGCGACCCTGCAGGCAGACTACGGGCACGCCGTCGAGATGGCCCAGCAATAGCCGACCTGCGTGGCCCGGCGCCGACGCGGCCGGCCAGCCGGGCAGGTCAGCGAAAGGAACCGAGACAGCGTCCGTCAGCGCATCCGCCAGTCCGCCAAGCCCTGACCCCAGGACGATGCCCAACCGGGGCACGAGATCTGTCCTGGCGCGGACGGCGGGCTCGAGCTGGTCGAGCCGCTGGGAGAATGTTGGGGTGCTCATGCGCAGAGCATAAAGAAGCGTCCGGAGAGACCTGCCGAGCCTCGTTTCGCCTTTGATGTGATCTCAGCGTTCGAGCGTCTCGCGGCCCCTCCGGACAAGACCTAAGTTACGATCGCCCGACTATCTGGTCAACGCGCTTATCCACCGAATTGCTGCTTGAGGTGCGTATCTGTCCACAATCGCAATCCCCGTTGTGGATAACGGATCGGGCGGGATAAGAAGAACCCCGCCGCTTGCGCGACGGGGTTCGTTCGTCTCGATGAGGATCGACGCGCCTGGGGCTAGCCCTTGGCGACGACCGTCTTGGCCTGCATGTCGTGGAAGCCCTGGCGCGTCGGGCTCTGGGCGGTTGTCATAAGCAGATAGATCTCATAGCCGAAGACTGCGAGGGCGACGAGCCAGCCGATTACGCCCCACACGTACAGGAAGGAGAGGGCGAACGGCGCACCAACGTAAAGCCAGCGGTTGATTGCCTGGGCCTGATTGACTGGCGCACCGCTCATGGCGTCGCGAACGCTCAGCTTCATCACCCTCATGCCAACAGTTGCGCCGCCCATACGCGACCACATGCCGATGAAGTAGGCAGCGGACACGCCGAGCATGATCAGAGCCGTGGCCAAGCTGCTGACGATGTTGTGCGAGCGATAGGCGAAGCCGAAGACGCCAGCGTAGTTATCGCCGAGCACCGACAGCGTGACCGTGCTGACAATGAAGCCAGCGATGCCAAGGATGATCGCGTCGATGACGAACGCGATGATGCGATCCGGCAGGTCCGCTAGCGTGACCCCAGCTGGCCCTGACATCGTCCCGCGCGCGGTGATGTTGTTCGTCCATGACGGCATCCCGGACGGCGGTTGCCCGCTCGGTGCGGGCGACGGCGGTT
>JBDTUR010000211.1:0-2903 GCA_040007635.1 Chloroflexota bacterium
GCTTGAGCCTCGCGAGTGATCTGGCAGCGTTCGCGGTCAAGATCGTGGTCGAGCGGCCCCGGCCCGACACCGCGGCTGCCCACCAGCTCTTTGGTGCGGACAGCCTCTCTTTCCCGAGCGGCCACGTCGTCCGCGCCGTCGCGCTGGCGGCGGCGCTCGCCTGGGTTCTCGTGCCGCCCGGTCTGCGTTTCCGCCTCGCGCTGGCCGCCGCCGCTATCGCAGGCATCGTGATGGGCTTCGCCCGCGTCGCGTTGGGCGTGCACTGGCCAACCGACGCGCTCGGCGGCGCGCTGCTGGGCCTGGCGTCGTTCGCGCTGAGCGCCTGGGCGCTGGCACCAAAGGACTCTGCCGCACGTCAGGGCTAGAGTGAATGCCATGAGGGCCGTTACCGTCCTTATTGCCGCATGCCTGTCTGTCGCGCTTGCTCTCGGCTGTGCGCCGGCGGCACTCACCCAAGATCAGATCGTGCCCGCGTTCATCGCCGCGAGCCAGGGCGAGACGCGCACGATGCACATGGAATGGCGGGGCACGATGCACCAGGTGGCCGGCGGCGACCAAGGCTCCGGCTTGGGCCAGATCGATCAATCCTTCAACGGCGCGTTCGATTTCAACGGCCCGGATTACGCCGGCGCCCTCACCACCGCCGTTGCCGGGATGGGCCAAAGCAACCAGGTCTCGTACGCGCGGGTCAGTGGCGTCACGTTCGTGAACTACAGCGAGTCCGGTTGGCAACGGAGCGATGGGCTGGGTGCCGGGCCAACCCAGCTCGATCCCATGCATGACCTGGCCGAAACCGGTGTCGCCTACGAGGCGACGGATACTCTCGATGGCCGCCCGGTGCACCGCCTGCGCGTGCTCGATCCCGCCGCCGCGCTCTCTGGCGGGCTGTTTGACCAGGCGAGCTTCCTGGGCGGGTCGCTCGGCTTGAACGGGCCGTCCGACTACCTCATCTACGTCGACGCCAACGGCATCCCGGTCGCCGCGCACGTTGCCCTCGACATCCAGATGGGCATCAACGCACCCGATATGGCGTCACGCGACCTCGAATACCAGGTGGAGTTCGATTACACCTTCAGCCTGTGGGGCGAGCCGGTCACGATCAGCCCACCGCAGCTATCGAACAACGGCGGTGGCATTGAGTTTCCGCCGCAGCCGGGCGTTAAGCCGTCCTTCTAGGTCAGAAGCTCGCGCAGTTTGAGCGCGCGTAGCGCGGAGGTGCCGTCCTCATCGTGGCGGAAGAAGACGTAGCAGTCGGTACCCGAATCGAGAAAGGCGGCTAGTCGGCCGGCCCAGTCGGCCAGGTCGGTATCGCTGTAGGCGGTCCGGCGGAGGCGCAGGTAGATCGACGATCCAGTGAGTCGGAGATCGGGCGGGTCGCGACCGTCGAGGTCCGTGGCGCACAACGTGGCCTGGTGACGCGCCAGCAGCGCGAAGACCTCGTCAACCTGCCACTCCGCGTTCTGCATCTCGACGACGAGCGGCAGATCCGCCGGCCACGCTTCGAGCAGCACGCGCAACTTGTCGTCGTGGCGATGCATGTTCTCCGGGACGCGGTACAGCACCGCGCCCAGGCGCTCCCCGAGCAACCGATACGGGGCGGTCAGCCACGCGACCGTTTGTGTGGCGCCTGAACCGAAGGCGCGCATGCTGGCACCCCGCTGCGCTTTGACCACGAACCGGAAATCTTCCGGAGCGGCCGCGAGCCAGGCCGCGATCTTGTCGGGCTTGGGCTGCTGGTAGAAGGTGTTGTTGAGCTCCACCGCGGGTAGTCGGCCGGAGTAGCTCTTGAGCAAGTCAGCCGCGCGCAGCCCCGCGGGGTAGAAGAGCGACGCCCAGTCGGGATAGGCGAAGCCGCTCGTGCCGATGTATGCCTTGCCGCGTGTCACCGAAGGACGCGCGTCACTGCCACCGGAAGAAGCGCGCCGCGATCAGGAAGCAGATCAGCATCCACGCGCCCAGCACGAGCGCGTCGATACCGAGCGAGGCGTACGCCGCGCCGCCGACCATGGTCTGGCGCAGCGCGTCGGCGAGATAGGTGAGCGGCATGGCCGCGGCAACCGGTTGGAGCCAGTTGGGCATGAACGAGATCGGAAAGAAGATGCCCGACAGGAACATCAGCGGGAACTGGACGATGCTCGTACCCGCATTGGCGGTCTCTTCGGTGCGCGCCCACGCGGCGATGATGTAGCCGACTGCGAGGAAGGTCAGGGCACCCAGCGCGATGAAGCCCACCACCACCAGCACGTTGCCGACGATCGTCACCCCGAAGAGCCACGCCCCGATGCCCACGATGAGGATCGTCTGGAGCGCCGCGATGATCAGGCGCATGACAACGTTGCTGCCGACGAAAGTGACGCGCGAGAGGGGAGTGGCCGCGAGCCGCTTGAGGATCTGCTTCTCACGCTGGCTGACCAGCGGAATGGACGCGAATACGCCCAGCTGCATCAGCGCCATGGCGAGGATGCTCGGCACGAAGTAGGCCGCGTTCGAGATGTTCTCGGTCTGCATGGTCTGCGGCGCGACGGTGAGCAGCGTCGGTGCGTTGCTGATGCGCAGGTTCATCGAAGCGACGACCTGGGTGACGACCTGTTGGAGTGCCGTCGTGGCCGTCTGGCGCGAGGGATCCGTGATGAACGTCAGGTTCACCGCTTGGTTCGCGCCGAGCTGCGCTCCGGCTCCGGCAGGAATGATCAAGACGCCGGCGAACTCACCCGTGCGCATTTTCGCCAGTGCCTCGTCGCGCGCGACCTGGTCGACCTCGAGGATCGACGCCCCGCCAAAGCCGCTGATCAGCTGCGCCGACACCGCCGAGCGGTCCTCGTCGACGATCGCCAGCGGGAAGTTCTGCGTGCCGCCGGAGAAGATCGAGCCGAACAGCACGATGAAGATCACCGGGAAGGCGA
>JBDTUR010000212.1:0-2894 GCA_040007635.1 Chloroflexota bacterium
CCAAGCCCATTGAGACGGTCCAGTACCACCCGGAGGGCTCGCCCGGCCCGCTCGATGCGCTGGCGGTCTTCGACCGTTTCATCGCCAAGGTGGTGAGCGGGTGAGCGCCCGCCCCAAGCCAGAGTCGGTGCTGATCATCGGCAGCGGTCCGGTGATCATTGGCCAGGCGGCTGAGTTCGATTACGCCGGCACTCAGGCCTGCCGCGCCCTGCGCGATGAGGGCGTGCGCACGATCCTGCTCAACAGCAACCCAGCGACCATCATGACCGACCCGGGCGTAGCGGACGTTGTCTACCTCGAGCCGCTCACCGTCGCGAGCGTCGAGAAGATCCTGGAGCGCGAACGGCCCGACGGCATCCTGTCCGGCCTGGGCGGCCAGACGGCCTTGAACCTCTGCGTCGCCCTGGCCAAGGCGGGCGTGCTCGATCGCCACCCTGAAACTCGGCTGCTGGGCACACCGCTGGAGGCGATCGAGATGGCCGAGGATCGGCAGGCCTTCCGGGCACTGCTTGACCGCATTGGCCAGCCCTATCCGCCGAGCGTCATCGTGGAAGGCGCGACGCCCCGCGAACGACAGGAAAGGACCCGCGCCGCCCTCACTGAAATGGGCCTGCCCGCGGTCATTCGGCCGGCCTTCACGCTGGGCGGCTCGGGCGGGGGTATTGTCGCCACTGAGGCGGATTTCCTCGAGCGCGTCCGGGGCGGCCTGCGCGCCAGCCCCATCGGCCAAGTGATCGTCGAGAAATACCTCGACGGCTGGCAGGAAGTCGAGTACGAGGTCATGCGCGACGCGGCCGATACGTGCATCGCGGTGTGCTCGATGGAGAACGTCGACCCACTGGGGGTGCACACCGGCGACTCGATCGTCGTCGCGCCGGTCCAGACGCTGAGCGACGCCACGCACCAAAGGCTGCGTAGCGCCGCGCTCGACATCATTCGCGCGCTGGGTGTCGAGGGCGGCTGCAACGTCCAGTTCGCGCTATCGCCCGACCACAATAATTACGCGGTCATCGAGGTCAATCCGCGCGTCTCGCGCTCGTCTGCTTTGGCGAGCAAGGCGACGGGGTATCCCATTGCGCGCGTGGCGGCGCAGATCGCCGTTGGTCGGCGGCTCGACGAGATTCCCAACGCCGTAACGGGTAAGACTGTTGCGGCCTTCGAGCCGGCACTCGACTACGTCGTGGTCAAGCTGCCGCGCTTCCCGTTCGACAAGTTCCCCGGCGCCGAGCGCGGCCTGGGCTCGCAGATGAAGGCGACGGGCGAGGTCATGGCGATCGAGCGCAACTTTGGCGCGGCCCTCAACAAGGCGCTGCGCGGCCTGGAGCAGGGTGGCGCCGGCTGGCTTTCCGAGCATCCCGACTGGGCGGCCGATTTGGACCACTTGGCCGCCACCCCGGGCACTTCGCCCCGCTCATCGGTTGAACCGTCCGACGGAAGCACCGAACAGGCACCCCAACTGCCATCTGACCCGCTGACCGGGGCAAACCACCCCCGAAACGGCTCTTTGGGGGCTGCCGACACAGATTTCGCTGTGACCAGCGGACGGTTGACCCGCTCAGCGGTGGATGGTCCACACGAAGCGCGGTTGCGGCATTTCCTGGCGCCGTCCGACTCGCGCCTCTGGCGGCTGATCGCGCTGCTCCGGCGGGGAGTGGCGGGCGAGGTCATCCAGCGCGTGACCGGGATCGCGCCGTGGTTCGTGTCCGAGCTGGAGCGGCTGATCCTTCTCGAGTCGCGGCTCCGTTCGGTGGGGAGCGCCATGAACGACGAGCTGCTCGTGAGCGCCAAGCGCGCCGGCTTTGGCGACCGCGACATCGCGACGCTGACTGGCGTCGGCACAGGCGAGGTGCGGGCGCGGCGCGACAAGATGGGCCTCCATCCGGGCTTCGCCATGGTTGACACTTCGGCCGCCGAGTTCGCCGCCGAGACGCCGTACTTCTACTCCACGTACGCGGCCGCCGGTTCGCCGCCTGAGGCACCTCCGGTCGCGCGACCCGCGTCGCTCGTGATCGGTTCCGGTCCGGTGCGCATTGGCCAGGGCATCGAGTTCGACTATTGCGCCGTGCAGGCCTCCGAGGCGTTGCGCCGGCTGGGCCATTCGTCGGTGATGGTCAACTCCAATCCGGAGACCGTGTCGACCGACTTCGATGCGTCGTCGCGGCTGTACTTCGAGTCGCTAGATGCCGAGAGCGTCGCGGAGGTCCTGCGCGCAGAAAGCGTGGACGGCACTCCGCCAGACGCGTTCATCCAGTTCGGCGGCCAGACACCGCTGGGGCTGGCGGCGTCAGTGGCCGCGGCCGGGTCAGAGTTGCGCGGCCTTGACCTTGACGCGATCGACCAGACCGAAGAGCGGATGCGTTTCGCCGGGTTGGTCGATCGGCTGGGCATCCCGCAGCCGCAGGGCGGCATGGCGAGCAGCGTCGACGAGGCGTACGTCGTCGCCGAGCGCGTGGGCTACCCGGTTATCGTGCGGCCCTCGTTCGTTATCGGTGGTCTCGCGGTCGACTTCGCCTACGGCCCAGAGGACCTGGCCAAGATCATTGCCCGCGCCGTTGCCGTGGACGACGAGCGGCCGGTCCGGATCGACGCGTACCTCGAGGGCCTGGAGCTCGACGTCGATGCGATCAGCGACGGGACGGACGTGCTCATTCCAGGCCTGATGGAGCACGTCGAGCGCGCGGGTGTGCACAGCGGCGACTCGATCGGCATTTATCCGCCGCAGCACATCAGCGCCGCGGATCAGGCGCTCGTCGTTGATGCCATTAGCCGCGTGGCGCTCGCGATCGGTGTGCGCGGGCTGATCAACGGGCAGTTCATCGTGCGCGACGACGGCGTGTACCTGCTCGAAGTCAATCCGCGCGCGTCGCGCACCGTGCCGTTCATGAGCAAGGTCA
>JBDTUR010000213.1:0-2888 GCA_040007635.1 Chloroflexota bacterium
CGACGCGCGGCGAGAGCTACACGATCGTTTCCGAGATGCTCGACGTGCGCAACCGGGCCCTTGCCGCCGTAACCCGCGCGGACGACTTCATCGTCAGCGGCAAGCTCGTGAGCTTGATGATGTCGCAACTCGCCGAGAACCCCGATCTGCGGCCCGTCTTCGACGACATCTTCGACGAGGAAGGCTCCGAGATCTATCTCAAGCCCGCAGCGGACTACGTTGCCCCGGGCCAGGAGGTCAACTTCTACACGGTGCTCGAATCGGCCCGCCGGCGCGGCCAGATCGCCCTGGGCTACCGACTGATCGCACTGGCCGAACACTCGGACAAGAACTACGGCGTCAAGATGAACCCCGACAAGGCGCAGCTTGTGACCTTCAGCGCGGACGACAAGCTCATCGTCATCGCGCAGGACTAGTTTCGGAGTCGGCTGCAATGGGTCAGCAAGTCAGATCGTGAGATTGGCGATGCGCAGCTCGCGCTCCGTCCAGCGTTGGAGCTGACCAAGCCGACGCGCGTCGAGCAGGTCGCACGCCCAGTCCCAGTGGAGCGACACCACGTCGCCGCTCTGAGCGTCGCCGAGGAAGCCGCGGCCGTCCTGCCACCCGCGAACGGTTTCGGCGCGGGGCGGCAGCAAAGCCAGCTTCCCATCGACTAGTGCCATGGGCACTGCAGCCACGACCAGCCAGTCGCCGTCGCGTTCGAGCACGCGGCCCCAACGGATGCGGCACGAGTCGATCGTCTTGACCACGTCGTCCACGACACCACCGCGCAACAAGCCCAGTCGCGGGAAGACGTCGAGCACGTGGAAGGCATGCACCGGCAGCGCGCCAGCACCGGGCTTGTCGGCCAGCCAGCGCCAACCATCGCCTCGCAAACGCCGGCGGAAGCGAAAGTCCAGCGAAACGGCCAGGTCGGCCGGTCGCACTCGCGCTACGAGCTCGTTGCCGAGCCAGTAGGCCTCGACGACGCGAGCGTCGAGCGGGTCCGCGATCCCATTCGCGCGGGCGATCAGCTCGAGGTACGGGTAGGCACCCTCGAACTGCTGGGCGAGGCGACGCAGCGCCGGCAGTTCACCGCCGGTGGTCGCTTGGCCAAATAGCTCGGCCGCGTCATCGGGTCCACAGTAGCCCAGGCGGTTAGGGCCGAATGCGTAGCGCGCGAACAGGATGGGCCCCGGGACCGGAGCGGCCGCTGCAGCGGGCGGGCTAGAGGCGGTGAATGCCCCGGCCGGGGCGATAGTCATGCCGTGGCCGGCCGCGCCGCGCGACGCGAGGCGGCGATGGCAAACGCGGTCGCGCCCAGCGCCACGAGGACGTAGCCGATGAGCGGAAGGCCCTGCGGGACGGTCCCGTTAGCGAGGGTGGCGAGCGTGGCAGTAATCGGCGCGCCCAGGACGAGGACGCTCGTCACGACGCTCGCCGGGGCAAGACGCAGTGCCGTGAACCACGTTCCCACGTAGCCCGCCAGCAATACGCCGGTGGCCAGAACCCACGTCCACTGGCTCGGGCCCAAGGCCAGGACCGCGTCCATCTTGCCGGTGCTCACGACGTAGCCGACGAGGACGACGAGCCCGATTCCAAGCCGGCCGACTCCCAGCGCTAACGGATCAACCTTGGCCAGAAGCTTCTTGGCGACGATCGCCTCAAGGGCCCAGATCAGGGTTGCGGCCGCGATCATCATTTCGCCGCTGCCCCAGGTAACGCCGGTCGGCGGCACGATGAGCAGCTGGCTGGCAAACAAAGTGCCGAGTGCGCCTATCTGGATGATGCCCAGGCGCTCGCCCAGGAAGGGCACGGCCAGCAGCGCCACCCAGACGAAAAGCGTCTTGTGGATGAAGGCCGCGGACGGGGCGCTGGCCATGGCCAGGCCCGTGAAGAACAGCAGGAACGCGACACCGCCGCCGAACACGCCCACGGCGATGAATCCCGTCCAGGAGCGCACGCCGCTGGGCAGTGCCGCGCGACCGCGCGTCGCGAGGACGACCACGCCAATCAGCAGGAGCGCGGCAACGCCGTTCTTCAGTGTCGTGAATACGGCCGCGTCGCTGATCGCCTTCACTGCGTATGAGTTGACGAAGATGGCGACGCCGCTTATCAGCGCGGTGACCAGCGCGAAGCCGATGCCCTTGGTGGTGCGGTTCATGGTGTTGCCCCTCGTGCGATAGCGATTTCGTGATTGATCTGCTGTGCGGTGAGCTCGTCGAGCCGCTCGACGACAGTCCCCGCGGTGACGTAGACCCAGTCGCCTACCGCGACGTCGGGCTCGAGCAGCGTCGACGCCCGGCGCTTGCGGCCGGCGCTCTCAACGACACAGCTGTCGGCGTCGCGCTCGACGACGCGACCCGGAAAATCGAGGCACATGGCGTCAGGCGACCGCTTCGATCGCGGCGCGGAAGCCGGGCAGCGCGGCTTCAACCGCCGCCGACAGGCCCTCACCAAAGCCAAAGTCGGCACCACCGATGCCGACGAAGACGCCGTCAATCGGAGCCGGGGAAAGCGCCCGCGCCACACCGATGACCTGGTCGATCGGCAGCGCATGGCTGCTATGGGGCGACGGCCCCCGAGGATTGGCGAGCAACTCATCAAAGGTGAGCGTCATGACCTGGCCCGCCGGGACGCCCGCGGCTGCATCGCAGATGACGATCGAGCTGCCAGCCGGAGCGCCCAGCAAATCATCGATGTCCAGGTGGCCACAGGCGACCGCCCGCAGGCCGGCCGTTGCGCGAAGCGCCGCGCCGTCGTCGCGCCGGTCGAGGTTGCCGCACGCAAGGAGCCAGCCGCCACGCGCTGCCCGCCCGGTCATCGGTCGGAATCCTCTTCGACGTGCACATCAAGGAAGTGCGTGGCGCACGAGATGCATGGGTCGTACGAGCGGATGAGCTGCTCCA
>JBDTUR010000214.1:0-2856 GCA_040007635.1 Chloroflexota bacterium
TCGGCCGCCGGCACGGGGCCTGTGAACACCAGTTCAACGGTGTGGTGCGCCAGGTCGCGCAGGGCCTCTGTTCGGTCCACGCGCGTCAGGCGACCGTCGCGGATGATGCCCACGCGGTCACACGTCTTTTCAACCTCGGACAGGATGTGCGACGAAAGGAAGACGGTCCGGCCCTCGCTCTTCGCCTCGCGGATGACGCCGTAAAACTCCTGCTGGATGAGTGGGTCGAGGCCGGAGGTCGGCTCATCGAGCAAGAGCAGGTCAGGCTTGTGCTGGAGGGCGATGATCAGGCCGATCTTCTGCTTGTTGCCCTTCGAATACTCGCGAAACCGGCGCGATGGATCGACATCGAGCCGATCGATCAGCTGCTTCTGATAGCCGGTGTCGATGCCGCCGCGCAGGTTGGCGAAGTAGTCAAGGGTCTGTCCGCCGGTCAACTTGTCGTACAGGGCGAACTCGCCTGGGAGATAGCCCAGCCGAGCGTGGATCGCGACCGGGTTGGCGGTGGTTTCGATGCCGAAGATCGTCGCCTTGCCGCTGGTGGGCCGGATGTGGTCGAGCAGCGTCCGGATCATGGTCGTCTTGCCGGCGCCGTTGGGCCCCAGGAATCCAAACGACTCGCCCTCGTTGACGTCGAGGTCGATGTCGATCATGCCGAGATGCTTGCCGTAGTACTTGGTCAGTTTCTCCGTGTGGATGACGGCGGTCACTTGCTCTCCTTTGTGCCTTTGTGGGTGACGGTTGGTATGTGGTCGAACCAGAGACGGAGGGTGGACTCGTCGATCAAATCGAGCCCACCCGGCTTGACTCCGAGAAGGCGCTCTAGCGCGTGCTGGTAGGTCTCAAAGCTTCGGCGGACGGTCGCGAAATCGATTTCGCCGGCCTGGCGACGCATGAACAGCTCACCCGCCTCGTCGCCCGTGTCGAGGATGAGCGCCAGGACGACGCGCGCCATCTGATCGGGATCGCTCAGCGTGAATGAGCCCTCCGCCACGCCCTGGCGGATGATCTTGGCCAGATGGGGAGTGACGCGCTTGATCTGCTCGCGCCGCAACTTTTGGCGCACGATCGCGTTGTCGTCGCCGTACCAGACCTTCATCAACTGGAGCAGGAAATCGCGCTGCCCAGCCTTGATGCTCGCGATCATCCGGAAGTAGCCATGGAGCTTCTGGAGCGCAGTCAGCTGGTCGTCGTCCACCACGCTACCGACCACCGCCATGGCCGAATCAACAAGGCGATCCACGATCGCCGCTAGCAGCCCCACCTTCGAGTCGAAATAGTGGTAGAAGGCGCCCTTGGACGCGCCGACGTCGGCCAGGAGGTCGTCGATGCTGAACTGCTCGTAGCCGCGCGTCTGAATCAAGCGCGCGCCGGCCTCGATGAATTCGTCGCGCCGTAGAGCGTGGGTAGCTGGATTGATGGTGCGCGCCATCAGCGTCTCCATAAACAAACCGACCGTCGGTCTAATATTAGAACATGTGTCAACCGGTCAGCGCTAGAATCCCAACAATTCGAGCCCACGGCCCCGATGCGCGGCCGACGAAACAGGAGATTCCCAAGCCATGGCACGTCCCAAGGTCACCGTCGTAGGCGCCGGCAACGTCGGCGCGTCAGTCGCGCAGCGCGTCGCTGAAGGGCGCCTTGCCGACGTCGTATTGATTGACATCGTCGAAGGGCTGCCGCAGGGCAAGGCGCTCGACCTGGCGGAGGCGGCGCCCGTGGTGGGCCACGACATGGCGGTCGTCGGCACGAACGACTATGCCGACACGGCCGGATCGGACATCATCGTGGTGACCTCGGGCCTGGCGCGGCAGCCGGGCATGACGCGCGACGATCTGCTGTCGAAGAACATGGGCATCGTCCGCGCAGTCGTGCAGGCATCGACCAAGGTCTCGCCCAACGCCATCCTGATCATCGTCACCAACCCGCTCGACGCCATGTGCCACGTTGCGATGGCGGCCAGCGGCTTCCCCGCGGAGCGCGTCATCGGCATGGCTGGCGTGCTCGACTCGGCGCGCTTCCGGACATTCATCGCCCAGGAGCTGGGTGTCAGCGTCAGCAGCACCCACGCGTTCGTGCTGGGTGGCCACGGCGACACCATGGTGCCGCTGCCGCGCTACTCGACCGCGGGCGGCGTGCCCATCACCGAGCTGATGTCGCCCGAGCGCATCGACGCCCTCGTGACCCGCACCCGCACCGGCGGCGCGGAAGTGGTCGCGCTGCTCAAGACTGGCAGCGCCTATTACGCGCCCGCAGCGAGTGTGGCCCAGATGGTCGACTCGATCCTGAACGACCGCAACGAGATCCTGCCGTGCGCCGTGCTGCTCAACGGCAAGTACGGGGTGGATGGGCTGTTCGTTGGTGTTCCGGTCAAGCTCGGCCGGGGCGGCGTTGCCGATATCGTCGAGATCGAGCTGACGGCCGATGAGCAGGCTGCCTTTGACAAGTCGGCCGGTGCCGTGCGCGAGCTGGTCGATGCGATGGCGAGACTAAGCGCCGGCTAATGCCGGTCGTAACGATCTCGCGCCAGTTCGGCGCCGCAGGGGCGCCCATTGGCCGGCTACTGGCACAGCGGTTTGGGTCGGAGCTGCTCGATCGGGCGATCGTCGCCCAGGTGGCACTGCGCGCCGGGATACCCGAGCGGGAGCTGGAGAGCTACGACGAGCGTCTGCCGACCGTCTGGCAGCGCGTCGCGTCGGCCCTCGCGGCCTCGCCGGAGCCCGCGCTGCCCGGCGTGAACCTGGCGCCGGCGCTCGCGCCCATGAGTGTGCACGAGCGTCTGGTCGAGATCACCCGCGCCCTCATCGAGGAAGCGGCCGACACCGGCAACGCGGTCATCCTTGGTCGGGGTGGCGC
>JBDTUR010000215.1:0-2847 GCA_040007635.1 Chloroflexota bacterium
TGAACTTCATCAATGTCACGCCCAAGACTGAAGACGGCACGCTCAAGGTCGTGGGCGAGGGCTTCGATCTGCCGGTGCCCGACAGCCTTAAGAGTGCGGTTGGGAACGCTCCCGCCGAGCTCACTGCCGGCGTCCGGCCCGAGCATTTCCAGATCTTGGACGGCGCTGCCCCCGGTGCGGGCGCGACCGTGCGCGCGACGTGCGACGTGGTCGAGTTTCTCGGCAACGAGGAGTTGCTCCACGTCCGAGTCGGCCAGCACGACCTCGTGGCGGTCGTCGGCGCGGCCCATCGCATCAAGCCAGGCGATGTGGTTGAGCTGTTCGTGCCCATCGACAAGATCGCGCTGTTCGACTCGGCTGAGGGCAAGGCGCTCCGCTAACCGCGGGTCAGCCGCGCGGGTTCGCCCAGGTCAGTTCGCGGCGACCGCCCCGGCGGCGGGGCGGCCAGCTGCCCGTTCGCTCGCGCGGCCGCTGGTCCGCTTGATGTCGTACATCGCTGCATCAGCCGCACCCAGCAGCTGCGTGGTCGTGCGGCCGTCAGTGGGGTAGACCGCTAGACCGGCACTTACGCCCACGCTGACCTGAGCACCGTCCGATAGTGCGTGGCGGTGGTTCGTGATGGCGCGTACGACCCGGTCCGCGACGAAATGGGCTTGTTGCGTGCTGGTGTCGGGCATGATCACGACGAACTCATCGCCGCCGTAGCGCGCGACGATGTCGCTGGTGCGGACCTCCGCCATGATCGTCGCCCCGATGTTGTGCAGCACGCCATCACCATCAGCGTGCCCGTGACGGTCGTTGACCTGCTTGAACTTGTCGAGATCCATCATCAGGACGGCGAGCTGCGAGTGCGACCGGGCCGATCGCGCGACCTCCTGGCGCAGCCGCTCCTGGAGATAGCGGTGGTTGTGGACGCCGGTGACGAGATCGGTGTCCGCCGCACTGCGCAACTGTTCGAACATGCGGACCCGCTCAAGACCGGTAGCCGTCAGGCTGGCCATCACTTCCAGGGCCTGGAGCTGTGACTCGTTGATGGTGAGCGGTTGATGCAGGGCGAGCAGCTCGACCAGCCCGATGGTACGGCCGCCGGCAGTGAGCGGCAGGAGCACCAGCATTCGCACACCGCCGGCACGCAGCGCCGCTGCCTCGGCGCTGTGGTCGAGCGCATCGACCTGCGCCAGTACTGGACGGCCATCGCGCAGGGCGGACCAGCGCAACGCCGATTCGGCAAGCTCGACGTCTTCGCCACCCGCGCTGCCGTCGCGCGCCAAGATGCGCAGCACAGTCGAGCCTTGCTCCCAGCGGCTTACCCGCGCTGCGTCCGCACCAGTGGCGCGGCGCATCCTGACGGCGAGCTGTGTTGCCAGTTGCCGCTCGTCCGACGCGGCACCCGCCGCCTCGCTGACCTCGAGCAGCCCGGCCAGTTCGTGTACCAGCGCGTCGCGCCCTGATAGCAGCCGCGCATTCTCAATCGCCACCGCGGCCTGATCGGACAGGATCTGGAGCAGTCGCAGGTGGTCGTCGTCGAAACGCGCTTGACCCGCCGCGAGCAGGCATAGCAAGCCCTTGACGTGGCCCTCGTGGAGCAATGGCACGATGAGCAGCGAATGCGGGCCAGCGCGGCCAGGCCCGGCGTCGGCGATGCTCTTCTCGAGCGCCGGCATCGAGGCGGCCAGTGCGCGCTGGATATGGCGCGCGATGGGTCCGTCATAAGGCAGTGCGGGCGGTTTGCCGTCATCGCGGGTCAAGTGCGCGATGGGCTGGAAATAGCCCTGGTCATCGGCAAGCAGGAGGTGCGCCTCGTCGTTGTCGATGATCTGGAACGTCCCGCGGCAGATCGTCGCGCCGACCTCTTGGATCGAGCCCAGGCGGTTCAGGCGCGCCCCAATGCGCTGGATCGCCTCGATGCGGCGTGTCCAGACCGAGGGAGCGAGGTGTGTGCCCGTGGCAAGCGTTCCTTCGGCCAGCCGGCGCACCCAGAGGCGCGCCACGGCACGATCCTGCTGGGTGAAGTTGCCGCCGCTCCTGCGGGTCACCACGACAATCCCGGCGGGCGTCCCGGGGATGGTCAAAACAAGGCTGCGCTGGTCGCGATTCTCGTCGCGCAACTGATTGAGGAGACGTGGCGCGCGCACGCCGCCGCGGCCTGCCGAAGCGACCCGCTGCAGCGCGCCCTCGCCGTCATCCATGTAGAGCGCCGCGCCACCATCCGCGGCGAGCGCGTGGCACAGCTCATCGAGCGTGCCGGCAACCGCCTTTTGGGGCGCCTCAGCCATGCGAAGCGCGAGCCTGTGGTCGGAGCAGCCGTCGCAGGACCCGCCCGTGCATCGACTGAACGATGAAGAGCGCCGCGCCAACGCCGATGAGCACATCGCCAATCGAGAAGACGTTGGCGAGCGGCAGGGGCCGCGGAAGCACGAAGTTGTCGCCCAGGAACGCGAGGATGGTCTGCGGCCCAGCGAGGACCGAGTTGCTGAAGTCCGTTGTCGGAACGGCGGCGATGCCGTTCAGCGCCGCCCAGGCCCCGGGCGCGGCGGGCATCTGGCCGCCATTGGCGACGATGACCGTGAAGTTGGCCAGTGCACCCAGGATGATCAACCAGAAGCCGGGTTGGCGGAGGTTGACCACGAGCGCCATCAGCACCAGCACCGTGCTGACCACGTACAGCGACGGCCCCCATGGTCCGACGACAGCGGCCAGCGGTGAGCTGAAGAGCAGTATCTGGGCGAACAGGCCGATCAGCGCCACTGGCCACAGCTTGATGTGGGTCGAGCCCAGGGCGGCGAATTTGCCGCCGCTGACCAACCCGGCAATGACGCCAAGGATCACGGCATACAGCAGGAGCAT
>JBDTUR010000216.1:0-2686 GCA_040007635.1 Chloroflexota bacterium
CACGAGCACCACGACCGGATAATGCCGCACGTTGATGCCCTGCCAGAGCTCGCCGAGATGATCGGGCGCGTCCCACTCGAGGATTTCGCCAAACGGTTCGAGCACGAATGCCAATTCATCGTGGGCCAGTTGATGCCCCACATCGATGCGATTGAACAAGCGCTTTACGCCGACCTGGAAAGGCTGATGTTGGGCCGCCACTCGATGCAGCCCATGCGCGACGAGCACGAGCAGTTGCGCCGCCTTTTCTCCTCACTGTTCCGGTATCGGGCCGGCGTCGCCGCCGGGGAGCTCGACGATGCGTCGGCGATCGGGCTCAGGCGCGTCCTCTACCGACTATTCAGCCTGATGAAGGTTCACTTGGCCGAAGAGGAGCTCTACCTGCAGGTGATCGACCGGGAGTTGTCGCCAGCAGAGACGGATGCGCTGGCGCGCAGCATCGACCACGCGTCGGCGGAGCCAATCTAGGACTTGCGTCGCTTGGCGGCCACCGCTTCGAGGTAACGCGCATCGAATTCGGCGATCAGCCGCGCGCGCTCTTTCATCACCGCGGCCCACTCGTCGAGCTCGGTGTAGCCCGCGGACGTGAGCAGGTATTCACGCCGCTGTGGCCCGGAGGGGTCGTTTGACCAACTCGATGTCACGCGACCGCCTTCCTCGAGCTCGCGCAGGGTGCGGTAGACCTGACCCACGTCAACGGCGCCACCGGTAATGCCGAGCTCTTCCAGCTGGGCGATGATCGCGTAGCCGTGCGCGCCGCCGCCCGCGAGGAGCGCCAACACGAAGGGCTCCATCCAGCGTCGACGCCCGCCCAAAGGCGCCCAGCCCCGGTGGACGGGCACGCCCTTCTGATCTCGGCTGGAAGCAACCGCGTCAGACGGCTCGACGCTGCTCTCGTCGTCCCACTGGTTGATCGCCACTGGTTTGCCTGAGGCTGCCATATGCCTCAGGAGGATATCTATTCGAAACGACCCGTACCGCCGTGCGCCATCGCGGCCGCGAGCGCCTCTTCGGCGTCCGGGGACGCGCCGTGTTCGACCAGCTCGGCGTAGAGCAACTCTTCGGCCATGTGAATCTTGAGCAGCGCATAGAGCCGGTAGAGGATCCGCCGCAGGGCAACCTTCTCGTTGGTCGAGAGCGGCTCCTGGTCGGCTACTGCGCGCAGGCGCGACACGTCATCGACGGCGGAGCGGATGCTGTCATGTTCGCGCCGCAGGGGTGCGGTCGAGTGTCGGTTCTGAAGCATTCGCTCCAGCTCGGGGTAGACGACCCGCTCAGCCGCGTCCATGTGCGGCAGTAGCAAGTCGGTCAGGAAGTCGCTCGTCTCATCGAGGGCAAAGCGAAACTCATCGATGGCGCCACGCTCCATCAGATCGATCACGCCCGGGATGCGGTCCACGTGGCGCACCAGGCGCTCATTGTGCTCGTGAACCACCGGCGCCGTGCTGGAGAGTTGTGTGGTCATGTCAAGCCTCCTTTGCTTGTAAAGCCATGAAGAAAAGGGCCAACGGCCGGTATACGGCGTGGGCGAGCTTCATGAATGGCGCCAGGAGCACCAGCTCCATGGCGGTAGCTACGTGGACGAGAAAGAGCCAGTAGCCCCAGGCGGGCGCGTCCGGCAGGTAGAGCGCCAACTCGATGGCGAAGCCCGTCGCGGCGACTATCCACAGGAGGGCCAGCAGCAACCAATCGGCGACGGTTGACGAGCGCACCGAGCGATTGGCGGCGCGGTAGCGGTCGAGAATGAGGACGCTCGTTCCATACAGCAGGGCGATACCTGCGACGGTGCCCAGCAGGCGGACGGGGTACCAGATTGGCACTGGCGTCCCGGTGGCCTTGATGCCGAGCAGCGCAAGGCCGTAATCCAGGGCGGTCGCGGCAAGCAGGCCAAGGAAGCCCCACACGACGAATGCGTGGACGAGCGCCCGGCGCCGGTACCAGGGGATTTGGCGCGCCTCAGGATCAGCGGAGCAGTCATTGCGGAAAGTCGTCTGGCCCAGCGCTTCGCGTCCAAGGGCAACCCATGTTGCCCGGGCCGCTCTACGCAGCGCCTTTCGCGAACCCACGACCGATCTCCAGCCCACCGCCTCGCGCCTACCAACCGAGCGCGCCATCGTCCACACTCCGGCCAAGCCGGCCAGGACGACCGCGATCATGACCGCGATGCCGACCGTGTGGATGAGCTCAGACGGGATCCACTCGAAGATGGCGAGGCGCTGCCCATCCATCGGGCCGTGCGCCGAGTACATGAACGCGGCGAACACCGCGGCCAGCAGCAGGGCCACCAGAACAGCGAGGATGGGCTGGGTGTACATCGTCCGGGCCAGGCGCGTTTTGTCGTATTGACCGATGGCCCAGCGTCGTGTCGCGGCCATGAACTCGGACGGATCGGCCTGGGTCGGGCAGGACTCGGAGCACTCGCCGCACTGGTAGCACGCCCACAGCTCTTTCGAGCCCAGCAGCGCATCCTTCATGCCCACCTGGGCGTAGCGGATAATGCGGCGCGGGAAGGTGCCTTGCTGTTGGCCCAACGGGCAGGTGGCAGTGCACGTGCCACACGAGAAGCAGGCGCTGACGTCGCCTGCGCCGTACTTGAGGATCTCCGGATAGAGCCCCAGATCGGCCGTCGTCGCAGCCATCAGGCCACCCGCCCCGTGGGCTCATATTGGAAGTAGCCGTCGGTATC
>JBDTUR010000217.1:0-2673 GCA_040007635.1 Chloroflexota bacterium
GCGAACGACAGCGACGGGTCGCTCAGGAACGCGAAGGTGAGCAGCGTCAGGCCGGCGGCCGTGGCCAACAACACCAGGTCGAGTCGTCGAATAGCCAGTCGATCGCGTCGCTCGCGCAGCCGGTCCATAGGCCGATAATAGGTCCGCGGGCTGCGCGTGAACGAGCGCGCCAGAAGGTGAGTAAGTGGCGGGAAAGACTAGAGCCGGACCGCGCCCCAGCGCCGATCCGGCTCCCGTCACGCTCGTCCTGCACACCCCGCCGTGTAAGGGTGGCGGCCAAGCTTGGATGTTCTGTTTGGCGAGCCCATAGGACTCGACTCCGCAAATAATGGCCGAGCGCGCCGTCCGCGAACATCCGAACTGCTACGGAATTGAGTACGGAGTCCGGTCTCCGTACTGGGGGCACCGGAAATTCGGGTCACGACCGGTATGCACCAATCCGATCGGCAATGCCCCGATGCGCGAGTTCCGCGCGTTCCGCGGCTTTCGCTCACAGTAGGCGGATGCGCGCCGCCCGCCCCGAACAACATGCTGCCGAGTGGCAGGTGTGGGCGGCGCTGGGCATCGTGTACGTCATCTGGGGTTCGACCTACCTCGCGATCCGCGTCATGGTGCGCACACTGCCGCCGCTGCTCGCGGGTGGGACGCGCCACGTCGTCGCGGCAGCAGTCATTTTTTCGCTGCTGGTCTTGTGGCGCGGCAGGGGCGCGCTGCGGCTGCGCCGCTCGGAGCTGATTGGCGGCGCCATCGTTGGCCTGCTGCTGCTGCTGGGCGGCAACGGTCTCGTAGTCCTGGGCGAACAAGAGGTGCCAAGCGGGCTCACGGCTCTGATCGTTGCCATCGTCCCGCTATGTGTCGTGGTTCTGCGCTGGATGTTCCGCGAGCGCATCGCGACCGGCACGATCCTGGGCGTGTTCGCGGGCTTCATCGGCGTGGCCATCCTGATCGTGCCCGAAGGCATCAGCGGCCGGGTCGACGCGCTGAGCATGCTGATGATCGTCGGCGCTGCGATCTCGTGGTCGATCGGCAGCTACATGTCCAAGCGGCTTGACATGCCGCACGATCCGCTGGCCTCGACGGGCGTGCAGATGCTCGTCGGCGGCCTGGGCCTGCTGATCACCGGGGCGCTGACCGGTGAGACGGTTCACCCCGAGCAATTCAGCACCGAGTCGTTGCTGTCACTGCTCTACCTGATCACGTTTGGCAGTGTCATCGCGTACACGGCCTACACCTGGGCGCTTATCCACGCGAGCGTTTCGCGCGTCTCGACCTACGCGTATGTCAACCCCGTTGTGGCGGTGGCATTAGGCGGCCTGCTGCTCAACGAGACGATCGACCTGACGATGATGATCGGCGCGGCGGTGATCATCGTGTCGGTGTGGCTGGTCATCCGCACGGAGGGCCGCCGGCAACCGCCGCCCACCGTTGCGGTGCAGGCGGAGCCGGTCGCGTAAGCGACGGACGGACCCCGGCTGTAGCCGGGAGCCGGCCGGTTCGCGCGCAGCAGCGCTTGCGCTGCGGAGGGGAAGTGTTCGGGCGGTAGGTCGGTGCCTAGTCCGTCGCTTGCAGGTCGGCCAGGATTTTCGCCAGCTCGCGTGCATTGGTTGAGCCGTAGTTCGCATAGCAGTTGTTCATCAGCACGTGGACGTCGCGCGTCTGCTTGGCCGCGTCTCCCAGGCGAGGCGCCCATTCCGCGAGCTGCTCGCGGTCGTACAGGTACTGGAAGCGCTCGGCAGGCGTGATGCCTTTCTTCTCCCAGTTCTCGGCGTTCCGCCCGTGGAAGCGCATGACCGCCAGATCGGGCGACGTGACAGCCACCACCGGCGGGACGCTGCTCTTGAAGCCTTGCGGCTCATCGACCATCACGAAGGGCAGGTTGTTGTCGGTCAGAAAACGCAGCGTGCGTTCGAGGTTCTTTTCGTTAAACCACGACGCGTTGCGAACCTCGATGGCCACGGTGTGACCCAGCATCTCGCGTGCTTCGAGGATCTGGTCCCGACTCTCGCTGATGGGGAAGAACCACTTTGGGTACTGGAGCAAGATCGAGCCGAGCTGACCCGCCGCACGCAACGGCTCCAGTCCCTCCATGAACATCGTGAAAACTTGTTGGCGCAGCTCAACCGGCAGATCGCGGGCATAGAGCCGGGCCTTATCGGCGAGTTCGACCGGGAGGGCCTCGCGGATCACTTTGGGCAGGCGCTTGGTTTCTGTTGGTTGGCCGGTCATTAGCGCGTGCGCCTTGACGTCGAACACGAAGTCGGGTGGCGTGCGATCGCGCCACAGCTCGGCCGTGCGAGCGTTGGGCAGCGCGTAGTAGGTCGCGTCGATCTCTACCAGCGGGAACTGGCTGGCGTAGTACTGCAGCCGACTCTCCGCGCTGTCCGAGCCCTTGGGGTAGAACACCGTCCCCACGGTCATGGTGGGGTCGGTCCACGAGGCCGTGCCGACGCGGACGGTTGCGCCACCGGGCAGCGTGAGCGGCTCGACCGCCGCATCCAGCACGTCGTTCGCCCGCTTTCCGGCCGCGCCTGGGCCGGGATCGTGCGGATCGACCTTGCCCGTCATGCCGCGCCTACAGCACCTTGCCCGGATTGAGCAGCCCCTGCGGATCGAGGGTGTGCTTGATGGCGCGCATCAACTCAACTGAGCGGGCACCGCGTTGCAGCTCCAGCC
>JBDTUR010000218.1:0-2660 GCA_040007635.1 Chloroflexota bacterium
GCGCGGCCTGGCTCAGGCCCACGGCCATGGCGCCGATCGAGATACGGCCGCCGTCAAGCGTCTTGAGGAAGATCTTCCAGCCCTCGCCCGGGGTACCCAGCATCTGGTCGGCCGGCACCTGGCAATCCTCGAAGAGCAGCTCGCCTGTGGCGCTGGCATGCAGGCCCAGCTTCTCCTCCAGGCGGCCCACGACGAAGCCGGGCGTACCGGCCTCGACGATGAAGGCGCTGATCTCCGGTGAGCCGCCCGGCCGCTCGCCGGTGCGCGCGGTGACGATGTACGTGCCGGCTTGCCCCGCGTTGGTAATGAATCGCTTGCGGCCGTTGATCACCCAGTGGCCGCCAGTGCCGCGCTTGGCTGGCTCGAAGCGCGCCGTGGTCCGCGTCCCGCCAGAATCGGAGCCCGCCTCAGGCTCGGTCAGGCCAAAAGCGCCCAGCGTCCGGCCTTGCGCCATAGGCACGAGGAAGCGCTGCTTCTGCGCGTCCGTGCCCGCCAGGTGGAGCGGGTTGCAGCCGAGCGACGTGTGCGCGGCCACGATGATGCCGAGCGATCCCCAGACGCGACTCAGCTCCTCGATCGCAATCGCGTAAGCAAGCGTGTCAAGTCCGGCGCCGCCCTCATCCTCTGGGAAAGGGATGCCCAGGAGGCCCATTTGGCCCAGCTCGGCCACGATGTCCGTGGGGAATTGGCGCTCACGCTCGTGCTCGTCGACCTTGTCCACGACCTCCCGAGCGAGGTAGTCGCGAATGGTCTTGCGCAGGAGTTCATGCTCGGGTGAAAGGTCGAAATCCACGGGCGGTCAGTCTACCGGAGGCGCCCCGCCGCCGGCCTGCGAGATCACTGGTAGTTGCTGTGGCCGCCCGGGCACGAGTAGTCACCATTCGCTGACCACACATATTCGCCATCTATCCAGTTCTCGTAATGCTTCATCTTGTGCGTCACGGCTTGCTGGGTCGTCCCGTCCGCTCGGTACCAGAAGAGCTTGAGCGTGACGCGGTAGTACACCTCATTCCACGAATACTCCTGGGGGTCAGTAAGAACCGGCAGCCTGACCTTGACAGTCATGGTCGCGAATGGGGCCGCCACCGTTGGTGAGGCCTGAGCCGTCTGAAGCGTGCTCTTGTACGTCTGCTTCCATGGCGCGGGACTGACCTGCTGGTCGAAGCGCTGGCGTTCGACGATGAATCGCCAGCCTACGTTCGCGGTCGATGAATTCAGCGCGTAGAGGCGCGGAGGACTGACGTCGATCCGCTTGAGGATCCCGCCCCAGTAGATCGAGTCGTCGCCGAGATACTTGTAGTTGCAAATTACGAGGGCGCCGCGGTCGGCCGAGGCGGCGAGAACAGGCGCCGAGCCAATGGCGAGACCAATGGCAACCGCAACGATGCTCGCGACAGCCGACCGAATGACGGATATCGCAGCTTTGTGGCGCAGCATGAGAAGCCTCCTTGGTGGTGATGAACAGTAGATGCTTCTCAAGCGGCACCTGACACCGGGCCACCACCGCGATGAGTACCGAACTTGCGCTACGTATCCAGTGCGGCCGAGCCGCGACCGGGCTGACTAGGCCTCTTCGCGCTCGATGCGGCGGCGCGGCGCGGGCGTCCGTGACGGCAGCGGCGCCTCGCGGGCGCGCGGCACGAACGACGCTTCCCGCGCCCACTGCACGACTTGCTCCTGCTCCTCGACAGAAAGGATGTTCAAACGCCCCAGCGTCGCTAGTTCGTCGCGCATGTAGGTGCGCAGCATCTCCGGCCCGTCGGTGTTGATCGTGTAGCGCACGCCGTTGGCGCGGAACTTGTCGAAGATGTCGCGGAACTCGTCCCAGCCGCTGACAACGCGCGTGTTGAGATTCGAGGTGGGGCAAACCTCCAGGGTGATGCCGCGCTCGCGGATCATGGCCATGGTGCGCTTGTCGCGCGCGGCCTTGACGCCGTGACCGATCCGCGTTGGCTCGAGCTGCTCGATGACCTGCGCTATCTCCGACCACGGGCCGGCCTCGCCCGTATGCACCGTGACGCCCAACCCCTTGCGCCGCACACGCTCGAATAGCCGCTTGTAGTCCGACGGGCGGAAGTCCGCCGACTCCGGCCCCGCGATGTCCACGCCCACCACTCCCTTACCGCGATAGGCAATCGCCTTCTCGGCAATGATCTCGTTGAGGTTGTACGGGAACGTGCGGTCGAGGCAGAAGATCAGCCCCGGCGCGACGGGGTATTCCAGGACAGCGCGGTCCATGCCACGAATAGCCGCCGAAATGATGTGGTCGAGGTCCTGCTCGCCGCCGCGGTTGCGCTTCATTGGGTTGAAGCGCAGTTCCATCGTGGTGATGTTGTTCTTGCGGTACGCGCCGCCGATGACCTCATACACGCTTCGCTCCACGGCGAGCGGCGAGGACTGGATCAGCTCGGTCCAATGAAAGAGCGCGAGGTAGCCGTCGAACGAGCGGCCGCGCCGCGCCGACACCGTGATGAGCTTGCGGAACGCCCAGTAGTCCTTCGTGGGCAGGCGGATGCCCTGCGAGTGGGCGATGCCCCACATGATCGCCGGCGCGACCGCGCCGCCAAGATGGCTGTGCAGCTCGGTCAGCGGGACTGTGCGCGGAAGGACGGTGGGCACGCCCCGATGCTAGCGGCTGGGATCTTTCGAAGGCGCGGGGC
>JBDTUR010000219.1:0-2635 GCA_040007635.1 Chloroflexota bacterium
GGTTGGGCCGCGAAGAAGTCGTCCAGGAACGCCTTCAACGCGTGGTCGAAGGCAGTCACAGGGGTCGGTCGGTTGTCCGGCGCGAGCGAGACGAACGGCGACGGGGCGGTATCACTCACGGCTCAAATCATCTCCAGTGGGGCGACGCAAAGCATCGTAGCGAGGCGGGGCGAGTTGTAGCATCAGCCCATGCTCCTGGACCTGCTGATGCGCGTGATCATCAATGGCATCGCGCTCATCCTCGCGGTCCAATTCGTGCCCAGAGTGCACGCCCCGACGGACCTCTTGAAGCTGGGCCTGCTCGCGCTCATCTTCGGCGTGGTCAATGCCTACCTCCGACCAATAGTCAAGATGCTCAGCCTGCCGTTGACCCTGCTCACCTTTGGCCTGATCGGCCTCGTCATCAACGTTGCCATGGTCATGGTCGCGGCCGCGATCAGCGAGAACCTCAACCTGGGTCTGCGCCTGGGCGGTTGGCCACCCGGCGGGATCGGCGTGGACACGCTCGTCGCGGCCTTCCTCGTATCGCTGTTGATCAGCATCGTCGCCGCGATCGTGGCGCTGGTTCGCAAGCTCACGCCCGGCATCTGATAGCCACCGCGCAGGGCGGACTGCCCGCTGGTGTCGCGCTTGCTGCCGCCAAACGTTTTGGCACGCCGCTCTACCTGTACGACCTGGCGCGGCTGCGCGCAGACGCCCGCGGCGTTGCCGCGGCGTTTCCGGATCCCTGGCTCCGGCTTTATTCGCTGAAGGCCAACGGCCTGCCCGCGCTGGTGCGCGAAATCGCGGCGGCCGGGTTCGGCGCAAATGCGGTGTCGCGCGGCGAGATCTCGCTGGCTCGGCGGGCCGGCCTGCAGCCGGCGCAGATCGCGCTCGAGGGCATCGGCAAGACATCGAGCGACCTTGCCTTGGCCGCCCGTCTTGCCGCGGACAGGACGCCACTCCTGTGGGTGAGCCTCGAGAGTGCTGATGACGCGGCCGCCCTGGCGTCATTCGTCTCACGCAAGGCGCGCGTCGATGTCCTGGTTCGCGTCAATCCCGGCGTCGCGCCGGAGACACACCATTCGCTCGCCGTGGGCGCCCCGGACGCCAAGTTCGGCGTCTCTCCGGAAGAGCTCGGCGCGGTCATTGGTGCCGGCGGCGGACCCAACGGGCCGCTGCGCTGGCGCGGCATCCACCTGCACGTGGGCTCGCAACTGGGCGCGGTGGACGCGTGGCGTTCGGCCTTCCGTGTCGGTCTCCGACTGCTCGAGCTGAACCGGGCCTCGCTGCCTGACTTTGACACGCTCGACGCAGGTGGCGGCTTCCCTGCCCAGATGAACGACGCCGACGCCGACTCGATCCCCGGCGCTGCCCTCTTCGCCCAGGAGACGGCCCGCGAGCTTCGCGAACTACCCGCGAAATCCCGGCCTCAGCGCCTAGCGATCGAACCCGGCAGGTCGCTCGTGGCCGGGTCGGGCTGGCTGGTCGGTCGGGTGCTCCACGTGCGCGACCGTGAACCGACGCTCGTCGTGCTCGACACCGGCATGACCGAGCTGATCCGCCCCGCCCTTTATGGCGCGGTTCATCCCATGCGTGCGCTGACCTCACTTGGACGGCCGACTGAAGGCCTGGCTACCGACTCGACTTTGGTGCGCGTGGACGGACCCATCTGCGAGTCAACGGACACATTTGGCATGGCAGCTTTGCCGCCGCTTGCGCGCGACGACGTCGTGGCGATCGGGATGGTGGGCGCCTACGGCTCGGCGATGTTCTCGTCGTACAACGGGCGGCCGCGCCCCGCCGAAGTGGGCTGGGACGGCGACCGCCTCACGTTGCTACGCCGCCGCGGCTCGCTCGCGAGTCTGCCCTAGCGCCCTCTGCTCGCGTTGCTATCGCGAGGCTCATGTCTCGATCCGACCAGTTATGCACCGATCCGACTAAGACATGTCGCCGAGGCACTAATCAATCGGATCGGCACATATTCAATCGGATCGGCACATATTCAGTCGGATCGGCACATGCACCCGGCTATGGGACGTAAACCGGCGGCGCGGGCGGCGGCGTTGGATCGAGCGTCGGGACCGCGGACGCCCAGCTCGCAGCGCGGGGATTAAAGAATGCGATGCGATCCACGACAAGTCGGTTGAGACAGCCTTGCCGCATGTCGGGCTTACAGAGCTCTGCAAACGGGTACGGCGGCAATTGCGATGAGCCAGACGGGTGGACGCATGACAAACTGGAATTTTGCGCTTGTGTAGGCTTTCACAGGGATGACCGTGTCGAAAACGTCACATCTGAGACAGGCGTTTGCCGAGCGTCTGGTGCGGGCGCCGCTGCTGCTTGACGGCGCCATGGGCACGCTGCTCTATTCGCGTGGCTTGCCCCAACGGGCGTCGCTCGACGAGTTGGTTGAGACGCGGCCCGATTTGATCGGCGCGATCCATCGCGAGTACATCGAAGCGGGTGCGGACGCCATCGAGACGCACAGCTTTGGCGCGAACCGCTTGCGCCTGGCACCGTTCGGCCTCGCCGACAAGGCCGCGATCTTCAATCGCCGCGCGGCTCAGATCGCGCGCGAGGCCAGGGATGTAGCTGGCAAGCGCGACGTGCTGGTGGCCGGTTCGATCGGGCCGCTCGAGTCGCCGCTGCACGG
>JBDTUR010000220.1:0-2616 GCA_040007635.1 Chloroflexota bacterium
CAGAACGACATCCTCAAGGAGTACATCGCGCGCGGGACGTACATCTATCCGGTGGCGGCGTCGATGCGCCTCGTCACCGACATCTTCGAGTTCTGCGCGCACGAGCTACCCGAGTGGAACACCATCTCGATCAGCGGCTACCACATGCGCGAGGCCGGAGCGACCGCTGCACAGGAGCTCGCCTTCACGCTCGCCGACGGCATTGCCTACGTTGACGCGGCACAGTCACGCGGCCTGGATGTCGACGAGTTTGCCGGCCGGTTGAGCTTCTTCTTCGCGGCGTGGAGCGAGCTCTTCGAGGAAGTGGCCAAGTTCCGGGCCGCACGGCGGATGTGGGCGCGGATCATGCGCGACAGGTTTGGCGCCAAGCAAGCGCGCTCGATGATGTGCCGCTTCCACGTCCAGACGGCGGGTTCGTCGCTCACGGCGCAGAGCGTCGACAACAACGTCGTGCGCACCACGATCGAGGCGCTCGCAGCCGTCCTTGGTGGCGCGCAGTCGCTCCACACGAACGCGCGCGACGAGGCGCTCGCCCTGCCCACGGAGGCCGCCGCGCGCCTCGCGTTGCGCACCCAGCAGGTCATCGCGTACGAGAGCGGCGTCACGGCCACGCCGGACCCGCTCGCCGGCTCGTATTTCATCGAGCGCCTGACCGATCAACTCGAGGCCGCGGCCAACGACTACCTCACTGAGATCGACGCGGCCGGTGGCGCGGTCAAAGCGATCGAGGCGGGTTACCAGCAGCGTCAGATCCAGGAAGCGGCGTACCACTCACAGCGCCGTATAGAGGCAGGCGAGCAGGTCGTGGTGGGGGTCAACAAGTTCGTGGACGGCGAGGTCCACGCGCCGGACCTGCAGCGCATCGATCCGCAGGGGGAGCGCGACCAGGTCGCGCGGGTCCAGCGCCTCCGCGTGGAGCGCGACGCGGTCGCCTGGGAAGCGTCTTTGCAGCGGCTGGGCGAGATCGCGCGCGGCGACGGCAACATGGTTCCGGCAATCATTGACGCGGTCAAGGCGCGGGCGACGCTGGGCGAGATCAGCGACGCGCTGCGGGCGGCGTTCGGCGAGCATCGCGAGCTGATCACGGTATGACTCGAACCGAACACCAGTTCGAGATCTCAGGGCACCCAGGTCGCATCCACCACGTGGCGGTGGTCGTGCGGGATCTGGACGCCGCGCTTGGGTTCTATAGGGACACGCTTCGCCTGGAGCTCGACGTGGTCATGCCGATCGACACCGATGGCGTGAAGATCGGCTTCCTGGCGGTGGGCGAGTCAAGCATCGAACTCGTCCAGCCCACGCGCGACGATACTGGCGTCGCCCGTTTCCTCGCCAACAAGGGCGAGGGCTTCCATCATGTTTGCCTCGAGGTCGACGATCTGGCCGCCGAGTTGAGCCGCCTGGCGGGGCAGGGGATCGAGCTGATCGACGCGGCCCCCCGCCGGGGCGCGGAGGGGCCGGTCGCGTTCATCCACCCGCGGTCATGCCACGGCGTGTTGGTCGAGCTGATCGAGGTCCCCGGCGGCCCCGCCTGGAAATCCCTGGGTTACGAATAGGCGGCCATCTGCCCGGACACTGAGCACTAACTTGGCGCCTAACGGCTGACTCTGACAGATGCTCTCTGAGCGGTCAGCAACCTCGCGAGCAGGCAGAGATTCCGGCCATATGCCGTGATCCCGATCACAAGGCCGGATCCTGCCGGGCGGGCTCAGCCAAGTGTGTCCGTGGCGGACATATGTCAATGAATGTGGCTGCGTTCACGGTCCGCTGGGCTGGCTGGGCGGAGGCGGCCTGAAAGGGGCTGGCCGGTTAGTGGGTTAGTGCGCTTGATGCGGTCAAATGGCCGACTTTCGGTTGGTCGGTTGGTCGGTTGGTCGAAACGCTAGATCTTGTCCCAGTCCAGCATCAGCAGGTCGGGGTTCGTTGCCTCGTACTTGACCGGCACGGTCATGCCCTGGAAGAGCCGGTGCATCTTGGCCTGCGGCACCATCGCCGCGGACTGCGGCAGCTTCTTGTCGGGCTGGCCGGGGATCTTGAGGGTCATCTCCATCGTGTAGAGGTGCTCGTCGCCGACGTCCTTGCCGGAGTCGTTGAGCGAGTCGATCGTCGCGCTTGCATCCTTGCCGTTCTGGCGCAGGTAGGCGCGCAGCTGCTCAACCGTGTAGCTGCCTTGCTGGGCGGTCTGGAAGGGCGCCGCCGTGGCCATGCCGCTCGACGCCAGTGCCGCTTGAACTTGGGCGAGGCTCTCGTCCATGCCAGCTGCGCCGCTCGAACCGGCGCCGGCGAGCATCGCGCCTGTGGTGGGCAGCTGGCCGGCGGCAGGAGCGGACGTCGTGGGCGCGGGACCGCCCATCGCGCTGGCCATCGAGCCACCGCCGAAGCCGCTGGCACCCCAGTCGACGGCAATGCGATTGAGGTTCATGGGATCAACGCGGACCTGGAGCGGCGAGCCGGAGGTCAGGCGGCTGAGCAGCATGAGCGGCACGATCTCGGTGTGCTGTGCGGCGTACGGCGTGTGTCCGGGCAGTGACACCAGGAGCTGCATCTTGATCTGCGGCTGTTCGTTGAAATACATGCCCGTCTGGGTCATGCCGGTGATCTGCGCCGTGGCCGGCG
>JBDTUR010000221.1:0-2604 GCA_040007635.1 Chloroflexota bacterium
ACGACCAGAAGCCCTACCGACGGATCCTGATGGAGACCTACGGCGCGCAGGTGACGGCCAGCCCCAGCCCTGACACGCACTATGGCCAGTCACTCCTGGCGACCGACACGGGCCACCCAGGCTCGCTCGGGGTGGCCATCAGCGAGGCGATCGAGGACACCGTTACCCACCCGGGGACGAAGTACTCGCTCGGGTCGGTGTTCGACTTCGTGCTGCTGCACCAGACGGTCATCGGCCAGGAAGCAATCCTGCAGATGGCCATGGCCGGCGAACAGCCTGACGTGCTCATCGCGTGCGTGGGCGGTGGCTCCAATTTCGCGGGCCTGACGTTCCCGTTCATCGGGCAGCAGTTGCGCGGCGAGGCCTCGTATCGCGTCATCGCGGTCGAACCGGAGGCCGCGCCGTCACTGACCCGGGGCCGGTACGAGTACGACTTTGGCGACACGGGCCAGATGGCGCCGCTGGTCAAGATGCACACCCTGGGCCACGACTTCGTGCCGCCGCCCATCCATGCCGGCGGACTGCGTTACCACGGCATGGCGCCGCTGGTCAGCAAGCTCGTCGACGACGGCATCGTCGAGGCGCGGGCGGTGCATCAGAACGCGACCTTCGAGGCCGGCGTCCAATTCGCCCGAGCGGAGGGCATCGTGCCTGCGCCCGAGTCAAACCACGCAGTTCGCGTGGCCATCGACGAGGCGCTTGAAGCCAAGCGTGACGGCAAGCCGCGCACGATCCTGTTCGGCCTGTCGGGCCACGGCCATTTCGATCTGGCGGCGTACGAGAAGTACCACGCGGGTAACCTCGAGGACTTCGAATACACGCCGCTCGAGCGCAAGGAGGCAGTGGCCGCCTAGCGTTCACTCGCCCCACGAGCGAATACACCGGAATCCGGGGCCCGAGGCGTTTTGAGCCCCGGATTTCGCTACCTGGCGATCATTTGGCTCGTCTGGCGAGCGGAATCTCCGGATTTCGGTGGATGGTGGTCGCCAGGGCGCCGCATCTCGGCGCATTCGCTCGCCCCACGAGCGACGACCAACCGCGGGTTCATTAGAGTCGAGGCTGCATGGCTACACCCGACGAATTGGTTCTGATCGTGCCGCGGGAAGAGGTCCCCGGCGGGCTCGACTTCACCGGCGTGATCGATCGACCCTTCGCGCCCGTCCTCGCGGCAGTGCGGGGAAGCGGCCGGTTTCTGCCGCGCGGCAGGGTCGAGGATGACCCAACCAAGAAGCAGATCATTCCCTACCTCGTGCTGCGTGACGGCGAGCTCATTTTCCTCATGAAGCGCACCAAGGCCGGCGGCGACGAGCGGCTGCACGACCGCTACACGATCGGCATTGGTGGCCATGTAAACAAAGGCGACGCCGACGTGCTGGGCGGACTCACGCGAGAGTGGCGCGAGGAGATCGCAGCGGACTTCGTTCCAGAATTCGTGCCACTCGGGCTATTGAACGACGACTCGAACCCGGTCGGCGCCGTCCACCTGGGCCTGGTGTACGCGGCAGATGCGGGTGGTCGGGCGGTCGCAATTCGTGAAACGCACAAGCTTTCAGGCGAGTTCGTGCCGATGGCGGCCGTCGCCGCCGTCGCCGACAAGCTCGAAACCTGGAGCGCGCTCCTGTTCGATTTCCTACAGGGGCGATAATCAGCTCAGAAACATGAACACCGTCCGGCTCAGGTCGCGCTTCCGCTGGCTGGCCCGCGCCTTCTTCGCGCTGAGCGCCGCGCTTCTGCTGAGCGGCACGCTTCACGCCAGCGACACCCAGCCGCGCGTCGCGGTTCTGCCGACCAAGGGCATCGTCGACCAGGTCATGGCGGGCTACCTGCGTGAGGCGCTCGCCACCGCGGCCGGTGACGGGTTCGCGGCGGCGCTGATCGAGATCGACACGCCCGGCGGTGACCTGACCGCGACCCACGAGATCGTCCAGACGCTCCTTTCTGCGCCGCTGCCCGTGATCGTCTGGGTGGGCCCCGCCGGCGCCCGCGCGGCAAGTGCGGGCACGTACATCACCCTCGCGGCGAACATCGCGGTCATGGCCGACGGCGCACGCATGGGCGCAGCCACGCCCATCGACAGCAACGGCGGCGACATCGGCGGCACGCTGGGCGAGAAGATCCTCCAGGACACGCAGGCGATGCTCCGCTCGATCAGCGACGCGCGCCAACGTGACTACGACTTCGCGCTCACCACGGTGACCGAGTCAAAGGCCTACACGGCCGACGAGTGGCTTGCAGCCGGAAGCATCGACGGGCTTGCACCCACGCCTGAGGCGGCGGTTGCGTTCGCCAATGGAAGGACCGTCACAGTGGGTGGTCAGTCGGTCGTCCTCAACCTCCTTGACGCGCAACTCGTTGACCTGTCGATGAACCCGTTCCAGGGCTTGCTCCACCTGGTGTCCGACCCCAACGTGGCGTTCATCCTGTTCACGCTGGGCTTCTACGGCCTGCTGTTCGAGCTCCAGAACCCTAACTTCGTCACTGGGACGCTGGGCGGCATCGCACTCGTGCTTGCATTCATCGGTTTTGGCAGCCTGCCACTCAACATCGCCGGGCTGCTGCTGATCGGCATAGGCATCGTGCTCTTCATCGTGGACCTGCACGTGA
>JBDTUR010000222.1:0-2578 GCA_040007635.1 Chloroflexota bacterium
CGCCCCAACCCACGTCGAGCATCGAGCCCAGGCTGACGACGGAGCTGAAGCCGACCCCCTCGCGCGCGCTCCAGTCGAGCACCGCTGTGAGCAGCGCACCGCTCTGGCTGACGAAACCCACCGACCCGGCCGCTGCCATGCCGGCGGCGAAGGTCGCATTCAAGCCACCGACCGGATTCATCACGCCCAGGCAGTTGGGGCCGATGACCCGGATGCGCGCCTCACGCGCCTGGGCCAGGATGCGCCGCTCCAGCTCCTCCCCTTCCGGGCCTATCTCGCGGAAGCCGGCGGAGATGACGATCGCGCCCTTTACGCCCTTGGCCGCACACTCGGCCATCACGTCGGGCACGCTGGGCGCCGGGGTGACGATGACCGCGAGGTCCACGCTGCCATCGATGTCGGCGAGGCTGGGGTACGCGCGGATACCAAGGATGTTGTCGCGCTTGGGGTTGACCGGCAGGACCGTGCCGCCAAATGGGCTGCTGATGAGGTTCCACAACACCGTCCGGCCCACGCTGCCCGCCTTTTCCGTGGCACCTATCACGGCCACCGACTGTGGCTTGAACAGCGGGTCGAGCGGGTGACGCGTGGCGTGCAGGACGTCGGACGCCTTGTCGGGCACGAGGGAGGGCACGGTGGGACGCATGGCGGTGGTCATGTTCGCAGTCTGGCGCACGGATGGGTCGGGCGAAACTCGCCATGGGTCAGTGCGCGGCATGCCGTCCGGCCCGAAATCGGCGCGGCGGCGACAATACACGCGATGCCTACCAGTGGTGCGAGCGAGCTGATGCGGTCGCTCGGCCTTCTCGTCGACGGCCCGGTCCGCTGGGGAGCGCCCGTTGCCAGCCGCGCGCCGGGCATATTTGTCGTCGAGCTGCCTGGTGGTGCTGACGCTCCGTCGATCGACCTCCAGGCCCTGCGGCGCTGGCTGGAGCGCGTCCCTTCTCTGACTCTCGACGATCAGCGGCCCACCCCCCAGGTGCTGCAGCGGCGCCTTGCCCGGGACTGGGTCGCCCACGAACCCATCGTGTTCATCGGCCGGGCCAACAAGGGCATTGGCGCACGGTTGGCCGCCATTTACGCAACGAATCTGGGTGATACGAAGCCCACCAGCGCTGGGCACTGGCTCAAGACGCTCGCCAACCTGGGCGATCTGCGTATCTGGTGGGCTGAGACTGGGGCGCACGAGGAGTACCAGGACGCGCTGCTCGAGGCGGTTGGAGCGACACCCTGGGGCAACCGCACGATCGCGGGCACGCTCCGGACCGAAGCCGAAGAGGCGTTGGCCAAGACCAAGCCCATGAGCGCCGCCGCCGTGGCGGCCGCGCGCCAAGCCGCCCCGCGCAAGGCCGGGGTGCGCAAGCCTGCGGTGCCCAAGCTGGGCACCAAACCAGCACCGGAAAAGGCCGTCCTTTCGAAAGAGGGCCTCGAACGCTTGACCGCGGAGCTGGCTGATCTCAAGGACAACCAGCGACCCGCCATCATCGCCCGCGTCGCCTCCGCACGCGAGCTGGGCGACCTGAAGGAAAACGGCGACTACGAGTACGCGCGCAAGGAGCAATCCTTCGTGGAGGGTCGGATCCAGACGCTCGAGCACCTTTTGCGGACCGGGGTGGTCATGGATGCGCCTGTTTCAGGCGATGCCGTGCACCTGGGCTCGACGGTCGAAGTCGAGCATGAGGGCGAGCGCATCAGCTACACCATCGTGGGCACCGCCGAGGCAAACATCGGCGCTGGCCGACTGTCGAACGCATCGCCCGTGGGCCGCGCGCTGCTTGGCGCTCGCGCCGGCGACCAGGTAGTGGTTCCGCTGCCCGGTGGCGCCGTCAACTATCGGGTGGTCAAAGTCGGCTGAGGGCCGTCGGGCGGCCCGGCGGCGCAACATTGCTATCTGGTCTAAACGACACAGACCGGGCGCACGCACCGGCTGGAATGGTTTGTCGGCCATCGTTAGGGTGCGATGTCGACACCCGTCAGTCCCGCCGCCGTCGGTGCAGGCCCCATGATCTGCCCGCGCGCGTTTGAAACGGCCGCGGCTCGAAACCGCCGCGCGGCATGACGAGAGAACCACACATGACCAAGGGACGACGTGCGGATGTGGCTGGTGGCGCTACGTGGCGCCCGCCCGCCACGAGTCTGCGCATCGCGCTGCTGTCGCAGCCATTTCTGCCGGTGCCGCCGCCCGGTTACGCCGGCACTGAACGCGTGGTCGCGGCGCTCGCGCAGGGCCTGCACGAGCGCGGCCACAAGGTGACGCTCTTCGCCCCGGGCGACTCGGACGTGCCCTACGAGCTCGTGCCAACCGTGCCCCATTCTCTCTGGCGTAACGAGCACCGTGGGGACGCCACCTCCTACATCGAAGGCACCGTGGCCATGGCATGGGAGCTTGCGCCCCGCTTCGACATCATCCACTCGCACCTGGACACGGCCGGATTCGCGCTGGCGCGTCACTGTGGCACGCCGGTGCTGACGACGCTCCACCGCAGGCTGGACACTGGCGGCGCGGCCGAGCTGATCGACGCGTATCCCGAAGTGCCGCTCGTCGCCATCAGTGAGAGTCAGCGGCGCTGGAACCCTG
>JBDTUR010000223.1:0-2545 GCA_040007635.1 Chloroflexota bacterium
TCTCGTCATTGATGCGCTTGGCGGCGCGGATCTCTTCAGGTACGGCGACACGCAATTGATCAAGCAGATCCAGAGCACGCGCCTGGTCGATGATCACGTTGCTGGTCAGTGGCATGTTGCGACCGCTCGAGACCAGCCGCTCCAACTGTTCGATGAGAAATACGATGTCGATCGGAGTGTCCCCGTAAATGCGCTGCGCGCTTCAGTCGAGCGCTGAGTCTAGGCCCGCCCGCGTCTGCCAATTGTACGGGCTAGCGGCCCAGCCGGCGGAGAGCGGCGGCCGGGACGAAGCGGCTCACGTCGCCGCCGAAGGCGGCAATTTCCTTGACGAGGCTCGAACTTAAATATGCATGTTCGAGCGCCGTCATGAAGAAGATCGTGTCCACGTCAGGCGCCAGCTTGCGATTGGTGTGGGCCATCTGGAGCTCCGATTCGAAGTCGCTCACAGCGCGCAAACCGCGCACGATGAACCGGGCTCCGATCTTGCCGCAGTAGTCCACGGTCAGGCCGTCGAAACTGTCAAGCTCGACCTTCTTGGCCTTGTCGCCCAGCTCGTCGCTCAGCGCCTCCTTGATCGCCGCCAGGCGGTCGTCCAGGTCGAGCATGGGCGTCTTCTTGGGGTTGACAAGCACACCCACGACAAGCCTGTCGAAGACGGCGGTCGCGCGCGCGATGACGTCAAGGTGGCCGAACGTGATTGGATCGAACGAGCCCGGATAGAGCGCTGTGGTCATGGGGTTTGAGTGTAGAAGGTGACCGCGGTCTCGCCGAAGCGCTTGACCCGATCCTTGGTCAGCAGGCCAACGCGATCGGCCGGTTCGTCGCGCCAGAAGTGCTTGACGGCGACCCTTGCTCCCGGTTCGAGCCAGTCCCGCGTCGGATCCGCGAGCAGCTCCAGTGCCCTAGTCATGACCGGGTCGCCGTAGGGCGGATCGATCAGCACCGCAGCGAACGGCCCGTGCCCTGCTGCCCGGGCGTTGCGCAGGTAGGCCACGACATCGGCGCGGACGACGTGGCCGTGTTCGAGCCGCGCGCGCCGCAGATTCGCGCCAACCACGTGGCAGCTCGCACCATCGTGTTCAACAAATGTCGCGGCTGGCGCGCCGCGGCTGAGCGCCTCAACGCCGGCCGCGCCCGTGCCCGCGAACAGGTCCAGGAAGGGCCCAGCGAGCGCGCCGTCGGCCTCGAGCGCGCCAAACAGCGACTCCTTGACGCGATCTGTCAGCGGCCGCGTGGCGCTGCCGCGTGGCCCCTCCAGGCGAACACCGCGCGCGGAGCCGCCGATGACCCGCCCTGCCTCAGGCATCGACGTCCTGGGTGAGAACCTCACCGGCGCCAACACGCTTCAACCAACCGGCGCTCAACTCGTGTTCAAGCGCCGCGTATTCGGATGGCAGCCGGCCCGAATCGTCGAGCAGCTGCTCGGCCAGTTCGCGCGCCCGCGCTGACAGCGCACGATGTTCGGTGCGACTCAGCGACGCGACGCGTAACGGCGGTAGGCCGCTCTGCGACAGACCGAGCAACTTGCCCTCCCGGCGCTGCTCGAGGTCCATCTCGGCCAGCGCAAAGCCGTCCGTGGTAGCCACCAGAGCGCCCAGTCTGGCGGCAACAGTGGCCTCTTCATCGGAGCTGGGATGCTCGGGGTCAGCCGCATAGCGCTCGCTCACGAGCACGCAGAAGGACTGCGCCTCACCCCGGCCAACTCGGCCGCGCAGCTGGTGCAACTGGGCCAAGCCAAACCGATCGGCATCGAGCACAAGCATGACCGTCGCCTCAGGCACGTCAACTCCGACCTCCAGCACGGTGGTTCCGACCACGACCTGGGACTGCCCACTGCGGAAGCGCTCCATCCGCTCGTCGCGCTCGCTCGCTTTCATCTGGCCGTGCACGATCTCGATCTGCGGTTGATCGACGCTGACCTCTGCGATGGCTGCGGCCTCCTGCCAGCCGGCGAGCACCAGGTCGCGGCCCTGCTCGACGGACCGGGCGGCATCGGGATCGTCCTCCACGAGCGGCACCACCACGAATGCGCGATGGCCGGCGGCGATCTCCTTGACCAGCAACGGCAGCGCCCCGGGCTCGGTCTTGTCTTCATTGCGCCACATCAGCTGACTGGTGCTCCGGATCCCGGTGCGTATGCGCTGGCGCCCTTCCGGCGCCGTCTTGAGGTCAGACACATCGAGATCGGCGTGGACGATCTGGCCCAGCGTGCGCGGGATTGGCGTGGCGGTCATGAGCAGCACGTGCGGCGCGCGGCCCTTAATGGTCAGTGCGCCACGTTCGGCCACTCCAAAACGGTGTTGCTCGTCCACGACTGCGAAACGCAGATCGGCAAAGTGAACCGCCTCCTGCACGAGCGCATGGGTACCAACGACGATCAGGCCGCGCGACCGACCGCCAGTTGTCGCCGCAACGGGCGCCCCCAGCAGTTCGATCGCCTCGCGTCGCTGCGCCGCCGGCAGCGAGCCGGTGAGCAGCGTCACGTCGTGACCCAGTGGCTCGAGCAATCGCGCCAGGGTCTGCGCATGCTGGCGTGCCAGCAGAT